>DAHUYZ010000070.1 GCA_027306855.1 Solirubrobacterales bacterium | reverse complement strand
TGCCGCCCCAGCCCTCGAGCGGGGCGTCCGGCACGCGTCCGGCGGCAGTCCAGGCAGCCCGCGAGCATCGGGCCTGAGCGAGCCGGCTCAACCGAAGAAGACTTCAGCCGTCTCGTAGAGCTTTGGGTCGAGCAGCTTCGGCTCGCGCAGCGCCTCCTCGAGGTCCACCTCGACGATCTCGCTCCCGTGAAGCGCGACCATATGACCGAACCGGCCACCGGTGGCGGCGTCCATCGCCGCCACGCCGAAACGGGTTGCGAGCACGCGGTCGTACGCCGTCGGTGTGCCCCCTCGCTGGACGTGCCCAAGGATCGTCGCGCGCGTCTGAAAACCCGTCAGCGACTCGATCTCCCGCTCGAGTGCCACCCCAATGCCGCCAAGGCGCTCGTGGCCGAACTCGTCGGACTCGCCTGGGGCGCCGAGCGTCATCGTGCTGCCCTGTAGCGGCTTGGCGCCCTCAGAGACGACGACGATCGAGAAAGTCAAGCCGCTCGAATGGCGGCGGCGCAGGCGTGAGCAGACGTCCTCGATGTCGAACGGGCGCTCGGGAACGAGGATCGCGTCGGCGCCCCCCGCAATACCGGCGTATGTCGCGATCCAGCCGGCATGACGGCCCATGACCTCCACGACCATCACGCGGTTGTGGGACTCGGCGGTCGTATGAAGGCGATCGATCGCCTCCGTCGCTATCTGCACGGCCGTGTGGAAGCCGAACGTCACGTCGGTGTGACCGATGTCGTTGTCGATCGTCTTCGGCACTCCTACGATCGGCAGGCCCTCCCGCCACAGCGCGAGCGCCACGCCGAGGGTGTCCTCGCCGCCGATCGGGATCAGCGCGTCCAAGCACTCACGCTCGAAGGTCTCGATGATGGCGCCGACGCCGCCTGTGCTCGACAGCGGATTGGTGCGCGAAGTGCCGAGGATCGTGCCTCCTCGCGGGAGGATCCCCGCCGTGTTCGCGCGCGTCAGCTCGATGCCGTCGTGTGCGAGCATGCCGGCCCAGCCCGACCGGAAGCCGTAGAAAGTGTGTCCGCCGAGATCGACGCCTCGGCGCACGATCGCTCGGATTACGGCGTTCAGGCCCGGGCAGTCGCCGCCTCCGGTGAGTATTCCTATGCGCATCAGGCTCCCTTGGCGTCGAGCGCCTCGAGATAGGGCGCGAGATATCGCGCGGCGATCTTGCGCGGCGGCGTCCAGAGCGGGTCCTTGGAGACCTCCGAGCTGAACCCGTGGCCGCCCGTTATGCGAGCGCGCAGGTAGCGGGGCTGCCCTCCCGTCAGCAGCATGCCGTAGATCGTGGGCGTAAATTGCTGTGGCTGGACAGGAGCGCCTGCAAGCGCAGCTATCGCTTCCGCCGCCACGTCGGCCTGCTGCGCGGCGATCCCGCCGTGCTTGATCGCGAAGTCGGTCGCGTCCCCCGCCGCATAGACGCGCTCGGCGCCGCGCACATTGCTGTGCTGATCGATCGGGATGAAGCCGTGCTCCGCAACCGGCAGCCCGCGTACCGCCGGGCCGAACAGCTCGGGCAGCGCAACCACGCGGTCCACCTCCAGGTGCCGGTCGCCTGGATTGACGATCACCGTGTCCCATTGCGGGACCTCGACATAGGCGGAGGTGATCACTCTGATCGCGCTCTCGCGCAACAGCTCGGCGACGGCCTGGCTCGCGCCGATGCCGAAGATCGCTAGCGGCGCCTCCTCGGGGGTCACGATCGTCACCGACAATCTCGATCCGGCCTCATAGGCGCGTGCCATGGTCATCAGCGCGAGCTCGTAGATCGGCAGCTGCCAGCCCATTCGCCCCGGCACGACGAACGCGAGGCGCGTGACGTAGCCGGCCTCCACGTCCTGTACGAGGCCGTGCAGGATGTCGTCGAGATGCCGGTCGTCGACCGTGTGGGCATGGGGGTAGCGCGTCTGGATGCGCGCGCCGAGCGCAAGCAGCAGGGCGTCGTAGGAGAGCGCCTCGCCCGCGTCCGTGTGGGCCGTGCGCGACGGCGCATCGACCCATGCGAACCCTTCCTGGCGCAGTGTCACGCCCGCGTCACGGGCGATGTCCGCGAGCGGATAGCGGTGTGCGGGCCCGTACGCGAACGGCTCGCGCACCGCCATCGGCCGGTAGACGAACTCAGCGGACGGCGCGAGCATTTCGATCGCGACGCGATCGCCCGCCAGATCGCGCAGCGCGAGCGCGCCCTCGAGCGCCGCCACGCCACCGCCGGCGATCACCACCCGAAAGTCCTCGTCGTGCTCGTCTGCGGAAGGCATGAGTCGAGCTTATGTCCGCGCCCGCAGCGCGCCAGCCGAGTAAGTCCGTCATCGGATTGCAGGTAACTACGGAGGCGCCGCGCGCGCGGAGCGTATACGGTTGGCGCGCATGACACCGGTGGGGGCGGTCTTCAACCTGAACAACCCGGCGCACGTCGTTCACTGGCACTTCATCCAGCTGTCCGTCGCCAACCTCGTCGTGATCGCGGTGATGCTCGTCGTGTTCGCGCTCGCGATTGCCCTGCCGTTCCCGGGTGCGGCCAGACGGCAACGGGCACGCGAAGAGTGGAGGCGGCCGTGAGCGTCGCTACACGCCCCAAACGTTCCTGGACGGTGCGCACCCGCGAAGCGGCGGTCGGCGCGCTGCCCCCCGAGAAGCTCCTTCCCGACGGGCAGCCCACATATGTGGCGTCCTGGATCTACGTCTTCGGCGTAGCCACGCTTGCGGCGCTGATCGTGATCGTGGGCTCCGGCATGATCCTGTCCCTCAAGGGGCCCGCCTGGTGGCACGATACGGGCGTCGGACACTTCTTCAACTCGATTCATCTCTGGGCGGTCGAGCTGTTCTTCTTCACGATGGTCGTGCACCTGTGGGGCAAGTACTGGATGGCGGCCTGGCGCGGCGGGCGCACGCGCGTGTGGGTAACGGGCGCGATCACGTTCCTCGTCGCGATTCCAACCGCGCTGACCGGCTATGTCTCCCAGCAGAACTACGACGCGCAGTGGATCTCGACGCAGGCCAAGGACGCGATGAACTCGGTCGGCATCGGGGCGTTCTTCAATGTCACGAACTTCGGCCAGATGTACAGCTGGCACGTTCTGCTGTTCCCTGTCGCAGTGGTAGCGCTCGTCGCAGGACACGTATTGCTCGTCCGCCGCCACGGGGTGGTGCCCCCGTTCGAGCTCACCGCCCGCGCAGGCGCGCAGGAGCCCGCCGGCGCTGCCCGTAGCGATGGCCCATCGGACGTGTCGAGGTGAGCCCGCCAAGCACAAAGACGCTCCCCTGGAAAGGGCCCTACGCGCCCTATGACTTGATCAAGGAGCTCGTGATCGCGCTCGTCGCGATGACGCTGCTTGCGATCGTGCTCACGATCCTGTTCTCCTCGCCGGATGAGAAGCCGAGCACGATCGCCCAGTGGTCGCGCCAGCTGCCCGCCGACTTCACGAAGACCGCCGTCAGCGAGCTCGCCGGCACGAGCAAAACCGCCGAATACGGCCCTCCCTACAACCACGCCTCCGAAGGTCAGCACGCGGCCTTTCTAAAACCGCAGGAATGGCTCGGCGTCAGCCATCCGATCGACACCGCTAACGCCTATGTGCTCGAACCGCTGCAGACGATCACGAACGACCCGGCGCTGAAGAGCGCGACCGCCGCCTATAACGCCGCCCCGGCAAAGCAGCGCAAGGAATGGGCCGAAGCGTACGGGAAGGCTCTCGAAAAGGCGACCGTCGCCGCGAACGGCACGCTGACCGTGCAGCCCGGCTCGTATGGCCCGGTGCCCGCGATGATGAGCGCGCTGCTTGGCTTGGCGCAAACAGGGGGTCTCGAAGGCAACCTGCTGCGCAGCAACCAGTTCTTCCAGACCGACTACACCAAGCCGCTGCTCTTCATGTCCGACGGCGGGCTGCTCGAAGAACGCGCGCAGACCCAGCACCTGCTCGGTGGCCAGTGGGGCATGATGAACGAGACCGGCTCCTACCCCGGTCAGTCTTGGCTGTGGCTGTACACGCTCTGGTACCAGATCGAACCCTTCAAGAGCTCAGCCAACGCCGACATCCTCGTTGTGCTCGTGATGACGGTGCTCAGCCTCGCCTTCATCCTGGTCCCGCTGATCCCCGGCATCCGCAGCATCCCCCGCTGGATCCCCATCCACAGGCTCATCTGGCGCGAGCACTACCGGGCGCGGCCGTCATAGACGTCTCGCGGCGGCGCAACAGCCAGCGGCGCAACTCATCGGCGCCCCACACGATGAACGGGAACGGGAGCGCGAGCAGCAGCGCGTCGGGCGGCAGCGCGGCGGTGGAGAGCAGCGATTGCAACGGCGGCACGTAGATGATGGCCGCGGCGAGCGCCAACTCGAACGCGATTCCGTAGAGCAGCAGGCGATTTGAGAACACGCCCACCGAGCGCAGCGAGGCGCGGTCGGTGCGCGCCGCAAAGGCGGTGCCGATCTGGCAGGCCACCATCGAGAAGAAGGTCATTGTGGTGGCCTGCATGTAGCCATAGTGCAAGGGGTGCCCGGCGCCGGTCGGATCGCCTGAGCTCCAGCCCGCTTTCGTGAGCACATAGAAGAAGCCCCCCATCTCCAGCGCCGCCGAGATCAGCCCGAGAAAGAGCCATGCGCGCAAAAGCATGGGCGGCTGGATCACGCTTTCGCTGCGCTTGCGGGGCTTGCGCTCCATCAGCCCGGGCTCGGCCGGCTCGCGCCCGAGCGCGAGCGCCGGGAGCGTCTCGGTGCCGACGTCGAAGGCGAGCAGCTGCAGCACCGTGAGCGGCAGCGGGATCGCGCCGCCGCCGAGCGCGAACACCAGGAAGGGGACGACCTCGGGAGTGGCGTGGGCGAAGATGTAGAGGATGAACTTGCGGATGTTGTCGTAGACGCGCCTCCCCGCCTGCACCGCCAGCGCGATCGTGGCGAAGTTGTCATCGGTGAGCACCATCGTGGAGGCCTCGCGCGCCACGTCGGTGCCCGAGCGTCCCATCGCGATTCCGATGTCGGCGCGGCGCAGCGCGGGGGCGTCGTTGACGCCGTCGCCTGTCATCGCGACCACATGTCCCTCCGCGCGCAGGGCGTCGGCGATGCGCAGCTTCGCCTCCGGCGCGGAGCGCGCGAAGATCAGCTCCTCGCCGCCGCGCAAGAGCTCGTCGAGCTCCTGCTCGTCCATGCGTTCGAGCTCCTCCCCGGTGACGATCTGGGGCTGCTCGCCGCCGATCCCGACCTGACGCGCCACGGCCGCCGCGGTGAGGCCGTGATCACCCGTGATCACGATGATGCGGATGCCCGCCCTGTGGCAGTCGGCCACCGCCCGGGGGACCTCTGGGCGCGGCGGATCGAGCATAGCCGCGAGTCCCAGAAAGCAGAGGTCGCGCTCGACCTGATCGCGTTGCTCGGGGAGCTCGCCTCCGTCCGGCAGTCGTCGTCGCGCCAGCGCCAGCACGCGCAGGCCCGCGCGCGCGTACTCGTCCACTCTCGCGCCCACCAGCTCGCGATCCCCGTCGGTGAGTGGCTGTTGCCCGCCGTTGGCAATGAGCGTGCTCGTGGAGCGAGCCAGCACCGCTTCAGGCGCCCCCTTCGCGTCGACCCATATCCCTCCTTCGCGCTCGTCCAGCGTGGACATCAGCTTCAACGTCGGGTCGAAGCGGAACTCGTGGCGCCTGAGCTTCGCGCGCTCCTCGGAAGTGAGAGGAGCGCCGAGCCGCGCGGCGGCAGCCATCAGCGCGAGCTCGGTCGGGTCGCCGAACGCCTCGCCCGTATCGCTGAGCTCGGCGTTGTTGCACGCGGCCATCGCCATCGCCAACTCGCGCAGCGCGGATCCCGGCTCACCGCCGGTCACGATGTCGAGTTCTTCGGGAGGCGACCACACTGAGGTGACGCGCATACGGTTCTCCGTGAGCGTGCCCGTCTTGTCGGTGCAGATCACGTCGGTCGAGCCGAGCGTCTCCACTGCGGACAGGCGCTTGACCACCGCTCCCTGGCGCACGAGCCCGCGCACGCCCACCGCCAAGGCGAGCGTGATCACGGGGAGCAGTCCCTCCGGGACGTTGCCGACGAGCAGGCCGACGGCGAAGATGACCGCGTCTTTGAACGGCAGGCCCGCGCCAAGCATCGCCAGCGGCATGAAGGCGATCCCGAGCGCGACGGCGATCAGCGCGATCAGCCACGCCACGCGGCGGACCTGCTGTTCGAGCGGGCTCTCCTCGGCGGTGACCCGCTCGGACAGCGCCGCGATGCGGCCGATCTCGGTGTGCATGCCGGTGGCGAACACGAGCGCTCGCCCATCGCCCTCGGTGCAGGCGGTCCCACTTAGAACCAGCTCATGCGCCGAGAGCAGAGGGACGCGAGTGTCGAGCTGCTCGGCCGAGCGCAGCACCGGGACCGACTCGCCGGTGAGCATCGACGTGTCGACCTCGAGCGTGCCCGTCAGCAGGCGCGCATCGGCGGAGATGCGGTCGCCCTCCTCTATGACGAGCACATCGCCCGGCACCAGATCGCGTGCCGGGATGGTGCGCTCCGAGCCATCACGCAACACCTTGGCCTGAGCCGGCAGGAACGCCGCAAGCGCCTCCACGGCACGCTCAGCCTGGGCCTCCTGAATGAAGGCAAAGACGGCGTTGATCACGATCACCACCACGATCGCGATCGCCACGGCCACGATCCCGGCGAGCCACGCGAGCAGCGTGGCGGCCCACAGCAGCAGCGCGAGCGGATGGGTGAACTGGCGCGCGAGCTCCTTCGGCCAGCGCGTTCCGCCGCGACGGCGCAGCTCGTTGGGCCCATACTGCACGAGACGCCGCTGAGCCTCGCGCGCGGAGAGGCCGCCGCGCCTGGCGCGCAGGCGCCGCAACAGCACCTCGAGGTGCTGCTCGGGGTCGAGCTGCGCGGCCGACTCGCCGTCGGCCGGCGCCTGTGCCGGCTCGCTCATCGGTTGGAGGTGGGAAGCGCGCCGGGCGACGTCGCCTCGCGCACCTGCCCCGTCGCGCGATCGTCGGCATCCGGACGCGCTCCGAGCTCGCCGAGCAGCCTCAGCTCGTCGGCCAGCAGCCGCGGCAATAGGAAGTGCTCGCGCACGTGCTCGCGTCCAGCGTGGGCAAGCTCGTCGGCGAGCACACGGTCGCTGAGCAGCCTCAGCATCGCTTCGGCGCACTCCTCGACAGAATCGACCAGCAGTCCGCCGATGCCCTCGGGCATCTGCAGCGGGATGCCCCCTGCGCGCCCGGCGACGACCGGAGTGCGCTTCCACATCGACTCCGAGACGACCAGGCCGAAGCCCTCGCGAATCGACTTCTGCACGACCACGTCGGAGAGCCTCTGAAATGCGTTGACCTCGACGTTGCTGACCCCCGTCAGGTTGGTGTAGAGGTGGATGAGCGCGTCATCGCCCGCGTGCTCGGCAACCTGCCGGTAGACATCCCAGCCCTCGGGGTCGTCTAACGCCATCGATCCGATCAGCGCCAGCTGCAAGCTCGGTATCTGCTCGCGTGCAAGCCGGTAGGCGGCAATCACGCCGAGCGGATCCTTCCAGGCGTCGAAGCGCGAGACCTGCGTGACGAGCGGCCCCGGAACCGCGACGCCGATCCAGTCGAGGATCTGGCGCGCGTTGTCATGGGCCAGCTCGAAGTTCTTCGGGCTGAGCGGGTCGATCGCGGGCGGGATCGTGCGCACGCGCGCCACCGGCAGGTCGGGCGGCACGAATTCCGGCATCGTGAACACGGCCGCGTCGAACTTGGCCAGGAACGGCCGCAGAAACGCCCATGTCTCAGAGTTGGGCTCGGAAGTGTCGATATGGCAGCGCCACACCCAGCGAGCAGCGCCCTCGCTGTACAGGGTCGCGAGCGCCGCGGGCTGCGGGTCGTGAACGACGATGAAGTCGTAGCTCCCGTCGATGCTCTCGACATTTTCGCGGGCGCAGTCCAACCAGGCCGCCTTCTCGGCCTCGCTCGGCGCCTTAGTGGCGCCCTGCAGCCCATTGTGCAGCGCCTTGGTTGCCCGGAAGAAATCATCGCGCCCGGTGATCACCTTCCAGTCGACCTCGAGTCCGAGGTCGCGCAGCAGCGGCACCGATGAGCGCAACAGCTCGGAGACGCCACCCCCGTACGGCGTCGCATTGATGTGCAGAACGCGCGCGCCCTCGAGTGCCCGCGCCTGCTCTCGCAACTCGTGCAGGATTCGCTCGGGTACGACGGCCCGGTAGGCCTCCAGCGACCAGCGACCGACGGCTACGCGCTGGAGCATGGCCTTACACCGATTACGGGCTGCATTCCAGGGCGAAGGTATTCCTCCGCAACGGCCAGGGCATACGTATTCCTCCACATGCCCCGCACGGCCCAGTCCCGATGAATGGTCAAACCGCTACCCATACGGTGACGATCAACGCTTCCACGACGATGACATGGAGCGAACAGAAGGGAGCACTGGTGTTCGAGAAGATCGTGGTGGGCTACGCATCCGACCAGGCGGGTCGCGATGCCCTCGCGTTGGCGCACGAGCTTGCGACGATCGTGCAGGGGCGACTGACGATCGTGTTCCCCTATCACCCGGTGCTGGCCCGCGGGTCGAGCGATGAGGCACAAGAGCAGGTTCATGCGGAGGTGGAGACGCTGCTGACCGCGATGAACGGCCCAGGCGACTCCCGACAGCCGATCCTCCACTGGAGCTCGTCTTCGTGGCCGATCCGCGCTCTGCACGAGCTCGCCGCCTATGAGCATGCCGATCTGCTCGTGTTCGGGACGGCCCGCGAGAGCCTT
>DAHUYZ010000006.1 GCA_027306855.1 Solirubrobacterales bacterium | reverse complement strand
GATAAAGGACACAGGCTCAGTGAGGTTCGAGAGAGCCATTACTTGTTTACGTCCTTGCTGACTGCAAGCTTGTGGTGGGGTGGCGGCCAACCCGCGTTGTGTGGCGCGCACCGGCGCCTGCTAGAACGCCACCGCCGGAGAGGGTTCGGAGCGATGGCGCTCGAGCAGAGGCCGGCCCTGGCCAGAGGCGGCGCTCCAGCCATGAGCGCTAACGCGCCAGGTTTGGGGCTCAGGCCTCCGCAATACTGCGCATCGCTGCGCTTGTGAGGACGAACCGTCGCTCACGACCGCTACGGTGCGCTTGCCGCGAGCGCTACCGCTCGTAGGTTGATGAAGAAGGGAGGTTCTGGCATCATGACCGACATGGACGCAAGCGTCGACCTGACAGTCGCCTTCGACGCACCCGACGAGCAGGGGTGGATCGTGGCGCGCGTGCTCGAGGTTCCGGGCGCGCTCAGCCAGGGACGTACACGCGAGGAAGCGATGGAGAACGCACTGGACGCTCTGAAGACGGTGCTCACGCCGGACGAAGAGCTTGCCGGCAAGCGGCCGACGGCCGACCTCCAGCACGTGCGCCTCGTCGCCGCGGCATGAAGCGGCGCGATCTCGAGCGCCACCTACGAGCTGAAGGTTGTCAAGAGATTGGCGGATCGAAGCACACCAAGTGGCGTGGCCCGAAAGGTGACGTCTCAGCCGTTCCGCGCCACCGGCAGATCGGTCCGGGCCTGACAAGGGCGATCTGCGAACAGCTGAAAGTGGGCCAACCGCCAAACGTGCGTTAGGCGCATCGACCGTTCCCCGGCGATCGACGCCCTTCCCAATCGCGTCTCCAAGGACGAAACGCTCAGGTGTTGGACTAAAGGACATGGTTCAGGTTAGAGGTTGAGTGAGATTTACTTTTCACTTTACTTGTTACTTGTTACTACGTTGTTCGACACAAGCTTTGTGTGACACGAGGATGCGTGCGCTGGGGTCATCGCTCGTGGGCTCGCGGTGGCGGGCCGCGGTGTGGGCCGGCGCAAGGAGCACAGACCAGCCGGGGTGATCACGGGGCGGGGTCGCCCGTCGAAGCTGCGCAAAGGTCCACCGTGTCCCGTTTGGGCCGGGTGGCCGTTAGAGGAGATAAGGGACCTCCCACGACCGGCCGACCGAAGGAGACCGCTGTGCCAGCTCATCGAAGAGCCCCCTCGCTGCTGACCTCGGGCTTACGCTCGCTGGGCGAGAGCCAGCTGCAAACACAAGCCTCCCGCTCGGCGTCCCTGGACACCGCCGCGCTGGGCATGATGGCGCTCGACGCTGCACTGGCCACGATCCTGGACGGCATCGGCGCCCCAGGGCCGCTGCGGATCGCCACGCTCGCGCTGATCTGCCTGTCCTTCGCGATGGCCGCCAGGACTCTGCGCCTTCCCGGCGCAGAAGAAACAGGCCCGTCGCTGGCCGATATGCAAGCCGCGCGCGAGACCCAGGACGAGGAGCAACTCGAAGAGACGCTACTCGAGGGGCTCACCAAGGCCGTCGAGATCAACAAGCGGGAGCTCGCACACAAGGACGCCTCATTCGAAGCGGCCCTCGCCCTGCTGGTGCTCACAGCGATCGTCGAGCTGATCGGAGGGCTATCATGAGCCCCATGACGAGCCACAACCCCACCACAGCAGACACGGTCGACAGGCCCAGCGGCGAGCTCGACATCGGGTCGACAAAGGTCCCAGGCATCGCCAAAAACTTCATGTCCCCAAAGCCGTTTATCCAGCTCGCCAACGAACTTCTCGACTGGCTGCGCAAACGGGGTGCGCAGACGGGCACGCCCCGCTGAAGCGTCAGCGCGCGCTGTCAATCGACTACGCATCGGCCCAGCTCCAATCGCGTCTCCAAGGACGAAACGCTCAGGTGTTGGACTAAAGGACATGGTTCAGGACAGAGGTCGAGTGAGATTTACTTTTCACTTTACTCATTACTCGTTACTTGTTACTTACTTCAATCCTGGCCGCCCGAAGGCGACCATGAAAGTTTCCACGGCAACCTGTCGTTGCCTTTTTGACTGCCGCTCCAGTCCCGACACCGGAGGTGCGGGACGAGGTGAGAAGGCTTGTTAGCGGGGACGCGCTGGCAAGCGCGTCCTTTGAGGCGACCTTTGTGGCTTCGCCCCTAGGCTGCGGTACCATTGGGGGCATGAGCGCAAAGGAGCAGTTGCACAGACTGGTCGACGAGCTGCCGGACTCGGAGATCGAGCCCGTCACGGAGATCCTGGCCGCGCGCTGCAACGACCCCGCCAACCCTGAAGCCGTAAGGCCTGGAGACGTAGTCGATGAGTGGGGGAACCTCTCTGCCCTGCGTCGCGCATCCTCAGCCGGGAAACTGGGCCGGCTCGATCGAGAAGAGATAGCCGAGCACGGCGAGACGATCGGCGATGCGTTTGCTCGTGCTGAACGCGAGCAGCAGCAGTGAGGCGGGGTGAGATCTGGTGGTATGAGCACCCCGGCCTCAAGCGCCGGCCCGCTTTGGTTCTGACGCGCAACGAGGCCATCGCGAGCCTCAACGAGGTATTCGTCGTGCTCGCGACCACCACGATCCGCGGTCTCCCCACCGAGGTCGAGCTCGGACCCGAGGACGGCATGCCGCGCGCCTGTGCGTTGAACGCCGATCAGATCGATGCGGCGGACAAGATCTTCCTGATCGAACGCATCACCTCGCTGGGCCCCGCAAAGATGAGCGAAGTCTGCCGGGCCCTGAACGCGGCCACGAGCTGCTGAGGAAACGCCGGGGAACGCGATGGCCCCGAGCGCACCTCCATCAACGAAACGCTCAGCTATTGAGATAAAGGGTTGCATGGTTCAGATTGATAGTGAGTAGATAGAGACTTGATTTTCACTTTACTCGTCACTTGTTACTTACTTCAATTCCGCCCGCCCGCAGGCGACCATGAAAGTTTCCACGGCAACCTGTGGTTGCCCTTTTGACTGGCGCTCCTGTCCCGACAGCCCTGCGGGTGCGGGACGAGGTGAAATGATTGGTAGCGGGGCGCCTTCGGCGCCTCGGAGATCGGCCGAGGCCGAGGCGCGCCGCAAATTCCCCATCCCCTGCGGGGCGTAGCGTGCATGGACGGCGATCGCATCCGGTCGCTTCGTGTCGACCGACAGGAGAGCTACCATGATGAGCATGGCCAAAGTGCAGACCAGCAAAGCCCGGACCAGCAACGGGAAGATCGAGCGGCTCAGCCCCGAGGAGCTGGCCGAGCTCTTCGTGCCCGCGAAGGCGAAGACCCCCGAGGAAAAACGGGCGGCCCTGAAGTATGCCACCACGGGTCTGCGAGCCAACGTCCGCGTCACGCGCGACATGTACCGGCCCCGGTAGGGCCCGATGAGCCTCACAGGCGGGCGCCGCGTCGCGTCCTGCCGCAAGAAGCGAGCGCGGTGAGTCGGCGCTGCTCAGAAAAGTTCGTTCGTCCAATTTCACAAGAGGCGCTCAGGTGTTGGGGTGGAAGACATGGTTCAGATTGATAGTGAGTAGATCGAGACTTGCTTTACTCATTACTTGTTACTTACTTCAATCCTGGCCGCCCGAAGGCGACCATGAAAGTTTGCACGGCAACCTGTCGTTGCCTTTTTGACTGCCGCTCCTGTCTCGACACCGGAGGTGCGAGACGAGCGGGGAAGATTGGGTAGCGGGGACGCGTCCGGAAGGGCCTCCTTGGAGAGCGCTCCCGTGGCTTTGGCCCCACGGCGCGGTACAATCCCCGGCATGTTCGACGACGCCGTGATACAGGAGGCGGGACAGCGCATACTCGCCGCCGCGCCGTCGGGCAGCCGCGTGATCCTGTTCGGCTCCCACGCCCGCGGCGAGGCCGGCAAGCACTCAGATCTGGACTTCCTCGTGATCGAGCCGTCGGTGAAGGACGTGGCCAAGGAGTCGGTCCGGCTGCACAGAACCCTCAAAGGGCTCGGCGTGTGGGCCGATGTGATCGTCAGAAGCGAGGATAGCGTGCGCGAGTGGCGCGACGTGTACGGCACCGTAATCAACTCCGCCCTGCGTGAGGGCCGGGAGATCGCGGCATAATGGCCACGAACGGCGACCTCGCACGTCGGCTGCTCGGTGCCGCCCAAGAAGATGAGCTTGCCGCTAAATCGATGTTGCGAGTCGAAGGGATCGCCGATCCAATCGTCGGTTTCCACTGCCATCAAGCCGTCGAGAAGGCCATCAAGGCCGTGCTTGCGGTAAAGGAAACCGAATTCCCCTTCACTCACGACCTCGAACGCCTCAGGAGCTTCTCGGCGGAATCTGGGATCGAGTTGCCTTCCGCGCTTGACGACGTCGAAGACCTGAACCCATTCGCTCGCGACGAGCGATACGGATCTGAAGTCCCGATCGGCCTCGACCGCGACCAGGCGCTCAAATGGGCCACCGAGGCTATCGCCTGGGCCAAAACAATCGTCCAGCCGGCGGACGCCGAGCCTGACGGCGAGGGGTAGGCGACCGCCGTTGAGAGCTATCGCGCGTAGACGCGGGTTGAGGCGCTCAGCTATCGGACTAGAAGGCATGGTCCAGGACAGAGGTTGAGTGAGATTTACTTTTCACTGTTACTTGTTACTCGTTACTTACTTCAATCCCGGCCGCCCGAAGGCGACCATGAAAGTTTCCACGGCAACCTCTCGTTGCCCTTTTGACTGCCACTCCCACTCCTGTGCCGAAACCGGAGGTTCGGGACGAGGGGGGAAGATTGGTTAGCGAGATCGGCCGGGCGAGCCGGAGGCGCGCCGCCAAAGACGAGGTGGCCGCGCTGCCGCGACACAACGAGATCGGTCCCGGCCTGACGCGCGACGTCTGCAAACAGGTTGGGCGTACCGCCCCGACGGGTTCGCGGTAGCGACGACGCCCTCGGCGCGGCGTCGGCGCCTGGGGATACTCCTCTCGGCTGAGAAGATCTTGGGCCACGGCTGAGATCATCGTGGGCGAACGGGTCGGTGGCTACCGCAGACGTCAGCACAGGCTCTGTCCGACCGAGCGCTGATGGCCCTCCCGCTGAGACTCACAACCCACACGTTTCAGAGCGCGATCTAGAAGTTTCTAGATTGTGAGTAGCCCGCGCTGGCCGGTCGCGCTAGTCTTGGCCCAGATGGGAGCGAGGGTCGCATCGCAGTCTGGGCTCGCAGCGCACGAGCGGGCGACCGTCGAGATGCGCTCTCCAATCAACTGGGCACTGCTGGGCCTCGTGATCCAGCGAGCCTCCTACGGCTACGAGCTCGTCCAGCGCTTCGAACGGACATACGGCGAGTCGCTCGAACTGTCGAGCCCCTCGCAAATCTACGTCGCGCTCGACGCGCTCGAAAAGAAGGGGCTCATCCAGCGCGTCCTGCCGTCCGACAGCCCCTTGACGCGCCAGCCAAAGCTGCACTACCGGGTCACCAAGCAGGGCCTCGAGAGCTTCCAAGCGTGGCTCGTAGCGCATGTCGAGCACGACCGCACGCGCTCGCGACTGTTCGCCTCCCAGCTCGCAATGCTCCCTCCCGATCGCGCGCTCGCCGTGCTCGACCGCTATGAGCAGGCGTGCCTCTCCGAGGCAAGCAGGGCCACGCCTTCGCGCGGCCACAGCCGGGATGGCGCCGACACGGGCGCGCTGCTCTCCGAGCGCCTATGCCTCGAGGACGAGCGCCTAGCGCTGGAGGCGCGGCTCGCCTGGGTGGCCTACGCACGCCTTCAACTGAGCGCGAACACATTGGCTTCGATCGCGCGATGAGCCTGCTCGAACTGTGGCACATCGGCCGGCGGCGGCGTAACGGGACGCGCGAGCACGTACTGCTCGCCGACGCCTGCCTCGATGTAGAGGAGGGCGAGCTGGTCGCGATCTGGGGTCGCCGACGCTGCGGACGCTCGACACTGCTGCGCATCGCAGCCGGCATCGAGGCGCCCGACGCGGGCATCGTGCGTTTTCAGGGACGCGAGCTGCGGGCCGGCTCCCAAGCGCTCGGCGCCGGCATCGGCTACTGCAAGCGCGGGCTCTACGGTGGGGAATCGCGCGGCGTCCTCGACGAGCTCCTCGTCACCCAGCTCGCGCGCGGCGCCTCCGAACGCAAAGCGCGCTCAGGAGCCCTCGCAGCGCTCGCGCGGGTGCAGGCGAGCGAATGCGCATCGTTTGCGCCACATGAGCTGGACGGCTCAGAAGCGATGCGCGTCGCGCTCGCGCGCGCGCTCGTAGGAGAGCCATCGCTGCTGCTCGTCGACGACCCGATCCGCGACGTCGACCTCTCTCAGCGCGATGAGATCCTCTTGCTGTTGCGCTCCCTTGCCGACGAAGGCATCGCCATCCTCACGGCGACCGACGACGCGACCGGCCTCTCAGGTGCCGACCGCGCCCTATCGCTCGATCATGGCGTGCTGCGTGGCGAGCGCACTCCCGAGCTCGCCGAAGTCGTGCCCTTACGTTGCCAAGCCGCCGGCCGATGAACAGAGCCCGCCGGCACGCCTGGCGGCACGGCGCTCTATAGCTTGCGCTCATGCTCGAGCTCGAGCACGTCGTCAAGCACTATCGCGGCGCCGGCGAGGAGGTGCGCGCCGTCGACGGCGTCAGCCTGCGCCTGGCGGCCGGCGAAAGGCTCGCGCTTCACGGGCCGAGCGGCTCAGGCAAGACGACGCTCCTGCTGCTCGTCGCCGCGTTGCTCGCTCCAGACTCGGGCTCGATCCGCTTTCAGGGCCGCGACCTCGGACGCCTCTCGACCGGCGAGGCGGCCGACTATCTGCACCGCGACGTCGGCTTTGTGTATCAGAGCCCACAATTGATGGCGCGCGTGCCGGCGCTCGAGAATGCCGCCCTAAAGCTCGTCCTCGGCGGAATGGGCGCCGGCGCGGCACAAGAGCGTGTGCGGCCATGGCTTTCCCGCGTCGGCCTCGACGGCTCGCTGCGGCGCACACCCGAGCAGCTGTCGGCCGGGGAGCGCCAACGCGTCGCGATCGCACGGGCGCTGGCGGGAGAGCCGGCGCTCGTGCTCGCCGATGAGCCCACCGGCACGCTCGACAGCGCACGCAGCCACGAGATCGTAAGGCTGCTGCACGACTATGCCCGCGATCGCGCGGCGGCGGTGCTGCTCGTCACCCACGACCTCGAGGCCGCCGCCATCGCAGACCGCCGATGCACGCTGCGCGACGGTCGCCTCGTCGATGGGCACCCCAGGCGCCACACCCAGAGCGGCGAAGGGCACGACACCGATCGCGACGACCATGATGCCGGACGCGACAGTCAAAGCGCGGGTCGGGACGGGCAAGGCGCCGGCGGAGTAATCAGGTCTTCGGCGCGCGCCGGAGGACGAGATGGCCGCGACTGACACCGTCGCGCGTGCGCGCCCGCTGATGCGGACCGGCGCGCTGCTCTACCTGTACCGCCGACGGCTGCGGGTACACGCAGTCCAGGAGCTGCTCGCGGGCCTAGGGGTGGCGATCGGCGTGGCCATCGTGTTCGCCACGATCATCGTCGCCTCGAGCATCGCGGGCTCAGCGGGCGAAGTCGTACACGCGGTCACCGGTCCCGCGAGCCTTCAGCTGCGCGCACGCGGCGGCGACGGCCTCTCCGAAAGCACGCTCACAGCGGTGGAACGCCTGGCGGGCGTCAAGCAGGCCGCGCCACTGCTCGAGCGGACCGCCACGATCACAGCGGCGGACGGCCGGCACGTCACGGTCGACCTGGCCGGCGCCGACACGAGCCTCGTCGTGCTCGACGGCCTCGCGCACACGCTGCCCACCTCCACGCTCTCGGCGGGCGGGATCGGCCTGTCGCGCTCCACCGCAAGCGCTCTCGGTCTTACGGTCGCGCCCACGCCGGCGAGCGCCCACGCCGCCACCGGCACGACGGTCTCGCTGACGCTGGACGGTCGCGTCACCCCGCTGGCGGTCTCGGCCGTGCTGGGAGCCGAAACGTTCGGCGCGCTCTCCCAAGCACACGTCGCCGTCATGCCGCTCGGTCAGCTCCAGCGGCTCGCCGGCCTGCCAGGGCGCATCAGCCGCGTGCTCGTACAGACGCAACCCGGTGAGCAACAGACCGTGAGCAGGGAGCTGACACGCCTCGCGAAAGGCCGCGTCGACGTGGTCGCGGCAAATCAGGATGTCGATCTGCTGCGCCAAGCGCTGCGCCCCTCCGACCAGGCAAGCGGTTTCTTCGCGGCAGTGAGCGCACTACTTGGACTGCTGTTCGCGTTTGCCGCGCTGCTCTTGACCGTGCCAGAGCGCCGCCGCACGATCGCCGATTTGCGTCTCAACGGCGCGAAACGGCGCGCAATCGTTCAACTGTTCGCGTTCCAGGCGCTCGTCCTCGGCGTCGCAGCCTCCTTAGCCGGCGTCGCGGGCGGCTACCTGCTCTCAGGCGGCGCGTTCCAGCCGGCGACCGGCTACCTCGCTGAGGCGTTCACGCTCGGGACGCGCACGATCGTGACGACCCAGCCGCTCGCGCTCGCGCTGCTGGGCGGCGTGCTCGCCACCTGCCTTGCCTCGGCCACGCCACTGCTCGACCTGCGGCCGGGCCGCATGCTCGATGCGGTCTACCACAACGACGGCGCAGCGACGGGCGGCGTGCTGTCCACTCGCTCCGCAACCACGCTCGGCGCCAGCGCCGCGGCGCTGCTCGCGTGCGCCAGCGTGCTGTATGCGGCCGCTCCCCAGTATGCGCTGCTGGCCTGCGGGCTGCTCGCACTGGCAACCGTGCTCGCCGTCCCACTCTGCTTCGCGCTCGTACTGGCAGCCGCCACCCAGCTCACGCGGCGACGAGCGCACCTCACGATCCTGCCCGTCGCCCTGTCCGCGCTGCGCTCGACCACCCTGCGGGCGCTTGCCCTGGCAGCGACAGGCGCTGTTGCCCTGTTCGGCTCAGTCGCGCTCGGGGGAGGCCGCGCGGACCTGCTGCACGGGCTCGAACGGTTCGCGCGCAGCTACTCCTCCGACGCACAAATCTGGGTCGGCAATCCCGGCGACAACCAGGCGGTCGTGCCGCTGGGCGGGGACAGCCCTGCGAACAGAACCGCAAGCGGCGCTATCGACGGCCGGGCGAACACGAGCGCGGGCGCCGGCGCGGATGGCGTTCAGGCGCGTATCGCGTCTGTGAAGGGCGTCTCGCGCGTAACCGCATTTCAGGGTGGTTTCCTGGCGTTCGGCAGCCGCCGCGTATGGGTCATCGCACGTCCGCCCAGGGCACAAAGACGCGTGCTCGAAAGCCAGATCGCGCAGGGCAGCGCGCCCGTGGCGCTGCGTCACCTCGGCGAAGGCGGGTGGATCGCGGTCTCCCGGCAGATAGCGACTGAACACGATACGGGCGTCGGCGGAACGCTGACACTGCCGACACCGAGCGGCCCCGTCACGATGAGGATCGCGGCCACGACCACGAACCTCGCATGGAGCCCCGGCGCTCTGTTCATGTCGAGCGCGGACTTCTCGCGCCTGTGGGGTACGCACGCTCCAAACGCATTCGGCGTGACGCTTTCACCGGGCGTAAGCGAAACAAGCGCCAAGCGGGCGATCGAACGGGCGATCGGGGACAACGGACGGGGAGTCCCTGGCGGCGCACTGGCAGTCGGTGGCGGCGGGCGGGCGGGCGGTGGCGGCAACGGGCTCGAAGTCGTGACGGCCCGCGAACGCGAAGCGCGCATCGACGCGCTCGCCGGCGAAGGGCTCGGCCACCTCGGCGAGATCTCGACGCTGCTGCTCGGCGGCGCGATCCTCGCGCTGGCCACCGCGCTTGCCTCCGCGATCTGGCAGCGCCGCTCAACGCTCGCCGGCCTGCGCCTGGCCGGTGTGCGTCCGCGGCGCATACGGTTGATCCTGCTCGTCGAGTCCGCGCTGATGCTGAGCGCCGGCTGCCTCACCGGAACGCTCGCCGGCGCATACGGGCAGCTCGTGATCGACGGCTACCTCAGTCACGTGACGGGCTTCCCCGTCGAACGACTCGCCGCAGGTCTGCGCCCGGCGGAGGTCCTTGCGATAGCGATCGCAATCGTGCTTTCGATCGTCGCGCTGCCGGCGTGGCGCGCCTCACACGTCTCACCGAGGCTTGCGCTGCATGACTAGCGTCATAGGAGCACTCGTGTGCGCGAACTTGCGCTACTGGACGACGGTGGCGCCGCGCGTGCGGGCGCAGCTCGCTCGCTGGAAGGAGCGGGCCACGAAGATCGAGGACCCCAGGCGACGGTCGCTCGCGCTCGACAAGCTGTCCCATGAGCGGTTCAACCCGCGACTGGCGGCCACGCTCACAACGATCGCCCCACGCGCCCGCCGCGATGAAGTCACCGAGGCGATCGTGGCGCTGCAGGTCGCCTACGACTACCTCGACGCGCTCGGCGAGCACGCGATGCACCGCGATGAGCCTGCGCACGACGTCCTCGGTCTGCCCTTCAAGCCGGCGGCGGGCGATGCAGACGGGCACGACGACGACTACCTGCGCGAGCTGATCGTGACCGCTCGCGAGCGGGTGGCGCGCCTGCCGGCAGCGGCGGCTGTGAGGGAGCCAGCGCTGCGAGCCGCCGAGCGCTGCGGGCAGGCCCAGACGCGCGGACATGCGATCCGGGACGGGCACGGGTTGGGAGAGCTCGAGCGATGGGCACGCGCCCAGGCGCACTCGACCGGGCTCGGCTGGCGCGAGTGGCTGGCCGGCGCGCAGGCTTCCGTGCTCTGCCTGCACGCACTGATCGCGGCGGCGGCCGACCCGTGCACGAGCGAAGCTGACGCAGACGCGCTCGACGAGCTGTACCTGCGCATCGGGGCGCTCACGATGCTCGACAGCGTCATCGACCGCGCCGAGGATTCTGCGATAGGGACGCTGGACTATCAGGCGTTGTACGAGAGCGGCGAGGAGATGGGCCTGCGCTTGGCGGCGACCGCCCATGGCGCGATCGAGGCCGCCGGGAGGCTGCGGCACGGCCCGCACCACCGCATGACGCTCGAGGGCGTCGTGGCCTACTACTCGAGCGCGCCGGCCGCCCGCGAGCCCCACGCACAAGCGGTTCTCGCACGCCTGCAACCGGAGCTAGGCGGGCCGATAGGCCCTACGCTTGTGGTGATGCGCACATGGCGACTGGCAGAGCGTCTGGCGGGCATCGCCGCCGTGGTCCTGGCGGCCGGCGCAATCGGCGCCGGGGGGGCGACCGTCTCGCCGCGGGCACACGCCGCGCACACCCTGAAAGCGACCGATACGGCGCACCTGCACTACATCTCAGCGTCCGGCTCGCTGCTGTTCGAGGAGGGGAGAGCCGGCGGGACGCTGCCCGGCTCGATGAAGGTCCACATGCGCGTCGAAGGCCGCTTCAGCGGAAGCTTTACGTTCTACGTGCGCGGCGGCGCGATCCGCGGACACGGAAGCGCGATCCCGAAAGGCGCGAGCGCGATCGAAAGCTTCGCCGGGACGCTCACCGTCACGGGCGGCAGCGGTCGCTTCAGGCAGGCACACGGGATCGCAAAACTGTACGGGACGTTCAACCGCAACACCTACGCGCTCGTCGTCCAAACCGTCGGAACGCTCTACTACTGACGGGTCTGACGGGACGCTGCGTGATGAGGGTCGTAGCGGTGTGGGGACTCCGGGCGACGTGCACAGCGATCGCACTGTGCGCCTGCATGGCGCCGGCGGCGCGCGCCGCGACCCCCGCAAGCCTGGACGCGACGTTCGTCCCCGACCGGCTCGGTTCCCGCACGACGCTCGAGTTCGGCTTTGCCTTTTACGCGCCCCCCGGCCAGGTGCCGCCCCCGCTCGTTCAGGTCGACCTGCGCTACCCGAGCAACCTCGGGATCGGGCTGAGCGGCCTTGGCCTGGAAGACTGCAATGCCCAGGCGCTCGAAGCGTCGGGACCGCGCGGCTGCCCACCGGACTCGGTGATGGGCTACGGCGTCGCGTTTACCGGCATCGTGCTCGGCATCACCCCAATCACCGAGAGCGCACTGATCACGATCTTTCGCGCGCCCAACCAGGAAGGGCGTCTCTCGGTTCTGTTCTACGCGGAAGGCTGGACCCCCGTCGAAACGCACATCCTGTTCCCCGGCGTGTTGCTCCCGGCCTCCTCGCCCTTCGGCGGGCTCGTGAGCATCCCCATCCCGCTCGTCCCGACGCTCCCAGGCGCGCCCTTCATCTCCGTGATCCACCTGCACGCGACCATCGGTCCCGAGAAGGTCTTCTACTACGAACACGCCGGCGGCATGACGCTCGCCTACAGGCCGCGCGGGATCCTCCTTCCCCCGCACTGCCCTCGCGGCGGCTTCCCCTTCGCCGCCCGCTTCAGCTTCTCCGACGGATCGCGGTCGAGCGCGAGCACGAAGATCAAGTGTCCCACGCGCAAGCAAACGCGCAGGGGCCATCCCTGACGGAGGATCCTGACGGTCGGAGAGCAAGCCGGCACCGACGGCAAAGCCGTTGGTGAAGGACGCAGGGAGCGTGGTGTGCTGGCCGAAACGGGGATGCGAGCGGAGCGAGTGTCTCCCGGCTTCGGTACACGAGCGACCGAGGACGCAGCCTGGCGCAGCTATCCGGCCGTCAGTGCCTGAAGTGGCGGATGCCGGTCGCCACCATCGCGATGCCCGCCTCATCGGCGGCTGCGATGACCTCCTCGTCGCGCACCGACCCGCCCGGCTGGATGATCGCGGTGACGCCCGCATCGATCGCCAGCTGGGGGCCGTCGGCGAACGGGAAGAACGCGTCTGAGGCGAGGACCAAGCCCGCCAGAGGATCCCCGCCGGCGCTTCCCTCTCCATCCGCCTGCCCCTGCGCCTCACGGGCCTTCTCGATCGCGATCTTGACCGCGTCGACACGGCTCATCTGGCCCGCGCCGATCCCGATCGTGGCGCCTTCGCGGGCGATCACGATCGCGTTGGAGCGCACGTGGCGACACACCTGCCAGGCGAAGCGCAGGTCCGCCCACTCGCGCTCGCCGGGCTGGCGACTCGTCACCACCCGCATCTGGTCGGGGGTCTCTGAGACCTCGTCGCGATCCTGCACGAGCAGGCCGCCGATTACGGGCTTGGCTTCGAGGCCGCCCGCGGGCTCGGGCCAGTCGGGCAACTCGAGCAGGCGCACGTTCTTCTTCTCTGTGAGCACTGCCAGCGCCTGCGGCTCAAAAGAGGGCGCCAGCAGCACCTCGACGAACTGGTCTGATATGGCCCGCGCGCACCCCTCGTCGACGGGACGGTTCAGCGCGATCACACCGCCGAAGGCGCTCATCGGGTCACACGCGAACGCGCGCCCGTAGGCGTCCTGCGCCGTCTTGCCGAGCGCACAGCCGCAGGGGTTGTTGTGCTTGACGATCGCGCACGCCGGCTCTGAGAAATCCTCGACGAGCTGCCTGGCGCTCGAGAGGTCGAGCAGGTTGTTGAACGACAGCTCCTTGCCGTGCAGCTGCGTGACGCCTGCGAGCAGGTGCGTGGGGGCGCCGACTTCGGAGTAGTAGGCGGCGCGCTGGTGCGGGTTCTCGCCGTAGCGAAGCTCCGCCACCTTCTCGTAGGCGAGCGTGCGCTGCTCAGGAAAGTCCTCGCCGGCGCGGCTTGCGAACCAGCCGGAGATGGCGGCGTCGTAGCGGGCGGTGCAGGCAAAGGCCTTGCCCGCAAGGCGATCGCGTGTGGACAGCGACAGGCGGCAGTCAGACGCGCGCAGCTCCTCGAGCACTGTCTCATAGTCGGCGGGGTCGACCAGGACGGCGGCATACGCGCTGTTCTTGGCCGCGGCCCTGATCATCGTAGGGCCGCCGATGTCGATGTTCTCGACGATCTCCTCCGGCGGAGCGCCACGCGCGAGGGTGGCCTCGAACGGGTACAGGTTGACGCACACGAGATCGACCGGCTCGATCTCGTGCTCGGCCGCCGCCCGCAGGTGATCCTCATCGGAGCGCACCGCCAGCAGGCCGGCGTACAGGCGCGGGTGGAGCGTCTTCACGCGCCCATCCATCATCTCCGGGAAGCCGGTGAAGTCCTCGATCGCGCGCACGACCAGCCCCGCGTCGGTCAGCGCTCGCGCAGTGCCGCCGGTCGAGACGATCTCCACGCCCAGCTCTCCCAGGCCGCGAGCCAGCTCGAGGATGCCGGCCTTGTCGGACACGGACAACAGCGCCCTGCGCACGCGCACCCCACCGGGCTCGGCGCGTTGCATGGCGGGTTGCTCGGTCACGCCGCGCAGATTATCCGGCGCGGGTTCTCAGGGTCGATACTGATCGCGCCGGCAGCGAACAGGCGCACCGCCTCGGGCAGGAGCGCATGCTCGATCGGGCGCAGCGCGACCAGGACCTCGTCGGCGTCGCGCGCGTCCGGCAGCTCGATCGCGCGCTGGAGGATGACCGGGCCGGTGTCGACGCCGGAGTCGACGAAGTGGACGGTCACGCCGAACACCTTCACGCCGTAGTCAAGCGCCTGCTCGATCGCGCGCAGCCCAGGGAAGGAAGGCAGCAGCGCGGGGTGCACGTTGATGACCGCGGCGGGGAAGCGATCGAGGAAGGCCGGACTGAGAAGGGCCATGTAGCCGGCTAGCACGACCAGTCTTGCTCCCTGCCCCGCGAGCCAGTCGGCCATCGCCAGGTCACGCTGCTCGCCACTCGCATGGGTAGCTCGCTCGAACACCCCGGTCGGCACGCCGCGTGCCTGAGCCCGCTCCAGCGCGGGCGCGTCTGGCACATCGGAGGCGACCGCGACGATCTCGGCCTCGGCGCCGTGAACGGTGTCCAGCAGAGCCTGCAGATTTGTGCCAGTGCCAGAGGCGAGCACGGCGACTGGAAGCGAGGCTGACATTGCGCTGCAAGCTTACAACCGGCTGTGAGGAGCCTCACAGTCGCCGATCTTCACAGCATGTTCAATCGATCCCGCTGTGGAGCGTCAAATATGACCATGAACGAGCAAGAGAACGACTGAAAGAGGTCACGATGACGCCAACGATCATCATCACAATCGCGCTGGTGGCAGCGCTCACGAGCAGGGCACGGCACGACCGGCGCTACGAGCTGATCACGCCGCGCCCCTACAACAACCAGTACAGCGACGCCTCCGCCGCCCGCGATGGCTGGGACGCCCGCTGAGCGGCGCGACGCGGCGTCCTCACTCGCTCACGTGCAGAGCACGCCGCGCTCGCTGCGTCCTTCACCAACGGCTTTGCCGTCGGTGCCGGCTTGCTCTTCGAACGTCCCAGCCGCCGCGGAGGACGAGCGCGCACTGTTTCTAGGTAGCCGCTACCTCTAGGGCGTACTTCCCGGCGGCCTCGTCGGTGCCGTCGAGCGGGTACTGGCCCGTGAAGCACGCGTCGCAGTGCGTGGCGCGCGTGGCGCCGACCGCCTCGTAGACGCCGTCGAGCGACAAATATGCGAGCGAGTCGCAGCCGAGCTCGCGCGCGATCTGCTCGACCGAGCGCTCGTGCGCGATCATCTCCTCGCGGGTAGACATGTCGATCCCGTAGTGACAAGGATGCTTGATCGGGGGGGCGGAGATGCGCATGTGCACCTCGCTCGCGCCCGCGTCTCTCAGCATCTGCACGATCTGACGGGTCGTGTTGCCGCGCACGATCGAATCGTCGACGACGACGAGCCGCTTGCCGGCGACGACCTCCGGGAGCGGGTTGAACTTCATGCGCAGCCCATGCTTGCGCAGCTCCTGGCCGGGCTGGATGAACGTGCGCGCGACATAGCGGTTCTTGACGAAGCCGTCATCCTGGGGAAGACCGCTGGCGCGCGCATAGCCGCGGGCGGCCGCGTTGCCGGAGTCGGGCACCGGGATCACGAGGTCCGCGTCGGCGGGCGCCTCGCGCGCGAGGATCTCGCCCATCCGTGCGCGCGCAACCTGCAGCACCTGGCCGTTCATGCGCGAGTCGGGCCTTGCGAAGTAGATGTACTCGAACACGCAGAACGCCTTGCGAGCCTCGCTGTCGACCCTACGACTCTCCAGCCCCCCCCTTCCGAGCGTCACGATCTCTCCGGGCGCCACGTCGCGCATGAAGCTCGCGCCGATGATGTCGAACGCGCACGACTCGCTCGCGACGCAGTAGCGGTCCGAGTCGTTGCGCCGCGTCCGCTCCTGCCCGGACTTTCCCTCCGGGGAAGCGGCGTCGCCCACATCCGCAATGACACCCAGGGCAAGGGGGCGCAGGCCATGCGGATCGCGGAAGGCGACGACCTCCTCCTTCGTCATCGCGACGATCGAGAACGCCCCCTGCAGCCGAGGCAGCACGTCGGCGATCGCGTCCTCGATCCGCTCGGCCGGGTGGGTCGCGAGCAACGCCGCGACGATCTCCGAGTCGGACGTCGAGCTGAACGTGACGCCGCGCCCCACCAGCTCGTCGTGCAGCTCGACGGCGTTTATCAGGTTGCCGTTGTGGGCGAGCGCGAGCTCACTCCTGGAGCCGTTCGTGCCCTCCGAGCGGTGCACGGGCTGGGAGTTCTCCCAGGCGTTGGAGCCCGTCGTCGAGTAGCGCACGTGCCCGATCGCAAGCTCGCCCGCGAGCGTGCGCAGGTCGTTCTCACTGAAGACCTGACTGACGAGCCCCAGCTCGCGGCGCGTCATGATGTTGCCGCCCCTGTCCGCTGCCGCGATCCCCGCCGACTCCTGGCCGCGGTGCTGGAGGGCATACAGCGCGAAGTAGGCCAAGCGCGAAACCTCGTGACCGGGCGCGTATATGCCGAACACGCCGCATTCGTCGCGCGGTCCCTCGCGGTCGCCTGCCCATCCGAGAGGCATTGCTTTCTCCACGCTAGCAGTCACGCGAACAGCTCCACGAGCGCCTCGTAGGCCTCGGTCAGCTCAGGCAGCTCTACCTCGATCTGATCGCCGATGCTCAACGATCGACCTTCTACGACGCCGATCATCCTCACGGTCGTCTGCTCGGACAAAGACTCGAGCGCTTGCCGCTCGCCGCTGGCGAGGAAGCCACCGGAGCATTCGCCGAACAGATACTCGATGTCGTCGTCCAGCTCGATCCGCGCCCCGAGCCCACCCGTAAGGCAGCACTCCGCGAGCGCCACGGCCAGCCCGCCCTCGGCGATGTCGTGCGCGCTCGAGACCTCGCTCGCTCGCACCGCGTCGCGGACCGCTGCCTGGGCAGCCGCGACCGCCTCGACGTCGATCTGGGGCAGGCCGTCCGGCAGCTGACGCCCCCACAGCTTGGCCAGCTCCGAGGCGTCCAGCCGTGGAGCAAACGGCCCGACGAGCGCGATCGCGTCCCCCTCGCGCGCAAAGCCCAGCCGGCCGGCGCGGCGCGCATCGGGCAGCCTTCCGACCATCCCGATCACGGGCGTCGGGTAGATCGGCCCGGCGCTTGCCCCCTCGTTGTACAGCGACACGTTGCCACCCACGATCGGCGCGTCGAGCGCCCTACAGGCGTCGCCCAGCCCGCGCACCGCCTCGCTGAGCTGCCAGGCGATGTGCGGCTTCTCCGGATTTCCGAAGTTGAGGTTGTTGGTCGTACCGAGCGGCTTTGCCCCCGCGCACGCAAGGTTCGATGCGCACTCGAGCACTGCCGCGACCGTGCCCGTATAAGGGTCGGCGGCGACACGCCGTCCGTTGCAGTCGATCGACACCGCGCTCGCGGGTATCGGCCCGTCGGGATCGCGCGATCCCTTCAACTCGCTCGGGGAGATCTCATAGGCGGGCCGACCCACGAGCGGCTTTATCGCGAGCACCGCCGCGTCCGCCTGCTCGGGTCGCCTGATCGTCCTCGACTGCACGATCGCGTCGTAGCGCTCGAACAGGGGCCTTCGCGAAGCGATGTTCGGGGAGCGCAAAAGCGCGAGCAGCATCTCGCGCATGGAGACGTCGCCGGCGAGAACAGGCGCCGGCACGGGATAGACCGGCGCGGCCGGACGCTCCGGGGCCAGGTCGTACAGCGGGCAGTCGTCGACCAGCGCACTCACCGGCGCCTCGCCGACGATCGCCTCGCCGTCGAACACCCTCATCCTGCCTGTGTCCGTGACCGTCCCGATCGCCGCGCCCCCCACCTCCCACTTCTCGCACCGCTCCATCACCGCCGGCACGTTGGACGGCTCGACCACGCACAACATGCGCTCCTGGGACTCGCTCACCATGATCTCGAACGGCTCCATGTCCGCCTCGCGCAAGAACACCTTCGAGACGTCGATGTCGATCCCGACCTCGCCCTTGGAGGCCATCTCCGAAGCCGACGAGGTCAGTCCGGCGGCGCCGAGGTCCTGCAGAGAGACGATCAGCCCGCGCTCCAGCAGCTCGAGCGAGCACTCCATCAACTTCTTCTCCTCGAACGGGTCGCCGACCTGAACCGTGGGGCGCATCCCATCGTCGTCGCCCAGCTCGGCTGAGGCCAGCACCGAAGCGCCGCCGATCCCGTCACGGCCGGTGCGGGCGCCGAACAGGACGACGACGTTGCCGATCCCCGCCGCGGCGCTGCGCACAAGCTTCTCGCGCTCCGCGATTCCGAGCGCCATCGCGTTGACGAGGCAGTTCTGCTCGTAGGGACCCTCGAAGTAGACCTCCCCGCCGACGGTCGGCACGCCGATCGAGTTGCCATAGTGGCCGATGCCCGCGACCGCCCGGTCGAGCAGGTAGCGCGAGCGGGAGCTCGCCGGATCCCCGAAGCGCAGCGAGTCGAGCACGGCGATCGGACGCGCGCCAATCGCGAAGATGTCTCTGAGAATGCCTCCCACACCGGTCGCGGCCCCCTGGAACGGCTCCACAGCGCTCGGGTGGTTGTGGGACTCGACCTTGAACGCGCACACGAGTCCCCCGCCGACATCGACCGCGCCGGCGTTCTCGCCGGGGCCCATCACGACGTGCTCCCCCTCTGTCGGCAGGCTCCGCAGAAGCTTCTTGGAGTGCTTGTAAGCGCAGTGCTCGCTCCACAGCAGCGAGTACATCGCCAACTCGACCCTGTTCGGCCGGCCGCCCTGATGCTCGCAGATCAGCTCGTACTCGCTCTCGGTCAACCCGAGCGCGATCGCGTCCTCGACCGTCGGAAGCGTCGCCGGGTCAGACACGCGCAGCCTCGACCGCAAGGCACATCGACGCGAAGATGCACAGACCATCCTTCGAGCCCGTCAGCTCATCGACGGCATGCTCTGGATGAGGCATCAGCCCGAACACGTTGCCTCGTTCGTTGCTGACCCCCGCGATGTCGTTCGACGATCCGTTGAAGTTGTGGCCGGGCGCATATCTCAACAGGACCTGCCCACGCCCCTCCATGTCCGCAAGAGTCTGCTCGTCGGCGTAGTAGCGACCCCACGAGTGCTTCGCTGGGATGCTGAGCACGACGGGCGAGGGCCCGTCCAACCCGCACGCACACGTGAACGCCGTCTGCTCCTGCACGACCTCCAGCTCGACCTGCCTGAACGTGAAGCGCAGATTGGAGTTCGGCAGCAGAGCCCCCGGCAGCAGTTTTGCCTCACACAGGACCTGAAAGCCGTTGCAGATCCCGAGCACGAGCCCGCCGTCGCCTGCGAACGCGATCACCGACTCCATCACGGGCGAGAACCGCGCGATCGAGCCCGCCCTCAGATAGTCGCCGTAGGAGAAGCCCCCCGGCACGACGATCGCATCGGCGCCTTTCAGGTCGCGCTCACCGTGCCACAGCAGCTCGGCGTCGCCCACGCGCCGCGCGGCGAGCAGCGCGTCGACGTCATCGCAACTACCCGGAAACCGGAGTACGCCGAACTTCATGTATCGAGGACTATCTCGTAGTCCTCCACCAAGGGATTGGCAAGCAGCTTCTGGCACATCGGCTCGATCTGGCTGGCGTCCTCGACAGTCAGCTCCACCATCCTCCCGACATGGACGTTCGCCACGCCCTCGAACCCGAGCGCCGGCAACGCCCGCTGCACCGCCTCGCCCTGAGGGTCGAGGATGCCGGCCTTCGGCCGGATCAAGACGCGCGCCTTCATGCCGTGCGGTCCAGCCACGCCTGAAACGGCTCGCCCGTGATCCGCTCGTACGCCTCTATGTAGCGCGCGCGCGTACCCTCGACGACATCGTCAGGGATCTCAGGCGCCGGCGGCTTCTTGTCCCAGCCGGTCCGAGAAGCCCAGTCGCGCACATACTGCTTGTCGAAGCTCGGCTGTCCTTTGCCGACCTCGTAGCCGTCGAGCGGCCAGTAGCGCGAAGAGTCTGGCGTGAGGACCTCATCGCCCACGACCAGCTCTCCATCCTCGTCGAGCCCCAGCTCGAACTTCGTGTCGGCGAGGATCACACCCTCCTCGCGCGCGTGCTCGGCCGCGAACGAGTACAACGCGATCGAGATGTCCCTGACGCGTTCCATCAGGCCCCGGTCCCCCACCAGTTCGGCGGCCCGCTCGAAGTCGATCGCCTCGTCGTGGCCGACGTCCGCCTTCGTGCTCGGCGTAAAGATCGGCTCGGGCAGCTGCTCAGACTCGCGAAGGCCCTCGGGCAACGCAATGCCCGACACCCTGCCGGTCGCCTGGTAGTCATTCCAGCCCGACCCCGTGATGTAGCCGCGCACGACGCACTCGACAGGCAGCATCTTCAGCTTGCGCACCACCAGCGCCCTGCCGCGCGCCTGCGCCGGGACGCCCTCGGTGGTGGACAGCATGTGGTTCGCCACGATCCGCTTCGTCTGCTCGAACCAGAACGCCGACAGCCCCGTCAGCACCTTGCCCTTGTCCGGGATCGGCGTCGGATGGACCGCGTCGTACGTCGAGATGCGGTCGGAGGCGACCATCAGCAGACGCCCATCATCCGGGCCGTCCAGGCGATACATCTCGCGGACCTTCCCGCTTGCGAGGAGAGGCAGGTCGGCCAGAGTGGTCGTCACGTGGCGCGATGCTAGCGAATGGAGCGGCCGGTCAGGCGGCGAGGATCTGGGCCGCCAGTATCGCCGCGTTGCGCGCATTGTCCAGGCCGACACACGCGACCGGCACACCCGGCGGCATCTGCACGATCGAGAGGATCGCGTCGAGACCCCCGGCGGCGGTCAAGCGACCGGAAAGGGGCACCCCGATGACAGGCAGATCGGTGTGGGCGGCAAGCGCTCCGGGAAGCGCGGCGGAGATACCGGCCCCCGCGATCAGCACGCGCAGGCCACGCCCCTTCGCGCTCTTGGCGTACTCGGCGACGGCGTCCGGTTCGCGGTGCGCCGATGCGACCTGCATCTCGTGCGGTATGCCGCGCTCGGAA
Organism: Solirubrobacterales bacterium; assembly: GCA_027306855.1. Taxonomy (GTDB): domain Bacteria; phylum Actinomycetota; class Thermoleophilia; order Solirubrobacterales; family Solirubrobacteraceae; genus Palsa-744. Next base: position 45,866 of record DAHUYZ010000006.1, on the reverse strand, counting down.
AGCACCTTGGCGGCCTTCTCCATCTCCTGCATGTCGCTCGATGAGCCCATCACGATGCCGACGAGCGGCCCCTCGACGTCGAACTCCTCGAGCTGGGCCCGCACCTCGGGCTCGGCGAGGCGTATCGGTGAGGGGGCGACGTCGTTCATGGCGCGGTAAGGAGTGGTGGGCGCTGCGCGTGGGCCGCGATGTCGCGTCGCATCTGCATCCCGTCGAAAGAGATCGTTCTCGCCGCAGCATACGCGGCGTCGCGGGCGGATTGCGCGCTGGGGCCGAGCGCGGTCACATTCAGAACCCGCCCGCCGGCCGTCACCATCTCGCCGTCCGCGCGCCGCGCGGTGCCCGCGTGCGTCAGCTCGATGCCGGCGGGGAGCCGATCGAGTCCGCGAATCACATCGCCGCTGCGCGACGAGGCGGGGTAGCCGGCGCTGGCGAGCACGAGCGTCACCGCCCACTCCTCGCCCCACTGCAGCTTCGCGTCCTTCAGCCCCCCTTCTGGGTCGTCTGGGCGCGCCGCCGCGAGCAACAGCTCCAGAAGGTCGCTGCGCAGCCGGGGCAGCACGGCCTGCGTCTCGGGGTCGCCGAAGCGGGCGTTGAACTCGAGCACCTTCGGGCCGTCCCCTGTCAGCATCAGCCCCGCATACAGGACCCCATGAAAGGGCGTGCCTCGTTCGCGCATCAGATCGACGACCGGCTGGTGGATCGTCCGAGCAAGCTCATTTGCGCGCTCGGTGTCTATCCCGGCGACGGGAGAGTAGGAGCCCATCCCGCCCGTGTTCGGGCCCTCATCGCCGTCGCCGATGCGCTTGAAGTCGCGGGCGGGCGCCATCGGCACAGCGCGGACCCCGTCGCAGAGCGCGAGCAGCGACAGCTCCTCGCCCTCCAGGTACTCCTCGACCAAGACCATCCGCGTTCCAAAGCGGCGATCGACAAGAAATTCTTCAAGGGTGCGTCGAGCGGTTTGCTCGTCCCGCGCAATCACGACCCCCTTGCCACCCGCGAGACCATCGGCCTTCAGCACAACTGGATAACGCTCGATTGCGGCCATGCCTTCGTCGACTTGGCCGACAAGTCCGAAGTGAGCCGTGGGCACGCCGGCGTCGATCATCGCTTCCTTTGCAAACGCCTTCGACGCCTCCAGCTTGGCCGCGGCGGCGGTGGGTCCAAACGCCTCAATGCCACTGCTCTTGCAGGCATCCACGAGCCCACCCACCAATGGCGCCTCGGGCCCAACGACGACCAGGTCTACGTGCTCCTGCTCAGCCACTCTGACCAAGCCCATTACGTCGTCCATCGCAGTCGTTAGCAAGCGTGCATCCTGGGCAATGCCTGCGTTCCCGGGAGCACACAGCAATTCGGGCCGCTGCGGTGATCGGGCGAGCGCACGCACGAGGGCGTGCTCCCGGCCGCCCGATCCGACGACGAGGATCTTCACAGGGAGGCGATGAACTCGTCGACCGGGATCGCAGCCAGCGTCTCGTAGCGGCCGGTCCCGCGCGAGCCGAGCTCGAGCGACACGCGTGCCATCGTCTTCTCGTCGGGCGCCTCGACGATCGAGATGAAGTCGAAGGCGCCGAGCGTCGCCCACTGCGCCTTGACGTTCGCGCCGAGCTGCTGCACCTCCTTGTTGACCTCGCGGATGCGCTCAGGATTGTTCTTGACCGTCTGCACGCCCTCGGGGGTCAACGTCGAGAGCATGATGTATGTCGGCATGGCTCCTCCTAGCTTGGCGGCGTTTGCGCCGCATGACGCACCACTTCCGTGCTTCCGTTGTACCCGATCGGGATAATCGGTGTTGTGATCCCGCGCTACACCCGACCTGAGCTGGACGCCGTCTGGACGGAGCAGGCGCGCATGGAGAGCTGGCGGCGCGTGGAGGTGGCGGCATGCGAGGAACTGCCGAGCCTGCTGGGCGAGGGCAAGGGGCCGACAGCGGCCGAGCTCGATGCGATCCGTGGGGCCACGTTTACGGTCGAGGCGGTAGGTGAGCGCGAGCGCGTCACAGACCACGACCTGGCGGCGTTCGTGGACGTCCTGTCTGGGTCGGCCGGCGAGGCGGGCCGCTGGATCCATTTTGGCTTGACATCTTCAGACGTGCTCGACACGGCGCTGGCGCTGCAGCTGAGGGCCGCGGGCGAGGTGATCGTGCCGGGGGCAAGGGCGCTCGTGCACGCGCTCGCCAACCGCGCGCGCGAGCAGGTTGACACTATGTGCGTCGGGCGTACCCATGGCGTGCACGCCGAGCCGACGACGTTTGGGGTCAAGCTCGCGGGCTTCGCGTTCGAGGCGCATCGCAACGCGCTTCGTCTGGAGCGGGCGTTCGGGCAGGCGGCGGTCGGCGCCGTGTCGGGAGCGGTCGGCACGTACGCGGCGACGAGCCCAAGGTTCGAGCGGCGCGTGCTGGAGCGGCTGGGCCTGGCGCGCGAGGACATATCGACTCAGGTCGTCGCCCGCGACCGCCATGGCGAGCTTCTTTGCGCGATCGCGCTCGCGGGCGCCGGGATCGAGCGGCTGGCGACGGAGATCAGGCACCTGCAGCGCACGGAGGTGCGCGAGGCGCAAGAGCCGTTCAAGGCCGGGCAGAAGGGCAGCTCGGCGATGCCTCACAAGCGCAACCCGATCAAGAGCGAGCAGCTGTCGGGGCTGGCGCGGGTCTTGCGCGGCAATGCTCAGGCGGCGCTGGAGAACGTTTCGTTGTGGCACGAGCGCGATATCTCTCATTCCTCCGTGGAGCGGGTGATCCTGCCCGACTCGACGATCCTGATCGACCACATGCAGCGCTCGGCGACCGCGCTCGTGCAGGGACTGGTCGTCGATGAGGGGCGGATGCTTGAAAACATTGAATCGACACACGGGGCCCTGTACTCACAGCGCGTGCTGCTGGCGCTGGTCGAGGGCGGCATGACCCGCGACGACGCCTACCGGATCGCCCAGGAGCTGGCCCAGCGCGCGTGGGACGAGGGCACGCATCTGCGCGACCTACTCGCTGCCGACAAGCGCACAGCGACCCTCGACCTCGACGCGATCTTCGACCCAGCTCACTTCACGCGCTGGGCGCGGGAGATCGTGGGGCGGCTCGACGAGATCGCCTGATGGTCGGGGGACGGCACACTGCTGTGTCCTCGGTCGCTCGCGTGGGTCAGGCCACCGTCGGCGTTTGAGCCTCGGCCGGCCCCAACGTAACCCGCCCGTCCACAGCATCCGCTACGACTGCCTCGCCTGCGCGGAACGTGCCCTCCAGCAAAGCCGATGCAAGACGGTCCACCAGCTGCTTCTGGATCACGCGCCGCAGCGGCCGCGCGCCGTAGGTGGGGTCATAGCCCATGTTGCCCAGCAACTGCTCGGCGGCGGGGGTGACTTCGAGCTGGACGCCGCGCTCGCCGGCGCGCTCGATCACGCGGCGCAGCTGGAGATCGACAATCTCGGTGATCTGCTCGCGCGAGAGGGAATGGAAGCGGACGATGTCGTCGAGTCGGTTGATGAACTCCGGCTTGAAGTGACTGGTCAGCTCGGCACGCAGATCGTCGCCTTGCGCCGAGACCGGAATATTGGACGTCATGATCAGGACTGTGTTCTTGAAGTCAACCGTTCTGCCCTGGCCGTCGGTGAGGCGGCCGTCGTCCATGACCTGCAGCAGCGTGTTGAACACGTCGGGGTGGGCCTTCTCGATCTCGTCTAGCAGCACGACCGAGTAGGGGCGGCGACGAACGGCCTCGGTGAGCTGGCCGCCCTCTTCGTAGCCGACGTACCCGGGGGGCGCACCCACCAGACGCGAGACCGTGTGCTTCTCCATGTACTCGCTCATGTCGAGCCGAACCATCGCGTCCTGAGAGTCGAACATGAACTCGGCGAGAGCGCGCGCCAGCTCGGTCTTGCCGACGCCGGTGGGACCGAGGAACAGGAAGGTGCCGATCGGCCTGTTCGGGTCTTGAAGGCCCGCACGCGAGCGACGCAACGCGGTCGCGACCGCCTCGACCGCCTCGTCCTGGCCGACGACGCGTTCGTGTAGACGCTCCTCCATGTGGATCAGCTTCTCGACTTCGCCCTCCAAGAGGCGCGATACGGGGATGCCCGTCCAGCGCGCCACCACCTCGGCGACGTCCTCGGCGTCGACCTCCTGCTTGAGGAAAACCGGACGGCGTCTCCCGGCCGCCGTATCATCAGGTGTTCCTGCCTCGCCCGCGGCTGCGCCATCAGCCGCCGTCTCTGACACGCCATCGCCACCTGCGCGCTCGGCCGCTTCGCTTTCGGCGAGCTGTCGTTCAAGCGAAGGAATCTCCTGGTAGAGCAGTTCCCCCGCGCGGTTGAAATTGCCCTCGCGCTGCGCTCTTTCCGCCTCGACACGCAGCCCCTCGAGGCGTTCCCTGATGTCGCTCACTCCTTCGAGCGCCTTCTTCTCGGCTTCCCATTGAGCCCGCATCTCCCCAGCACGACGCTTGAGCTCTTCGAGCTCCACCTCGATCGCCTCGCGGCGCGCCTTCGAAGCCTCGTCCTTCTCCTTGCGCAATGAGGTCAGCTCGATCTCCAGCTGCATGACGCGCCTGTCGACCTCGTCGATCTCAGTTGGGACGGAGTCGATCTCGATGCGCAGTCGCGAAGCCGCCTCGTCGATCAGGTCGATCGCCTTGTCGGGCAGGAAGCGGTCGGCGATGTAGCGGTGCGAGAGGGTGGCGGCGGCGATCAGCGCCGAGTCCTGGATCGTGACTTTGTGGTGGACCTCGTAGCGCTCCTTCAGGCCCCTCAGGATCGCGATCGTGTCCTCTACGCTCGGCTCGCCGACCATCACCGGCTGGAAGCGTCGCTCCAGGGCCGCGTCCTTCTCGATGTGCTTGCGGTACTCGTCCAGCGTGGTGGCGCCAACACAGCGCAGCTCTCCGCGCGCGAGCATCGGCTTGAGCAGGTTGGCCGCGTCGACCGCCCCCTGAGCCGCGCCGGCGCCGACGATCGTGTGCAGCTCATCCAGGAACAGGATGATCGTTCCCTTCGCCTCTGAAACTTCCCTCAGCACCCCCTTCAAACGATCCTCGAACTCGCCGCGATAGACGGCGCCCGCGATCAGCGCTCCCATGTCGAGCGCGATCACGCGCCGCTCGCGCAGGGACTCGGGAACGTCGCCGGAGACGACGCGCTGGGCCAGGCCCTCGACGATCGCGGTCTTGCCGACGCCGGGCTCGCCGATCAGGACGGGGTTGTTCTTTGTGCGCCGCGACAGCACCTGGATCACCCGGCGGATCTCCTCGTCGCGGCCGATCACGGGGTCGAGCTTGCCCTGCTCGGCCAGCTCGGTCAGGTCGCGCCCGAAGCGCTCGAGCGGCTTTTGCTCCTCCTCGGGCGGCTGCGTGCTCATGGGAACCGAGACCTCCGTACGAGTTGTGTGCCGGTGGCGCGATAGGGGACGAGCTCGGCACGAAACGAGCGGCGCACCTTCTCCAGCTCCTCGGCCAGCTGCACCTGGGCGCGGAGCGCCTGCACTTCGAGCTCCTCTATGCGCGTGTGCATGCGCTGCACTTCGGACTCCAGGTCTAGCACCCGCTGCACACCGGCGAGGCTGAGTCCCAGCTCGGCGGTCATCTCGTGGATGCGGCGCAGGCGCTCGACGTCACCCTGGGAGTAGAGCCTCGTGCCCTTCGGCGAGCGCTTGGGCTCGATCAGTCCGCGCGCCTCGTACATCCTCAGCGTCTGCGGGTGCATGTTCGCCAGCTCGGCGGCAACGGAGATCATGAACACGCCGCGATCGGTCTCCACCTCGATACGGGTCACCGTCGGCGGCTTGGGCTTGACGCGCGGCTGGACCCCGTGCGACGGATGCGACTCATGGGCGGTCATCGGCTATCGCCCTCCTCTCCGGACCCTGTCTGTCCGGCGGCCGCAAACAGGGCGGCGCGTGGGTCGCCGTCCATGACCTTCGACAGCTCATCGACGGCGTTGCGCTGCTCGGCCGTCAGCTCCTGCGGGATCTCGATCGTAAAGCGGTAGTGGATGTCGCCCCGCTCCTTGCTCCCCGGCTTGGGTGGGCCCTCGCCGCGTAGACGCTGAACCGACCCGTCCTGGGTGCCTGGGCGCACGCGCAACGTCTTGGATCCGCTCAGCGTCGGCACGCGCACCTGCGCCCCGAGCAGCGCCTCGGGGATCGTGAGCGGCACCTCGACCTCGAGATTCTCGCCCTTGCGCTTGAAGATCGGCGACTGGCCGACGTGCGTGACGACGTAGAGATCTCCTGGAGGGCCGCCGCGAACGCCGGCCTCGCCCTTCCCTGGCACCCTGATGCGCGAGCCGGGCTTCACGCCGGCGGGGATGTTGACGCGCAGGCGCTTGACGGTGCGCACGGCGCCCGAGCCGTGGCAGGTCGGGCAGGGGCTCTCGATGACGGTGCCGGTGCCGCCGCAGCGCGAGCAGGGCTGGGAGATCGAGAACATGCCCTGGCCCTGCGTCTCGATGCCGCGGCCTTCGCAGCGCGGGCAGACCTTGGGGGTCGTGCCGGGCTTGGCGCCCGTGCCGTGGCATGTTGCGCACGTCCCCGTCGTGGGCACCGACAGGGGAACCTGGGCGCCTGCGATCGCCTGGTCGAAGGAGATGCGCACCTCAGTCTCCAGGTCGCGTCCCCGTTCGGGTCGCGAACGAGAGCGACGGCCCCCGCCACGCCCTGCGCCGCCGAACAGGTTGGAGAGGATGTCGCCCATCGAGGAGGCGTCGAAGTCGAAGTTGCCGAAGCCCCCGAAGCCGCCGCCGGGCCCGCCGGCCGCGAACGGCCCGGTGCCGGAGTCGTACTGCCCCCGCTTCTCGGGGTCGCCCAGCACGTCATAGGCCTGGGAGACCTCCTTGAAGCGCTCCTCGGCCTGCTTGTCGTCGGGGTTGCGGTCCGGGTGGTAGCGGCGCGCGAGCTTGCGGTAGGCCTTCTTGATCTCTTCGGGGCTCGCTTTGGAGTCGACCCCGAGCGTCTTGTAGTAGTCGGGTCGTACGGCCATCTCTACGTCCTGTCTATGCCGCTACGAGGACTCTTGCCGGCCGGATGATCGTCTCGCCCATGCGGTAGCCGTTCTGGTAGACCTCGGCGACCGTTCCGGACTCGGCGCCGTCGAGGGGCTGCTGAGCCATCGCCTCGTGACGGTTGGGATCGAACGGCTCGCCGAGCGGCGCGAACGACTCGATGCCCGCGCGGGAAAGCGCGGCCGCGAGCTCCGAGCGCACGAGCCGCACACCCTCGAGCAGCGGGTCCTCTGCCTGCGCCGCCTCGATCGCGCGGTCCAGGTTGTCGAGCGCCGGAAGCAGCTCCTTGGCGAGCCTGGCGACGCCCCGATCCTGGGCCTGCGCCGCATCGCGCGCGACGCGCTTGCGGTAGTTCTCGAAGTCGGCCTGCGTGCGTTGCGCGAGCGCCAGGTACTCGTCGCGCTGCGCGGCGGTCCGCACCAGCTCGTCGAGCTCGCCCTCGATCGCGGCGGCGTCGCCGTCCTCGGTGTGCTCAACCGCCTCCGGCTGCTCCGCCTCGACCTCCTCGATCTCCTCTAGGTCCGGCGTGCGCTCCTCCATCAGCTCTTGCCCTCGTCGACGACCTCGGCGTCGACCACGTCCTCCTCGGCAGCACCCTCGCCCTCGGCCGCCGGACCGGCGCCGTCGCCGGATGGGGCCGCCTGGGCCTGGGCCTGGGCCTGCTGGTACATCGCCTCGGAGACCGCGTGGAACGCCGATTGCAGCTCCTGCGTCCTGGCGCTGATCGCCGCCGCGTCGTCTGACTCCAGGGTGTCGCGCACGTCCTTGATGGCCGCCTCGATACGGCCCTTGGAGTCCGCGTCGACCTGATCGCCGAGATCCGTGAGCTGGCGCTCGGCCTGGTAAGCGGCGTTCTCGGCGTTGTTGCGCGCCTCGGCGAGCTCGCGCGCCTTGCGGTCCTCCTCGGCATGGGACTCGGCGTCGGAGACCATCGACTTGATCTCATCCTCGGAGAGACCCGAGCCGGCCTTGATCTCGATCTTCTGCTCCTTGCTCGTGCCGAGGTCCTTGGCCGACACGTTGAGAATCCCGTTGGCGTCGATGTCAAAGCCGACTTCGATCTGAGGGATGCCACGCGGCGCCGGCGGGATGCCGGTGAGCTGGAACTTGCCGAGCGACTTGTTGTACTGGGCCATCTCGCGCTCGCCCTGCAGCACGTGGATCTCGACTGAGGGCTGGTTGTCCTCGGCGGTCGAGAAGACCTCGCTCTTGCGCGTCGGGATGGTCGTGTTGCGCTCGATCAGCCTCGTCATCACGCCGCCCTTCGTCTCGATACCGAGCGTCAAGGGGGTGACGTCGAGCAGCAGCACGTCCTTGACGTCACCGGCGAGCACGCCCGCCTGGATCGCCGCTCCCACCGCAACGACCTCGTCGGGATTGACGCCCCTGTGAGGCTCCTTGCCGGTCAGCTCCTTGACCTTCTCCTGGACGGCCGGCATGCGCGTCATGCCGCCGACGAGCACGATGTGGTCTATCTCCTTGACGCCCTTGTCCTTGGCGTCGTCGATCGCTTGGCGCACGGGCACCACGACACGATCGAGCAGCGCGGACGTCAGTTCGGAGAGCTTTGCCCTGGTCAGGCGCGTGTCGAGGTGCTTGGGCCCGGAGGAGTCGGCCGTGATGAACGGCAGGTTGATCTGGGTCTCCTGCGTGGTCGACAGCTCGATCTTGGCCTTCTCGGCCGCCTCGTACAGGCGCTGCAAAGCCATCGGATCGGCAGAGAGATCGATCGCCTGGTCGCGCTTGAAGTCCGCGACCAGCCAGTCGACGATCGCCTTGTCGAAGTTGTCGCCGCCGAGATGGTTGTCGCCGGCGGTGGACTTGACCTCGAACACGCCGTCGCCGATCTCCAGCACCGACACGTCGAACGTGCCGCCGCCGAGGTCGAACACCAAGATCGTCTGGTCGTGCTCCTTGTCGAGGCCGTAGGCGAGCGAGGCGGCTGTGGGCTCGTTGATGATGCGCTTGACGTCGAGCCCGGCGATCTTGCCGGCGTCCTTGGTCGCCTGTCGCTGGTCGTCGTTGAAGTAGGCGGGGACCGTTAGTACGGCCGAGTCGACCGTTTCGCCGAGATACGCTTCGGCGTCGGACTTCAGCTTCTGGAGGATCATCGCCGAGACCTCGGGCGGTGAGTACTGGTTGCCGGCGGCCTCCACCCTCGCGTCGCCGTTGGGGCCTGCGACGACCTCATATGGGACGATCTGCTCCTCCTCGCGCACCTCGGCCTCCTTGCGGCCCATGAAGCGCTTGATCGAGAAGATCGTGTTCTGGGGGTTGGTGACCGCCTGGCGCTTGGCGACGGTGCCGACGAGGCGCTCGCCGGACGCCGTGAAGGCGACGACAGATGGGGTCGTGCGCCCACCCTCGGCGTTCTCGATGACGGTCGGCTCGCCACCCTCGAGCACGGCCATGCACGAGTTGGTGGTGCCGAGATCGATGCCTATGGTCTTGCCCATGGGGTGCTCCTTAGATGAATCGTTGGAGAAACATTTATAAAGGTTTTGTTGACGACCAAGATGATGCTCATAGAAAGAAATCTAAGTGGTCTTATAGCAGATCTCAAGGGACATCGGGGATGTCGTGCTCCAAGCCAATGTCGACCGGGCACCACGCCGGGTCCTCGCATCACAGACGCTCGTCCGATCCGCGTAACCGTGGCGCCGGTGGGGGTACTCTCCTGCAAGTGACCCGCCTGGAGCGCAACGTCAACATCGCCGCGGTGGTGGTCCCCTTCCTCGGCGTGCTGACCGGCGCCGTGCTGCTGTGGGACAACTTCTTCGGCCCCCTCGATCTGGCGATCATGGCCGTCATGTACATGGCGACGGCGATCGGGATCACCGTCGGCTTCCACCGCCTGCTTACCCATCGCGCCTTCCAGACACACCCGTCGGTCCGCTACACGCTGGCGGTGCTCGGCTCAATGGCCGTTCAGGGCCCGGCGATCGACTGGGTCGCCGACCATCGCAAGCACCACACGTTCACCGACGAGGAGGGCGACCCCCACAGCCCCCATGCCGGCGCAGGCAAGGGTGTCGGCGGGATGGTCAAGGGCCTGTGGCACGCGCACACGGGCTGGCTGTTCTCGACGCACGGACAGGCCTCCTCGAAACGGTTCGCGCCCGACCTGCTCGAAGACGCGGGCATGCGCAGGATCAACAAGGCGTTCCCGCTGATCGCGCTGTCGAGCCTCACGATCCCGTTCCTGCTCGGCGCCGGCGTGAGCGCGGCGGTCGGGGACGGGCTGGGCGCCTGCCTGCTGGCGGGCACGAGCGCGTTGCTGTGGGGCGGCCTCGTGAGGATCTTCCTCGTCCACCACGTCACGTGGTCGATCAACTCGATCTGCCACTTCTTCGGGACCCGGCGCTTCGACCTCGAGGACAAGTCGACGAACGTGTTCTGGCTGGCGCTCCCCTCGCTGGGCGAGGCCTGGCACCACAACCACCACGCCTTCCCGCGCTCGGCCTTCCACGGCCTGCGCTGGTGGGAGCTCGACCCCTCCGGCTGGCTGATCCTCGGGATGGCACGGGTCAAACTGGCTTGGGATGTCGTGCGGGTGAGCGCTGAGAGGGAGCGGGAGAAGCTGGCGGCCGGGAGGCCGGCCACCGGGGCCCCGACTCGCTGACGGGACGCAGCTCCTACGGCGGGTCCAACCGGCGCCTGCGAACACCAATACGAGGAACGGTCAGGAAAACAGGCCGCGGCTTGGGCACATGCGCGCCAGCGCGCAGTCCTCGCAGGCCGGTTTGCGCGCAAAGCACGTGCGCCGTCCGTGGCGCAGCAGGTTGACGTGCAGCTCGAGCTCCTGCCCGGGCGGGGTGAGCGAAAGCATCTGGTCGTGCAGCTCCTCGAAAGGCGCTCCTGGCCGGAGCAGGCCGAGGCGCGTCCCCACCCGCGAGACGTGCGTGTCGACGGGGACGTCAGGCAGGCCGTAGGAGAAGAGCAGCACGCAGGCGGCCGTCTTGCGCCCGACGCCGGGCAGGGCACAGAGATAGGCACGGCTCTCCTGCATCGGGGCGTCGCGCATCCACTCGAGCGACAGGGGCTCGTCGGGATCGCGCGCCGTGCCGGCTATGGACGCAAGGATCGCTTGGATGCGGGCCGACTTGACCTTGGAGATGCCTCCCGGCCTGATCGCCTCCTCGACGTCTGAGACCGGGGCGGCGAGCACGGCCTCGTAGTCGATCGGCTGGGCGGGCGAGGCGAAACGCTCGCGCAGGCGCAGAAACGCGACGTCACGGTTGCGGTCGTTCGTGGACTGGGAGAGGACCGTCAGGATCAGCTCGTCGAGCGGCCTACCGTGGGGGGCCATGCGCGGGATGCCGTAGACCTCGCGCAGGCGGTCGCGGATGCGCAGCACGCGCGCGCGGGTAGGGGGCTTCCACGAGGCGGCCACGAGCCCACGCTATATCCTCGCGCGGGTGTCGAACGTCGTCGAGCACACCGAGGAGATCGACGGACGGGCCGTCTTCTGGCGCAGCGCGCCGCCAAGCGGGGATGCGCCGGTGCTGTACCTGCACGGCGTGCCCACCAGCTCGGACGACTGGCTCGGCTTCCTGGAGCGGACCGGCGGCCTCGCGCCCGACCTGCCGGGCTTTGGGCGCAGCGGCAAGCCCGGCTACCTGTACTACACGATCGACGAGTACGCCCGGTTTATCGAGCGCTTTCTCGACCACGTCGAAGTGGAGCGCGTCAAGCTCGTCGTACACGACTGGGGCGCGGTCGGGCTCGCGTTCGCCCAGGCGCACCCCGAGCGGGTCGAGCGGCTGGTGATCACGAACGCCGTGCCGTTCCTGCGCGGCTATCGCTGGCACAGAACCGCCCGCATCTGGCGGACACCACTGCTGGGAGAGCTGGCGATGGGCTCGACGACGAGGTGGGTGCTGAAGCAGTCAACGCGCGAGGCGAACGCCAAGCCGGGGCCCATGCCTGACGAGTGGATCGACTCGGTGATCGCCCACTTCGACGAAGGCACAAGACGCGCGATCCTGCGGCTGTACCGCAGCGCGCCGAGCGACGTGCTGGCGAAGGCCGGCGAGCGCCTGCCTACCCTGTCGATGCCCGCGCTCGTCGTGTGGGGCGCAAAGGACCCCTACATCCCGGCCCGCTTCGGCGAGGAGTACGCGAAAGCGCTCCCCGACGCGGCGCTGCTCGTCCTCCCCGACGCCGGCCACTGGTGGTGGCTCGACCGCCCCGATGCGATCGAGCGAGTGGTCGAGTTCCTCGCAGCTCGGTAGGCCCACAGCATCTTTGCGCGGGCGGCGCACTCTATGCTCGCCGGATGGCCCTTAGCGCGCCTGCGACATCGTCCATGGCGGTCCGTCGGGCAGAAGCGGCGAGAGGCGGTATAGCGGGGAGACGGGCTCCGGGAGGCTCATTGGTCGGGCTGGTGGTTTCCGTCCCGCTGCTCGCGGCCTATCTCATCCTCGCGCCCTCCGCAGGAGACCTCGCGGCCGCGACGTATCGCAGCGAACTGTTCGCGCGCCATCCCTTCGCCACGTGGGACACCGGCTGGTACGCCGCCCACGGCCACTGGCTGCTGGGCTACTCGCTGTTGTCCCCCGCGCTCGGAGCGCTGCTGGGGGTGCGCATGCTGCTCGTACTGTCCGCATTCGCGGCGGTCGTGCTGTTCGGCCTGATCGCAGAGCGGGCCTTCGGCGCCGCGGCCGGACGCGTCGCTGCCGGCGTGTTTTCGTTCGGGTTTTGCGTCGGGCTTCTGTCGGGACGCGTGCCCTTCGACCTCGGCTTCGCGATCGGGCTCGGCTCGATACTCGCGCTCATGCGCGGCGCCTTGCCCCTGGCGCTGTGCTTGGCTGCGATGACGAGCGTGGCGAGCCCGGTGGCGGGCGCGTTCCTGGCCCTTTGCGCTCTGGCCGGCGCCGCGAGCGGTGCGTATTCGAGCAGGCGTGCCTCGCGCGCGCGCGCGCGGCTTGATCATCAGGCAGCCGTATTATCAAGGACGCGCGCGCGTGTAACTGTTAAGGCGACGCGCGCCATCCGATCGCGGCCTACAGGCTCCTACCTGGCGCTATCGCTGGCGGCGCTCCTGCCGATCCTCGCGCTCACGCTCGCCTTCCCCGAAGGTGGCTTCGAGCCGTTTGCCGCCTGGGCCTTCTGGCCTGTGCTCGCCGGTGTCGTCCTGATCGCGCTGCTGCTACCGCGCGGGCCGCTTACAGAGCGTGGACGGAGCATGGTGCGGACGGGCGCCGCCCTCTATGCGCTCGCCCTCGTCTTCGCCTACGTGCTGCGCACGCCGATGGGCGGCAACGCGGCTCGGCTCGGGCCCCTGCTCGCGCCGGCGCTGATCGCCGGGCTCTTGTGGGAGCGCCGCCGGGCGCTGCTCACGGCTCTTGCGCCCCTGCTCGTCTACTGGCAACTCGCCACTCCCGTCAGCGACTACAGCGCGCTCGCGAGCGACCCCTCGACGCACGCCTCCTACTACGCCCCCCTGCTCGCCGAGCTGAGACGCCTCGACCGCGCCGGCCCCGCGATCGTCGAGGTCCCGCTCACGAAAGCCCACTGGGAGTCCGCCTACCTCGCCGGCCACGACGGCGTGCAGCTCGCGCGCGGCTGGGAGCGCCAGCTGGACGAGCGCTACGCGCAGCTCTTCTATCACCAATCGCTGAGCGCATCCGCCTACCGCGCCTGGCTCGCCGAAAACCGCGTCGACTATGTCGCGCTGCCGGACGTGCCGCTGGACGACGCGGGTCGCGCCGAGGGGGCGCTGATCGCGCGCGGACTGCCCTATCTCCGCGAGATCTGGCGTGCAAAGCACTGGCGGCTGTACAGGCTCATGGGCTAGGCTTCGTTTCGATGTCCGCCCGGCCAAGGCTTCATGCTGCGCTCGCCCGGCCAACGCTCACCGCGACACGCGCCCGGCTACGTTCGCTGCAGACACGCGTCCTGCCGCGCGGGTGGGTCGACGTCGTGCGCCAGATCCTCTTCTTCGCCGGCGCCTACCTCGCCTACAGCCTCGTCCGCGGCCTCGTCGAGGGGGACGCCGGAGCGGCCTTTCAGCACGCGCGCGACTTCATCCAGATCGAGCGCACGCTGCACGTGTTCGTCGAGCCCTCGATCCAGGCGTGGGCGTCGGGCAGCCACCTGCTGATGGACTTCTCGAGCTGGCTGTACGTCAACGCTCAGAGCTCGATCACGATCGCGGCGCTCGTCTATCTGTACGTGCGCCACAACCGCTCCTTCTACTTCGTGCGCAACATGTTCGCGATCGCGATGCTGATCGCGCTCGTCGGCTACACCGTGTTTCCGACCGCCCCGCCGCGCTTCCTGCCCGAGTGGGGCTTCTTCGACTCGGTCTCCGACTTCACCGGCGTCAACGTCTCGCACGGGTCGGCATCGATGAACGCGCTGTTCAACCCCTACGCCGCCGTCCCCTCGATGCACGTCGCGTTTGCGCTCATGATCGGCTGGCCGCTCGCAACGCTCTCGCGCACGCGCGTCGCACGCGTGCTGTGGCGGCTGTATCCCCTGCTGATCGCGTTCGTGATCATCGCGACCGCCAACCACTTCCTCCTCGACGCGCTGCTAGGCGCGCTCACCGCGGCCGCCTCCGCGTGGGGAGCGCGCCGACTCGGTGAGCTGCGACCCGCCGCCTGGCGCTTCGGCCACGCCGCCGTCGGCGCGGGTTAGGGTGCAAAGACACGCGATGTCCAGCTCTCCACGATCCCAGCGCCCATCCGCTCTGCGTGACCGCTCACGCGGCTCAGGCCCTCGCATGCGGCGCAACGGTCGGCCTTCGCTCACCGCCGCCGAGCGGCGTGAGCTCGTGCGCAACCGCCTGATCGACTCACGTTTGACCCCGAACGCAATCTCGATGACGGGACTCGCGCTTAACGTCCTCGCCGCCGTGCTCGTCTGGGAGCGGCTCTACTTCCTCGGCGGCATCGCGTTCATCGTCGGCTCGATCATGGACACGCTCGACGGACGCTACTCGAGGATGTCGGGCAAGGGCACCCCGTTCGGCGCGTTCCTCGACTCGACGCTCGACCGCATCGAGGAGGGCATCGTCCTCACCGCCGTAGCCGCCGATTTCGCCCGCGAAGGACGTGCCGGGGCGGCCGCGGCGGTCGTGATCGCCGTCCTCGCCTCGCTGATGGTGTCGTATACGCGAGCGCGCGCGGAGGCTCTGGGCGTGGAGTGCAAGGTCGGCATCGCCACACGGGCCGTGCGCGTCACGATCCTCTCGGTCGGCCTGATCTTCGCCCGGGGCGCCTCGATCGGGGACTTCAGCCTGCTGGCTGGCGCCGTCTATGTGCTCGCGGCGCTGTCGGTCATCACGGTCATCCAGCGCATCTGGCACGTGCGAGGCGTGCTGTCGAGATAGGCTGCCGCGATGCCCAACATTCAGCCAAGCAGCGGCGCCTCCTCGAACGGCAAGGCGCGCTACCAGCAGGACAAGGTTCGCGTCGCGATCATCGGGGTCGGCAACTGCGCTTGCTCGTTCGTGCAGGGCGTCCACTACTACAGGGACGCCGATCCGAAAGAGCTCGTGCCCGGCCTCATGCACGTCGACCTCGGCGGCTACCACGTGCGCGACATCGAGTTCACGGCCGCCTTCGACATCGACGCCGCGAAGGTCGGCAAGGACCTCGGCCAGGCGATCTGGGCGGGCCAGAACAACACGATCAAGTTCGCGACCGGGACGCGTGCGGTGCCGAAGAAGCTCGGCGTGCCCGTCTACAGGGGCATGACCCACGACGGCCTCGGCAAGTACCTCAAGCAGAAGATCACCAAGGCGCCAGGCGAGACCGCCGACATCGTCAAGATCCTGCGCGAGACACATACAGACGTGGTCGTCTCTTATCTTCCAGTCGGCTCGGAGGACGCGACGAAGTGGTACGTCGAGCAGATCCTCGAGGCCGGCTGCGGCTTCGTCAACTGCATCCCCGTGTTCATCGCGCGCGAGGACTACTGGGATAAACGTTTCAAAAAGGCGAGCCTGCCGATCGTCGGCGACGACATCAAGTCGCAGGTGGGCGCCACGATCGTCCACCGCACACTCGCCCGCCTGTTCGCCGACAGGGGCGTCAAGATGCTGCGTACCTCCCAGCTCAACGTCGGCGGCAACATGGACTTCTACAACATGCTCGAGCGCGAGCGGCTGGAGTCCAAGAAGATCTCGAAGACCAACGCGGTCACCTCGATCATGGACGAGAAGCTGCCCGCCGACGACGTATACATCGGCCCGAGCGACTACGTGCCGTGGCTGACCGACCGCAAGTGGGCCCACATCAGAGTCGAGGGCCAGGCGTTTGGCGACGTGCCGCTGAACGTCGAGATGAAGCTCGAGGTCTGGGACTCCCCCAACTCGGCCGGGATCGTGATCGACGCGGTGCGCTGCTGCAAGCTCGCGCTCAACCATGGCGTCGGCGGCCAGCTCGACGGGCCCTCCTCGTATCTGATGAAGTCGCCCCACAACCAGCGGCCCGACCATCTCGCGCGCGAGGAGACCGAGAAGTTCATCGCCAAGCACTCGCGCAAGGGCGGGCGGGCGCTCACGACACCCAAGGGGCGCCGGGCGCCGCGAAAGTCCGCCAGACCCTCCGCCAAGAGTTGAGCGCCGGCGTCACACCCTGAGAGGCGCACCGCCATACGCCCGGCGCCTGCTCGAATGAGGCCGGCGTGGAAAGCGCTCGCAGGGGAGATAATGGAGGGGTGAGCGGCTCTCCGACGTTCTCGATCGCCCACGTCACCCCCTTCCCGTGGGAGGCGCAGGAGAACGAGGTCAATGCCTACGTGAAGCGGCTTGCCGGTGAGCTGTCTGAGCGCGGGCACCGCGTGCTGATCCTCGCGCCTTCGCGCTCGCCCGAGCAGGTGAGAGCGTCGCGGCGGCAGCTGCGCGCCGCCAAGGCCGGCGGCGGCGGAGCGTCCTCGCTGCTGAAAGGATCGGACAAAGGGACGCCGACGCTGGTCGCGATCGGCGAGGTGCTCGACGTGCCGGGCTCTTCGGGGCGTCGGCGGCGAGCGCTGCCGGTGGATGTGGCGCGCACGCTCGAGGAGCTGCTGACCCAGCTGCCGCTCGACTTCATCCATGTCCATGAGCCATTCCCGCCGAGCGCCTCCTCCACCGCGTTGCGTTACTCGCGCGCGCTGAACATCGGGTCGTTCCACGCCCCCACCGAGCGGCTACTCTCCACGACGCTGGCCCGCCGCTTTGTCGAGAGCTTCTTCGGCCGCCTGGACGTCCGTGTCGCAAGCCGGCCGCAGACAGCGGAGCTGATGGAGCGCCACTTCCCGGCCGAGTACCGCGTCATACCGGACGACGAAAGCGCCGCCGAGGCGATCGAAGCGCTGTACGGCGAGCTTGCACGCCGAAGGCACGACTCGCGCGAGGACCAGGCGCTGCGCAGGCGCCTGTCGCGACGAAAGCTGATCGACGTCGACCTGCACATGCATACCGACCACTCGTCCGACTGCGCCACCCCCGTCGACGTGCTGCTCGCCACCGCCCGCGAGCAAGGGCTAGGCGCGATCGCCGTCACCGATCACAACGAGATCTCGGGGGCCTTGGAGGCGCGCGAGAAGGGGGCCGCCGCCGGCGTGAAGGTGATCGTCGCAGAGGAGGTCAAGACGGCCTCTCAAGGCGAGGTGATCGGGCTGTTCATCGAGGAGAAGATCGAGCGCGGCATGTCGATGGAAGAGACCGTCGCGGAGATCAAGCGCCAGGGCGGCCTCGTCTACGTGCCCCACCCCTTCGACCGCATGCACGCGGTTCCCGACTACGAGCACCTGCTGCCCGTCCTCGAGGATGTCGACGCGATCGAGGTCTTCAATCCGCGCGTGGCGATCGGCGCCTTCAACGAGGAGGCGGCGCGGTTCGCGGCCAAGTACAGGATTCCGGCGGGCGCCGGCTCGGACTCCCACGTCGCCCAGGGTCTCGGCTCGGTGCGCATCAGGATGCACGCCTTCGACGGGCCCGAGGAGTTCTTGCAATCGCTGCGCGACGCCGACATCTTGACCAAGCCGACGAGTCTGATCTACGTGCAGGCGCTCAAGTTCCTGCAGACGAAGGCGACGCCTGCCGGTGCGCGCCGCGCCTCCCGCGAGAGGAGGGTCAGACGTGCGACCGGCACCAAGCGCAAGTAATACTGCGCAAGTGGGTATGCACGCGCAAGGACTCCCGAGCGACCCGTCTAATCCATCCGCGCACATGCCCGCCACAGACGATGAGATCCGCGAGAAGTACCTTGAGCGGGCTATACGGGAGCTGAACTCGCTGACACGCGAGCTGCAGGCGTGCCCGCACTGCCCGCGCGGCCAGGAGATGCCGGTGCTCGGCTCGGGCCACCCGCAGGCGGATGTGATGCTGCTCAAGCACTCGCCGCTGCCGTCGGAGATCGAGGAGGGCGTCGCCTTCTACGGGCGCTCGGGCGGCGCGATCATGAAGTCGCTCAAGCGCCTGTCGATCGATCCGCTCGTGGTGTATGGGACGCTGTGCGTGAAGTGCCCTCTGCCTGACCCTTCGCTCGCCGATCCGGCCTGCATCGCGCGCGTCGTCGAAGAGCTCGCGATCGTCTCGCCGAGGATCGTGGTCGTGATGGGCGCCGACGCGCTTTCGTGCCTGAACGACCTCGACATCCCGCTCGCCCAACCGCTGCAGCCAAAGCTCGGAGAGATCCAGCACTTGACCCCGATGATCGACGCCCTCTACACCCCTAACATCGACGAGTCGCTCGACGAGCAGGACTCCAAGCGCGAGTTCTGGGCGTCGTTCCGGGCGCTCGGGGAGTGGTGGGCGGCTCAGCCGCCGTACTAGTGGCCCATCCTGTAAATCCGCTGGTGTTTCCCGGCGTCTGCACGCGCCTGACGCTTCCCGGCGTTCGCACACGTACTACCGGTACGCACACGAACACCGTGAACCGTCAGATCACGCGCATACACTCGGCAAACCCTCAGCGTATTTCCAGGCTGAACCACTAGAGCGTCAGCACGATCTTGCCGAGCTTGCCGCCTTCGGCGAAGCGGTCGTATGCGGCGGCCGCCTCGTCGAGCGGGAACGTCTCTGCGATCGGCACGGTGAGCGCGGGGGCCTTCGAGTCGGCGCGCGAGCCTGCGCGCGCGCGTGTAGAGCCTGCTTCGAACAGCGGCAGCACTTCGCGCTCCAGGGCTCGCGCCGCGAGCGCCTTCTCCTCAAGGGGCCGGGCGCGCAGGGTGGAGCCATGGATGCGCGCGCGCTTGCCCATGAGCGCAAGCAGATTGATCTCGCTCTTGGCGCCCGCCGAGACACCGATCACGCAGATGCGCCCGCCCATCGCGAGCGCGCTCAGGTTCTCAGCCAGGTTGGGCGCCCCGACCAGCTCGAGGATCACGTCGAACGGCCCGTACTCGGCGAACCCCTCGGGGGCGATCGCGTCTGCGCCGAGCGCCGCCACCTGCTCGCGCAGCTCCTCGCGCCGTACAGTCGCCGTTGCTTGCGCCCCCGACGCGATGGCCAGCTGTATCGCCGCCGTTCCCACACCTCCAGCACCGCCATGCACGAGCAGGCGCTCGCCAGGACGCAGACCCGCTTGCGTGAAAATCGCGTCGTGGGCGGTCGTGAAGACCTCCGGTAGCCCGCCCGCCGCCGGCCAGTCGAGCGCGGCCGGAACCGGCATCAGCTGGCGCTCGTGCACGGCAGCCAGCTCCGCCTGTCCACCCCCGCCGACGATCGCCATCACACGATCGTCGACCTCGAAGCGAGTCGCGCCAGGGCCGAGCGCCGCCACCTCTCCTGCCAGCTCGAGTCCCGGGATGTCCTGCGGGGAGCCGGCCGGCGCAGGGTAGAGACCGCGCCGCTGCATCATGTCCGCACCGTTGATCCCCGCGGCGCGTACGCACACAAGCACCTCGCCGGCGCCCGGCACGGGGTCCGGGTGCTCCTCGACGAGGATCTCCTTGTCGCGGATCGTGACGGCGCGCATGAGGCGCGAAGCCTACCTCCGAAGCCAAGCGACACCCGGTACCGCCTCGGTATACGCAGACAGTTGTCTATAATCTTAGGAGATGCAGCCACTACGGACCTACAATCCCGTCATGGCAACGAGTCCCAAGCCCAGACCCAAAGGACCCTGGACGCCTGAGGAGAAGGCGCGGAACGAGCGCGTCAACCGGGAGCGCGCGCGACGTGACCTGGAGAAGTCGCCCGAGGAACGGCTCGAGGAGACAATCCGTCTGAGCAAGTTCATCAACGAGTTGAGGCAGGGCATGCCCGGCGATGTTCGACCCCGATGACCTGCTGCTTGCGCTGATCGGCGCGCAGGTCGAGTTCGTTGTCATCGGTGGCGTCGCGGTCGGCGTACACGGCTTCATTCGCGCCACCAAGGATCTTGACATCGTTCCCGGCCCACACCCGGACAACCTCGAGCGACTAGCGCAACTGCTTCTTGATATCCAGGCGCAGCAGGTCGGCGTTGGCGAGTTCTCACCCGACGAGTTCCCCTACGATCCGACCGACCCCGTACAGCTCGGAGAAGGGGCCAACTTCCGCCTTGAGACGAATCTCGGGCCGATGGACATCCTGCAGTGGGTGGAAGGCATCGATTCGGAGCTCGCCTACTCCGAGCTCGCGCCTCACGCCCTCCCCGTCACCTTCCGGGGCAACGAGATCCGGGTGTGCAGCCTCGATCACCTGCGTGCCATGAAGCGTGCCGCCGGCCGGCCGCAGGACCTAGAAGACCTGAAGCAGCTCGGCTGACTACACACGCTCCAATAGAGCCACGATCTCTATATGCGGAGTCTGCGGGAACATGTCCACGGGCCGCACCTTGATCAAGCGCCAGCCCGCCTCGACGAGCTGGGCCGCGTTGGGGGCGAGCGTCGTCGGGTTGCAGGAGACGTACACGACCCGCTTGGGCGAGGCGTCGATGATGCGGCGCACCACCTTCTGCGAGAGGCCTGCGCGCGGCGGGTCCACCACGACGACGTCGGGTCGGCCTGCGCGCTCGATCAGCTCGGGGAGCGCAAGCCGCGCGTCGCCGGCGAAGAAGCGGGCGTTCGTGATGTCGTTGCGCCTGGCAGCGGCGATCGCGTCCGCAACGGCCTGCTCGACAAGCTCGACCCCCCACACCTCACCCGCCCGCCGAGCGAGCGTCAGGGCGATCGTGCCGGTACCGCAGTAGAGGTCATACACGCGCTCCCAGCCCTCCAGAGAGGCGTATTCGAGCGCGACTCCGTACAGCAGCTCGGCCATCTCGGTGTTCGTCTGAAAGAACGCTTCGGAAGAGATGCGCAGGTCGAGGCCGTCTTCGTCGTCGCCGTCGGCACACCAGCCGGCTCCGTCCTTCGCCCCTACACGCAACCGCTCGGGCAACTCGGCCTCGCCCCAGACAAGCTCGGTCTCCCCGCCGAGGGTGGTCTCCGCGAGCGCGGACGAGCACGTCCAGAGCACGCCGCTGAGAACGTCAGTCCCCAACTCAGCGACAAGGGCCGCGGCGAGCAAGTCGGCGTCCACCTCTCCAGGAGTCGTGACGAGGCGGACCTGCAGCTTGCCGGTGCGCCGGCCCTCGCGTATGACGAGGTTGCGCAGCAGAGCAACGCCTGAAGCGACGCTCTCACGACGGCGATCCCAGGCGCGCAGTCCCCGCTCTCGCGCCCAGCGCAAGGCCACCTCGCGCGCGCGGTTGCCGATCTCCGACGCCAGCAGACAGTCCTCGATCGGCACAACATGCTTACAGCCTCCGGGGGCATGAAAGCCGCAGACGAGCGCACCATCGTCGCCCTCCCCGAACGAGTACTCGAGCTTGTTGCGATAGCGCCACTGCGCCACTGCCGGCACGATCTCCTCCAACACGAACCCATCGAGCCTGCCGATGCGCCGCAGCGCGTCATCGACCTGCTCGGCCTTGATCTGCAGCTGGCGCTCGTACGGGAGCACCTGCCAGGCGACGCCGGGATGATGCGCCACCGGCTCGATCCGTTCGGGGCTCGGCTCGATGATCTCGACGGCGCGCGCGTGTGCGTATGAGCGCTTGCGCTTGACGACGACCGCGCAAACCCGGTCTCCTGGGATGGCGCCCGAGACGAACACGACGTACCCACCGTCTCCATAGCGGGCGACACCCTCGCCGCCGTGGGCGAGCGAGTCGATCGTAAGCTCGATCTGCTCGCCCTGCTCGGGCCGCGCCATCCGGACCTCGGAGCCAGCACCGTGGCCGGCGCCACTCTCCGTGCCGGCGCTCCCGTCCAGGCCGACGCTCACGAGAGACCGGGCTCGGTCAGGTACTCCAGCAGCGCCTTCTGCGCATGACGACGGTTCTCCGCCTGATCCCAGATGCGCTGGCGTGGGCCATAGAGCACCTGTGCAGTTATCTCCTCGCCGGGATGGGCGGGGAGGCAATGCAGCGCGATCGCATCGGGGGCCGCCGCGTCGAGCAGGTCATCGTCGATGCGGAACGGCGCCAGCGCGTCGCGTCGCTCCTGTGCGCTCCCCTCGTCGCCCATGCTGACCCAAACGTCGGTGTATAGAACATGAGCACCCGCCGCCGCAACGTGGGGGTCGTGGGAGAGCGTCAGCGAGCCGAGCGCCCCGGCCGGTAGCGCGAGATCCTCCTCCAACGAGTAACGGGCAGGCGAGGCGATCGCTACGTCCATCCCGGCGAGCGTACCTAGGATCGCAAGCGATCGGGCGACGTTCGTGCCGTCACCGACGTACGCGAGACGCAGGCCGGCGAGTGTGCCGAACGTCTCGCGAATCGTCATCAGGTCGGCGAGCGCCTGGCAGGGGTGGTGAAGCGCCGTGAGCATGTTGAACACGGGGACCGAAGAGTGTTCGGCCAGCTCTGCCAGCAGCTCGTCGGGACCGGTACGGACGCCGAACGCCGCCACCTGACGAGAAAGAACGAGCGCGGTGTCGTGCGCACTCTCCCCCCGCGAAAGCTGCATCTCGCCGGAGCGCAAGACGACGGCATGGCCGCCCAGCTCATGGATGCCCATCTCGAAAGACAGACGCGTGCGCGTGGAGGGCTTCTCGAAGATCAACGCGACTCCGCGCCCCGCCAGAGCGTGGGAGGAAAGTGGAGCTCCCTTCAACTCGATCGCGCGGTCCAGCAGCGACTGCAGCTCGGCCACGCTAAGCTCCGCGCCGGTGAGAAAGTGTCGGGGCATAGCGTGGCAGTCTACGGGGGTGGCCCTCGCCGCCTGCTCGGCGCTCCTACTCGCGGCCGGGTGCGGCTCGAGCAAATCGTCCAGCACGAGCGCCACTTCGACGAGCTCGACGAGCGGCCTGCGAGCCGACGGCAAGATCAACTATGCGAGCCCGCCCTCGAGCGCGCCGGCGCAGAGCGGGCTCGTGAGGATCAAGTACCACGAAATCTCGATCGAACCGGACACTCTGAAGGTCAAGGTGGGAAGCACGATCGAATGGGTCAACGAAGATCCCGTCCAGCACAACGTCACCTCCGCCTCAGGGCCGCTCAAATTCGCCTCTGGCAACTTTGGCGAAGGACACACCTTCAAGATCAAGGTGACAAAGCCGGGCGTGATCCACTACCGCTGCACGAACCACCCCGTCACGATGAACGGGACGATCGAAGTCGTCGAATAGCAGCCCATCGAACATCACGGCCCAGCGTCCGCGGGGAGGGGGTGCTGGGGTAGGGCCTGCCCTCCCTCAGATCCATTGCGGGACGATCGAAGTCGTCAATAGCACGGCGACTTCAGGCGATCAACCGGAGAACTCGGCCATGCCCTCGACGGGGGAGGAGGGCGTTGCGTAGGTGCGGCGCGGGATGCGTCCCGCTCTCCGAGCGAGCCGGCCGGCGCGCACCGCGTCACGCATTGCGCCGGCCATCGCGACCGGGTCCTGGGCACGCGAGATGGCGCTCGCCACGAGCACGGCGTCGCAGCCGAGCTCCATCGCAAGCGCGGCGTCCGAGGCGGTGCCGACACCCGCATCGAGCACGACGGGGACCTGTACGGCTTCGCGGATGAGGCTGATGTTGTAGGGGTTGCAAATGCCCATGCCGCTGCCGATCGGGGCGCCGAGCGGCATCACCGCAGCGCAGCCGACGTCGGCGAGCCGGCGCGCCAGCACGGGGTCATCGGTCGTGTAGGGGAGCACGACGAAGCCTTCATCGACGAGCTGCTCGGCGGCGCGCAGCAGCTCTGGCGCGTCGGGGAGGAGTGTGTCCTCGTCGCCGATCACCTCGAGCTTGATCAGATCGGTCTCGAACGCCTCGCGCGCGAGCTTGGCGGTGAGGACGGCGTCGCGAGCCGTAAAGCAGCCGGCGGTGTTCGGCAGCAGCTCGACCCCCTCGCCGGCAAGCACGTCTATGAGCGATCCCCGCGCCGATGGATCTACCCGTCGCAGCGCGACAGTGACGATCTCCGATTCGCTCGCTTTGATCGCTTCGCCGAGCAGCTCGAGCGAGGGAAACCCACCCGTGCCGAGCAGCAGGCGCGAACGCAGCTCGCGGCCGGCGATTCTCAGCGGGTCCGTTCGGGTCGTCTCTACCGTCGCCATAGTCCCAAGATCATCCTCCTTGCATGGCGGTCAGCACCTCGACGCGGGCGCCCTCGGGGATCGTGAACGTCTCCCACTCGGCTCTGCGGATGACCTCGCCGTCGACGGCGACGGCGACGCCGCGTGTCCGCGCGGGCACAGCGAGCAGCTCGAGGATCGCGGCCACCGACTCGCCGGCGCCGCGCTCGTTCGGCGTGCCGTTGAGCACGATCATCACATCACCGCGCCAGACGACGAGATGGCGCGCGTGGGGTCGCAAAGGCTAAGCGGCTCGTCCTGCTCGCCACCCTCGCCAATCAGCTGCGCAGCGACCATCTCGGCTGTGAGGGGCGCCAGCAGGATGCCGTTGCGGTGATGGCCGGTCGCCCATATAAGCCCGCCGACCCGCGATCGGCCGATGAACGGAACGTTGTCGGGCGTGCCCGGCCGGAAGCCGACGTTCAGCTCCTCGATCGCCAGCTCACTCACGCCCGGGACGACCTGGAGGGCGTCGCGCAACAGCTCGTATGCCGCGCCGGCGGTCGAGTCGGAATCGAAGCCGCGCTCCTCCATCGTGCCGCCGAGCACGTATCTGCCATCCGCGCGCGGCACGAGATAGCCACCCGGATAGCGCACCGTCCGCTCGAGCAACCCAGGGCCGGCGGGATCGCGCAATCTCATGACCTGACCCTTGACCGGGCGCACGGGCACATCTGCGCCGTCGAGCAGACCATCGAGCTGCCCGCACCATGCGCCTGCAGCGGCGACGACACGATCGGCGGTGAGCACCCCGCCATCCGCCAGCGTCACGCCCCTCACGCGCCGTCCGTCCGAGTCGAGCGACAGCCCGGTGACCGCGGAATGCTCGCGCAGCTCGACTCCACCCTGCTCACACGCCGTGCGCAGTGCGCTCACGACGCGGCGAGGATCGACGCTGTGATCGTCTGGAACCTCGAGCGCTAGACGAATCGTCGGGGCGAGCGCCGGCTCACGCTCGCGCGCCTCGCTTGCGCGTAGTCGTGTAGCGCGCAAGCCGAGCGCATGACGAAACTCGAGCTGGCGCTCCAGCTCGCGCGCGTCGTCGTCGTCGTGGGCGACCATCAGCGTGCCTGTACGCATCAGGCCCACTTCCGAGCCGCTTGCCCTCTCGAGCCCTGCTACAAAGCCCGGCCACATCTCCGCGGCGCGCAGCGCCAGATCGAGCAAGCGGCGCCCGTGCTCGCCATACTCGACCTCAGCGACCGGCGCGAGCATCCCGGCCGCAACGCGCGAGGCTCCCCCCCATCCGATCTGCTCACGCTCGATCAGCGTGACGGAGAGCCCCCTGGCGCGGGCACGCCAGGCGACGGCGAGCCCGATGATCCCGCCACCGACGATCGCCACGTCCACGACCGAGCCGTTCGATGCGCTCATGGACCTGATGCTAGAGAGCGTGGGCCGATGTCACACTTGCTGCTATGCACTCACCCGCCATCGGCGAGAGCCGGCGAGCGCGCCTGCGCGCAGCACGCCTGTACTTAGTCTGCGATAGCCGCCCCGGCGGGCGGGAGGTGGGCGACGTGCTCACGGCGGCAATCGAAGGCGGCGTGGACATCGTGCAGCTGCGCGAGAAGCGGCTCGACGATGAGCGTCTTATGCGGGCCGCTGAAATCGCCCGTTCTGTCTGCAGCGAGCGGGGCGCGCTCTTCGTAGTCAACGACCGTCCCGACATCGCGGCAGCCGTGGCCGCTGACGGCGTGCACGTCGGCCAGGACGATATGGACGTCGACGCGGCCCGTGAGATCGTCGGGGACGAGATGCTGATCGGCCTCTCGACCCATTCGCCGCTTCAGATCGACGCGGCGATCCGTACGACCAGGGACGGCGGTCCGTACGTCGACTACATAGGCGTCGGCCCAGTCCACGAGACGCCCACCAAGCCGGGGCGCCCCGCCGCGGGAACAGAGCTGGTCAGCTATGCCTCAGCACACGCGCTCGTCCCTTTCTTTGCGATCGGCGGGATCGACGCAGGGAACGTCGCAGAGATGGTTGATGCGGGCGCGAGGCGCGTGTGCGTGTTGAGGGCCGTCGCCGGCGCAGAGGACCCCAGACAGGCGGCGAAGGCGCTACGCGCGGCGCTCGAGTCCTACCCAGCGGGCAGCAATGGCTGGGCCTGAGAGTCCGTCCGACATCCGCCGGGCGCCAGGCCCCCGGCTGAGCCCCAAGAGCGAACGCGAGACACAGGCCCGAGCTGCGCTTGTGCCGCTGCGCCCAGACGAGCGGCCGGCAGCGCTGCGAGTCGCTGTCGTCGTGGCGGCTGTCCTCGCAATCGGGGTACTGGCGGGCACGCTCACGATCAAAGGGCTAGCGCACCAAGGCGGCTCGCCCGTCGGCGGAGCGTTCATCGCGGTCGTGCTGGTGTGGCTCGCACAGGGGATGTACCGCAAGCGCTACTGGGCGGTGCTCGCATTCGAGGCGCTGCTCGCATTCCAGATCGTCGTTACCTCGCTCGCCCTCGTCGTCGCGGACACACTGCTCGCGGCGGGACTGTGCGTGGGGAGCGTCGTGCTGGCGGGCTGGCTGTTCTGGAAGCTTGTGAGGGTGATGGGCAGGCTCCAGGCGGGCGAACGCGCAAGCGCGCCGGTCGAGAAGGAGACAGACGAAGCGCTGCGATAGGCTCAGTCAGCGATGGCCGAGTCCTCGTATGACACGATCGTGATCGGCGCCGGCCCGGGCGGCTATGTGGCGGCGATCAGGGCTGCCCAGCTCGGCAAGAAGACCGTAGTCATCGAGCGCGACAAGGTCGGGGGGCGTTGCCTGAACTACGCCTGCATCCCCGCAAAGGCGGTCCTGCGCAGCGCTGACATGCTGAGCGAGATCCGCGAGGCGGGCGACTACGGGTTGAACGTGAGCGGGGTCGAGATCGACTACGCCGCGATCCAGGCACGGCGCGAGAAGGTCGTCTCGACGCTGACCGGCGGCGTGGGCGGGCTGTTAAAGAAGAACGGGATCGAGCTGATCGAAGGGGAGGCGTCGCTCCTGTCCGGAGCGGGAGGCGGAAACGGCAACGCGGCCGGCGCCGTGCGCGTGCTCGTCGGCGACACCGAGCTCGCCGCAAGCAGCGTGATCCTCGCAGCGGGCTCCGTGAAGCGCACGATCCCGGGCGTGGAGCTCGGTGGCGCGGTGATCGGCACCGAGGAGGCGTGGGCGCTCGCGGAGCTGCCCGCGCGCCTGGCGGTCGTCGGCGCGGGGGCGTCCGGCGCAGAGATAGCGTCGGGCTTTGCGCGTCTTGGCAGCGAGGTGATCCTGCTGGAGATGCTCGACAGGGTGCTGCCAACCGAGGACGCGGACATTTCGCGGCTTGCCGAGCGGGGCCTGAAGCGCCAGGGGATCGACATCCATACGGCCACGCCCGTCGAAGGCGTAACGGCCACCGAGACGAGCGTGCGCTTTCGCTATGGAGCCGGCGCCGATGGGGGCGGTGAGGAGGCCGAAGTCGACTATCTCGTGATCGCCGCGGGCCGCGGTCCAGACGTGCAGGCGCTCGGTTTGGAGCAGGCCGGCGTCGAGCTCGACGAGCGCGGCCTCGTCAAAGTGGACGGCGCCCAACGCACGAGCGCTGCCGGCGTCTACGCGATCGGCGATCTCGTGCACGGGCCGGCGCTCGCGCACAAGGCCTCCGACGAGGGCATCATCGCCGCCGAAGACGCTGCGGGCCTTGCGACGCACCCGCTCGCCTACGAGGACATCCCGCGGGCTACGTTCTGCACGCCGAACGTCGGCTCGTTCGGGCTGACCGAGGAGCAGGCGCGCGAGCAGGGCTACGACGTCGTGACCGGCAAGGTCACCTACGGCGCGGTCGGCGGGGGCACGGTGTACGGGGACCGCACGGGCCTCGTCAAGATCGTAGGCGAGCACAAGTACGGCGAGCTGCTCGGCGGCCACATCGTCGGCTCGCGCGCTACCGAGCTGATCCAGGAGCTGGTCAACGTGCGCGCCCTCGAGGGCGGATTCTCCGAGGTGGCCCACACGATTCACGGCCACCCCACCCTGAGCGAGGCCGTCATGGAGGCTGCCCGCGCCGCTGACGGCTGGCTCATCCACGGTTGAGGGGCCAAGGAGCCGAGACGGTCGGCGCCAACCGTTGGCCGACACCATCAGGCCGGCCCGGATGGCCGGCCGCGGTAACTGCCGGCGCGCCCGCAGCGGTCACCTAACACTCAGGGAGCGAGGGTGCGCCGGCCCGGAGCCGGATGCGGTTACTCCGGCCCGCCTGTCGGAGCTACGCTCTCGATATGATCGAGGCCGCCTTCTATTTCGACCTGCAAAGCCCCCTCGCCTACCTGGCCGCCGAGCGCATCCTGCAGACGATGCCGATCGCGTGCGAGTGGCAGCCGATCCTCGCACGCGAGCTTCCGAGCGCCGAGAGCTTCCAGACGTTCAGGTGCCGCAAAGAGGAGGAGATCTTTCGCTCGGAAGTGGAGCTGCGAGCGGCGTCGCTTGGCTTGCAGCCGCTGCGCTGGCCAGATCCGTTCCCATTCGATAGCGCGACAGCGATGAGGGTCGCGACGTACGCGAAGTCGATCGGCCGCGTCGTAGCGTTCGCCCAGGCGGCGTTCAGGCAGGCGTTCGCGGGCGGCCGGGATCTGCAGGAGCGCGACAACGTGCTAATCGCGGCGGCGGCGTGCGAGATGCACCCTGCGGCGGTCGTGCAGGCGACCGAGCGCCGCTCAGTCGCGGAGCAGCTCGAGCGGGCGACGACCGCGGCGCGCGAGCTCGGCGTGATAGACGTGCCGGCCGTGCGGATCGGCGAGCACGTCTTCCATGGAGAGCGCGAGCTGGAGCGAGCCGCCGCATATGCACAGACGCTCGCGGCAGAGCCGGCCGGCGTCGGGGCGCGATGAGAGCGGGCCGTTGCTTTCGGCTGATCGTGCGCCGCGGCGGGCTGACTCCCGCGTTCCTGGCAAGCCCCGATCGCGTCGACCATATAGAGGTGGTGGAGATCGACGGCGGCGAGGTCGTCTTCTACTGGGACTGCCCGCCGCAGACGGCCTCCAAGCGCGCGCGCGAACTGCGTGAGGACCTGGCGCGCATGGATCGCGAGGACTTCCTCGCGCGCTGGAGTACCGTGGAGGCGTGAGGACCACCGTCAAGACTCCCGCGTTCTGAGGAGCAAGGCCATGGCGACATCGGCTCTCCCCGACCAAGAGACGGCGCGCGAATGGCTCGCGGCGATGACGCTCATCCGCCGTTTCGAGGAGCGAGCCGGCGAGATGTACGCGAGGGCGAAGATCGGGGGCTTCTTGCACCTGTCGATCGGCGAGGAGGCGACGATCGTGGGCAGCACGAGGGCGCTGCGCGAGTCCGACTACCTCGTCTCGACGTACCGCTCGCACGGCGACGCGCTCGCGCGCGGAACGCCGCCCGGCAAGGTGATGGCCGAGCTGTTCGGACGGGCGGACGGCTGCTCAAAAGGGCACGGCGGCTCGATGCACATGTTCGACGCGCAGCGGCGCTTCATGGGCGGGTACGGGATCGTCGGTGGAAATCTCCCGATCGCCGCAGGGATCGCGCTCGCCTGCGACCAACGCCGTGCGGTGAGCCTCGCGGGCAAGATGAATGTTTCGATCGAAGGCACGAACGCCGATGGGAACGACGAAGAGGTCACGCTCTGCACGTTCGGCGACGGGGCGACGAACCAGGGGACGTTTGGCGAAACGCTGAACCTCGCGGCTCTGTGGAGGCTGCCGGTCGTGTTCATGGTGATCAACAACCAGTTCGGGATGGGCACCTCGCTTGCGCGCCACTCGGCGGTGACGGACCTGCAGCGCAAGGGCGAGTCGCTGGGGGTGCCGGGAATGGCCTGCGACGGAATGGACGTGCTCGACACGCACAGGGTCGTATCGCAGGCGCTCGCACACGTGCGCGAGGAGCGAAGGCCGGTGCTCGTCGAGGCGGTCACGTATCGCTTCCGCGGCCATTCGATGGCAGACCCGGAGGAGTACCGCACAAAAGAGGAGGTCGCGCAGTGGCGCGAGCGCGATCCTATCCCCGCGTTCGGCGCGCTGCTGCAGGAGCAAGGGATGATCGACGCCGCCGAGCGCGAACGCATCGATGAGGAGGCGGTCCGTGCCGTAGACGAGGCCGTCGCATTCGCGGAGGAGTCCCCCTTCCCGGACAAGAAATCGCTGTACGAGGACGTGTACGTGCTCGACCATCAAATCCACGGCCACTACCACGGAACGCCGCGCGCGCCCGCGAGCTTGGATGGCGCCCTCGACACGCAAGCCCGTGCGGGGGGAGACGGACAATGACCGAGATGCGCTACCGGGACGCACTCAAACTGGCGTTGCGCGAGGAGATGGAACGCGACGAGCGAGTCGTCCTGATGGGGGAGGACATTGGGGTTTTCGGCGGCGCCTTCAAGGTGACCGAGGGCCTGCTGGCGCAGTTCGGCGAGCGGCGCGTACGGGACACGCCGATCTCGGAGAACACGATCGTCGGAGTCGGGATCGGCGCGGCGATGGTCGGCTTGCGCCCGGTCGTCGAGCTGATGACCGT
This sequence comes from Solirubrobacterales bacterium, assembly GCA_027306855.1. Taxonomy (GTDB): domain Bacteria; phylum Actinomycetota; class Thermoleophilia; order Solirubrobacterales; family Solirubrobacteraceae; genus Palsa-744. Next base: position 14,908 of record DAHUYZ010000006.1, on the reverse strand, counting down.
CAACTTCGCGCTGCTCGCGTTCGACCAGATCGTCAACCATGCGGCCCACATCCACTACATGTTCGGTGGCCAGGCGCGCGTGCCGCTCGTCGTGCGCATGCCCCAGGGCGCAGGCCATCAGCTCGGCCCCACGCACTCGCACTGCTTCGAGGCGATGTTCCTGCACGTGCCGGGGCTGCTCGTGGCGGCGCCGGCGACGCCCGCGGACGCGCGCGGCCTACTGAAGGCGGCGGTCCGTGACGAGAACCCTGTCGTGTTCGTCGAGCACGAGTCGCTGTACGGGGTGCGGGGTGAGGTCGATGAGACCGAGGAGGGCGTCACCGACTTTGGTTGCGCGCGCGTGGCGCGAGAAGGCTCGGACGTAACGATCGTCGGCGTCTCACGCATGGCGCTGACGGCGGAGCGCGCAGCGGATCAGCTCGCGGCCGAGCACGGCGTCGACGCGGAGGTGATCGATCCGCGCACGCTGCGCCCGCTCGACCTCGACACGATCCTCGCCTCTGTCGCCAAGACGAACCGCTGCATCATCGTCGAGGAGGGCTGGCCGCACGGAGGCGTCGGCGCGAACTTCGTCGCGCTCATCTCAGAACAGGCCTTCGACGACCTCGACGCGCCCGTGGCGCGCGTCAGCGGCGCGGATGTGCCGATGCCTTATTCGAAGCCGCTCGAGGACATCGCATTCCCGCATGAGTCGGACATCGTGCGTGCCGCTCTCCTCGTTCTCGGACGCGACTCCTCCGCCGCCTCCATCGCCCCAACACCTGCCCATGACGGCGAGCGGGACGCCCACCGAGTCGCACCCGGGGCGATCCAGGAAGCGATGCCGAGGGCATCTCGATGACCGACATCGTGATGCCTCGTCTGTCAGACACGATGGAGGAGGGAACGATCCTGCGCTGGCTCAAACGCGACGGGGAGCACGTGCGCCGTGGCGAAGGGTTGGCGGAGATCGAGACGGACAAGGCGTCGATGACATATGAGGCCGACCGCGAGGGCGTCCTCCAGACTGTGGCCCGCGAGGGCGACACACTCGCCGTCGGTGAGCTGATCGCGCGGATCGGAGGGCAGCGGGACGGACAGCCGCCCTCACTCACGCAGTCTCCGGCCGAGGGCGCCCTCTCCGATGCCGCCGCGCAGCCGCCGGCCATGCCCATCGAATCGTCGCCCGGACCTTCGAACGTCGAGTCGCCGGCAAACCGCGCAGCGCAGGGCGAGCGGGTAAAGGCGTCTCCGCTGGCGCGGCGCATCGCCCGCGAGCGAGGCGTCGATCTGAGCACGCTGCAGGGAAGCGGCCCGGGCGGGCGGATCGTGAAGGCCGACGTACAGGCGCCGGCTTCGGCCGCGCCGCCGCACGCCGGCACGTCGGGGGGCGTCCCCACCGAGGCCGCCATGCCCGCCGCCGCGTCCGTGAAGGACGTGACGGCCGCCAAGGGCGAGGCGACGGTCGTCGAGCCCTCGCGCACCCAGCGCACGATCGCGCGCCGGATGGCCGCGTCGACGGCGACGATCCCGCATTTCCCGCTGTCGATCGAGATCGACATGGCGCGCTGCGGGGAGTTGCGCGCCGAGCTGAAGCGACTCTCCCCCGAGGAGGCCCCCACCTACAACGACATGGTCGTCAAGGCCTGCGCGCTCGCCCTGCACGAGCACCCGCGCGCCAACGGCGGCTATCGCGACGGGCGCTTCGAGCTGCACTCGCGCGTGAATGTCGGCGTGGCGGTTGCCGTCGATGCCGATGACCCGATCAGCAGCGCGCTCGTCGTGCCGACCGTGCTCGACGCGGACACCAAGTCGCTCGGCGAGATCGCGCGCGAGACGCGGGCGCTGGCCGGGCGGGTCCGCGACGCAACGATCACCCCGCCCGAGCTGAGCGGCGCGACGTTCACCGTGTCGAATCTGGGGATGTACGGCATCCGCGAGTTCACCGCGATCGTCAACCCGCCCCAGGCGGCGATCCTCGCGGTCGGCGCCGTCGAGCCACGTGCGGTCGTGCGCGACGGCCAGGTCGTCTCGCGTCACGCGATGAGCGTGACCCTCTCCTGCGACCACCGCATCCTCTACGGCGCGGACGCGGCCCTGTTCCTCGCGCGCGTGCGCGAGTTGTTGCAGGAGCCGGCCGCCTTGACGCTCTAAGTTGAATCAATGGACCGAAGTCATACGCCCACCGATCGGATCGACGTTCGCCGCCTAAGCACCGTCCCCTACCGCGACGCGCTCGCGCTCCAAGCCGACCTGCAGGCGCGCAGGCTTGCCGACGAGATCCCCGACACTCTGCTCTTGCTGGAGCACCCGCCCGTGTACACGCGCGGGCGGCGCTCGCAAGACGGCGAGCTGGCGCTGGGCGAGGACTTCTACCGGGCACGCGGCATCGAGATCGTGCCGACCGACAGGGGCGGCAAGGTCACATACCACGGCCCCGGCCAGCTCGTCGGCTATCCGATCATGCGCATCGGCGACGTCATCGCGCATCTGCGCACGATGGAAGCGGCGATCGTGGCGGCGATCGTCGACTACGGGGTCGAGGCGCGCTCGCGTGCGGACGAGGGCATCGACTACACCGGTGTCTGGGTGGCGGATCGCAAGATCGCCTCGATCGGCGTGCACGTCTCACGCGGGATCACGACCCATGGCTTCGCTGTCAACGTGGTCAACGACCTCGCCCCGTTCGAGTGGATCGTGCCGTGCGGGCTCTCGGGGGTCAGGATGACGTCCGTGCAGAATGAGCTCGGACAGGAACCGGCGGGCGGCTTCGACGCGTTTGCCGAGCTGATGGGGCGTTGCTTCTGCGAGGCTCGTCAGGGGGAGCTGACGCCGGCATGAGCGCCACTCGATCACGTTCGAACCCGGGCGGCATGGACGTGCTGAAGGTCCTCGGCCCAAACGTACGCCCTCTGCGCGAGCGCAAGCCGCCGTGGTTCAAAGTGCCCGCGGCGGGCAGTCCGCGCTATCGCGAGCTCTCGGCGCTGATCCGCTCGGAGAGCCTGCACACCGTCTGCCAGGAGGCGGCCTGCCCAAACGTCGGAGAGTGTTGGGAGAGGGGAACGGCGACGTTCATGATCCTCGGGGACACGTGCACGAGGCGCTGCGGCTTCTGCAACGTGAAGACGGGCAAGCCGACGTGGAACGACCCGCTCGAGCCTGCTCGCGTAGCGCGCTCGGTAGCGCGCATGGGCCTGCGCCACGCGGTCATCACCTCGGTCGATCGCGACGACCTCCCCGACAAGGGCGCCTCCGCCTTCGTCGGCGTGATCCGCCAGATCCGCTCGCAGGCGCCGGACTGCCAGGTCGAGGTATTGACGCCCGACTTCCAGGGACAGGAGATGCCGCTGGCGAAGGTGATCGCCGAGCGACCGGACGTGTTCAACCACAACGTCGAGGTCGTGCCGAGGCTGTACCCGATCGCGCGGCGCGGCTCGAAGTTCGAGCGCTCCTGCCGCGTGCTGCGCACCGCCAAGGAGATGGGAGGCGCGGAGGTCCTCACCAAGTCGGGGCTGATGGTGGGGCTCGGCGAGACCCACGAGGAGATGGTTGAAACCTTTATAGCCCTGCGCGAGCATGGGGTCCAGGTGCTGACGGTCGGCCAGTACCTACGCCCGTCGGAGCGCCACCTCCCGGTCGTGCGCTACTGGCACCCGGACGAGTTCGCGGCGCTCGAACAGGCCGCCTATGAGCTCGGCTTCGACCACGTCGCCGCGGGGCCGCTCGTGCGCTCGAGCTACCACGCCGACCAGCACGTGCCTCAGCGCCGCCCTGGCACCGGCCCGCTCGCTGCGAGCGGGTAATCTCGCTCGATCCTGCCGCTCAAAGACAATCTCCCACATGCGCGCGTCCCGCTATTGACGAGCGTCCTGATCGCCGCGAGCGTCGCGGGCTATCTGCTGCCGAGCAGGCACTGGAGCCTGATCGCCACGCTACTCGACGTTCTGTTCCTCGCGCTGCTGGCGCCAAGCGTGGAGGGGCGCCTCGGCCCTGTCCGCTTCCTCGGCCTGTGCGCGCTCGGCTCGACGCTTGCGCTGTTGTTGCGAACGCTCGCGTTCTCAGACAGCACGACGGCTGCCCTGCCGATCGCCTGCGGCGGCGCGACCGTGGCGGCGCTTACCGCTTACATCGTCATGTTCCCGCGCGGACGTGTCTTCACGCTCGTGCTCGTCCCGTTCTTCGCCGGCGTAGTCGAGCTGCCCGCGGCGCTGCTGCTGGGCGTGTGGGCCACGGCGCAGCTCTATCTCGGCATCGCCGGATGACCCGCGTCGCCGTGCTGGCGGCCGCGCTGGCCGTCATCGTCGGCTTCGCCTACCTCACGATCGCGGCGATCGCCACGGAGGGCTTCTCGGTCGAGGCGGCGCTCGCGATCTTCGTGCTCCTCATCCTCACAATTGGAATCGTCGGGTCTTTGCGCAATCCTCCACGGTGATGAAGGCAGCCATCGGAGTCGCGTTGGCTCTTGTGCTCGCCGCCGGGGTGGCGCTGGAGAGCGGAGCGTTCCACTCTCACGACCGCACGCACCAGGTGACGATCGCCCACCACGCCTCTCCCGCACCCGTCGCCCGCTCGCGCACGGGCCTTCCACTCGGCGAGCACCCGCTGCGCCTGGAGCCGACCGCGCCGAGCGAAGCGGTCAACGTCACCTTCCACCACCCACCTCGCGCCGGGCTCCTGTTCGACATGCGCACGGGACGCGTGCTGTGGCAGCGCGACCCGACGAGGGTCCTTCCGATCGCGAGCCTCGCCAAGATGATGAGCGCGCTGCTCGTGGTGCGCTCGCTTCCGCAGAGCGCCCAGGTACGCATAAGCAGGCGCGCAGTCGATGCCCCCGGCTCGAAGGTCGGCCTGCTCCCGCTCGGAAAGCGCGTCTCCTCCGAGACACTGCTCTACGGCATGCTGCTCCCCTCCGGCAACGACGCGGCGGTGGCGCTCGCCGAAGCGAGCGCGGGGAGCGTGAGCGCGTTCGTTCGAGAGATGAACGATCAGGCCGCGGCGCTCGGCCTGCGCTGCACGCGCTACGCCTCGCCCGATGGCCTGGAGAACGCCAACAGCTCGTGCGCCGACGATCTCGCCGAGCTGGCTACCGTCGATCTGCGCCAGCCGAGGATCGCGGCGGTAGCGCGCAGCGCGAGCGCGATCCTGCCCTTCCCGATCAAGGGGGGCAAGCTCTACCTGTACAACAACAACCCGCTCCTGCGCTACGGCTTCCCGGGCACGACCGGCCTGAAGACAGGCGAGACCGAAGCCGCCGGGCTGTGTCTCGTCGGGACCGCCGAGCGCCACGGCGTCGAGCTGGGAGTCGTGCTGCTGCACTCGCCCGAACTGGGGCGCCAGGCCGCCTACCTGCTCGAACGGGCTTTCACGTCCGTCTACCGCCAAAGGCCGGTTCACGCACCGCCGATACCAAGCGGGCGGTGAAGGAGTACCCTTAGCCGCCAGGAAATTGACTGGCCAGTCAACCAGGACCGAGGGACCGGCCGGCACAGGAGACTTGGCAAGGGAGACTCAGTGGATCTTGACGACACCCCCGAGCAGGCGGCGCATCGCGCGAAGGTGAGAGCCTGGCTCGAGGAGAACAAGCCGCAGGCGCCTGTCCTGACGGGGCCGGACGCGCTCACCGACGAGGACGAGATCGTCGCCGCGAGGCGCGCGTGGCAGGGCAAGCTCGCCGAGGCGGGCCTTGCGGGCGTGACGTGGCCGAAGGAGTTCGGCGGCCAGGGGCTCGGCCCGATCGAGCAGGTCATCTGCAACCAGGAGATCGCAAAGGCCGGCGTGCCGGGGATCCTCGACGCGATCGGCGTGGGGATGCTTGGACCGACGATCATCGCGCACGGCTCCGACGAGCAGAAGGGGCGCTACCTCGGCCCGATGCTGCACGGCGATGAGGTGTGGTGCCAGCTCTTCTCCGAGCCCGCCGCCGGCTCGGACCTCGCGGCGGTGCAGACACGCGCGCGCCAGGCGCAAGACGGCACGTGGCGGCTGAGCGGACAGAAGGTGTGGACGACGAACGCCCAGTTCTCTTCCTATGGCCTGCTGCTCGCCCGTACCGACGCGGACGTGCCGAAGCACAAGGGCCTGACGATGTTCATCGTGCCGATGGACGCCCCCGGCGTCACGGTCCGCGGGCTGCGTCAGATATCGGGCGAGGCGGAGTTCAACGAGGTCTTCTTCGACGACGTCGAGCTTGCCGCCGACGCGACGGTGGGCGGCGTCGGCAACGGCTGGGGCACGGCGCTTACGACGCTGATGTTCGAGCGCGTCACGATCGGTCTCGGCGGCGAGGGGCTCGGCTACAACTCGGTGCGCTTCGCCAAGGGGATCGCCTCCGACGAGCACGCAAGGCGCGACTCCGAGGTGCGAAAGCAGCTCGGCGAGATCGCGAGCGAGCTGCTGGCGGTGAGGTTCACCGGCTACCGCACGCTGACTGCGCTGCAGCGCGGCCAGATCCCCGGCCCGGAGGCGGGTCTCGCGAAGGTGACGATCGTCAACGGCGCGATCAAAGCGGGGGAGCTGATCGCGGACGTGCAGGGCCCAGACGCGCTCGGCACGAGCAGCGAGTGGGCCTACATGATCTCGTTTTTGCCCGGCCTGAAGTCGGCGGGCGGCACCGAGGAGATCCTGCGCAACACGATCGGCGAGCGCGTGCTCGGATTGCCCCCGGAGCCGCGCTTGGACAAGGGCATACCGTTCTCGGAGTTGAGGTCCAAGGAAGGAGCCGCGGCATGAATCTCGCACTCTCAGACGAGCAGGAGTTCCTGCGCGAGGCTGCCCGTGGAACGCTCTCGCGCGTGAAGACGCTCGAGGCGGCGCGCGAGGCGCTCGACGGCGACGAGAATGCCCTGCCCGACCTTTGGCCTACCGCCTGCGAGGCAGGCTGGCCGGGACTGTTGATCGACGAGGAGCACGGCGGCGCGGGACTCGACGCGTTCGACGCGATGCTCGTGCTCGGCGAGTGCGGGCGCGTGCTCGCATCCGTGCCGCTGCTCGGACACCTGCCCGCCACGGCGATCCTCGCCGACGCGCCGAGGGTGGCCGAGTACCTGCCAGGGCTCGCGAGCGGCGAGCGGCGAGCGGCGTATCTGCCCTCGCAGCCGCCCAGCGACGTCGAGCAGCGCTGGACCGCGGACCCCGAGCACGGGGCGCAGCGGCCGGGGCTTGCCGAAGGCTCGACGCCTGACGCGAACGGCGAGGTGAAGCTGAGCGGCGCCTATGCGTTCGTGCCAGACGCCGTCGGAGCGAATGCCCTTGTCGGCGTGGCGCTCATCGACGGCGAGCCCGCGGGCGTGGTGGTCATGGCCGACGCGGAGGGTGTACGGATCGAGCCGGTGCGCCGCTACGACGCTACGCGCTCGCTCGCGCACGTGACGCTGACGAACGCGCCCGCGACGGTGCTCGACGCGTCGCTGGAGGCGTTGGCCGGCGCATGGCACCTCGCACAGGCGCTGATCGCGGCGGAGTCGCTCGGGAGCGTGGAGACGGCGCTCGAGGTGTCGGTCGCATACGCGAAGGAGCGCCACACGTTCGGCCGTGCGATCGGCTCATACCAGGCGGTCAAGCACTCGCTGACCGAGGTGCTGCGCCAACTGGAGAACGGCAAGTCGCTGCTCTACTACGCGGGCTGGTCACGCAACGGGGCGCCCGCGGAGTTCCCGCTCGCCGCCAGCGCCGCGCGCTCCGTGGCTGGTCGCGCTCTCGATTACGCGTCGCGAGCGATGATCTCCGTGCACGGCGGAATCGGCGCCACATGGGAGCACGACGCGCCGCTGTACTTCAGGCGCGCTCAGCTCTCGCGCAGGCTGCTCGGCGGGACCGCGGGCGCTACCGACCGGGTCGCAGGTGAGCTGATCGCCCAAGCGGACGCCGCCTAGCTCTGGCTCGCGAGGCCGTCGCCGCTTCCGATTCCAGGGAGGCGGCGACGGGCGCGCCGTAGGCGGCGTGTACCGCTTGCACCATCGACGGTTCCAGGCCGCAGTTGATGCAGAAGCCATGTTGTGACCAGCCGATCGCGCGCGCGAGCACCTGATCGGCGTACGTCACGCCGGTGAGGTCGTGGCCGTAGTAGTCGTAGGCGGCGTTCCAGGCGCCGGCGTCGAGTGCGTAGCCGGCGCCGTCGGCGGACAGCAGGTGCGCGGCCGCCATGATCGAGTCGAAGTCGTCGTAGATGGAGGGGTGGCGCAGGGTCATGTGGTCGTAGGAGGCGGGCCGCGGCCCATAGACGTAGGAGTCGCTGACGAGCGACCATGTGGTGACCGGACCATTGGTCACGTTGAACTGCATCGGCCCGCCGCAGCAGTGCGCGAAGTTCAGGCCGTGGTAGGTGGTGGGGTCGGTCGAGAAGGCCGACTCCTGCATGTGGATCGAGGCGATCAGCAGCCAGTTGACCCCGAAGACCTTCTGCGCGGTGTCGTAGATCGGGTAGAAGCCGCTGACCCAGGCGGCGGAGATGTGGACCACGGGCGCCGAGGGCTCGTATATGGCGGGCGCGCTCACGCCGGGGGTGAGGGACGGGCGGTTGACGATTTCGTGGGGTCGCGTGTGGGAGGGGCCCTCGAGCGCGACCGACGTAGCGGCCGCGGGGGCGGGCGTCGGCGTGGCGGCCGGCGCGGCGGGAGGCGCCTGAAGGGCGTTGTCGTGGACCTGGCCGATGACGCCACCGAGGACGAGTGCGAGCACCGCCAGGCCCGCACAGAGGAGTGCGCTCGCTGCGATGAGGTGTCGCTGTTCAGACGCCGGCAAGTAAGCCGAGCTTAGCGGCGAGCTCGTCGATGAGCTCCGAGAAAGAGGCTTCGAACTTCTCGACGCCCTCGCGCTCGAGCGTGTCGGTGACGTCGTCGTAGTCGACGCCGGCGCGCGCCAGCTCCTCGAAGAGGGAGTGCGCCTGCGCGATCCCCGTCTGGAGCGTCGGCTTGGGCGTGCCGTGGCTCTGGAAGGCCTGCACCGTCTCCAGCGGCATCGTGTTGATCGTGTCGGGGCCGATCAGCTCATCGACATAGAGCGTGTCGGGATAGGAAGGGTTCTTGGTCGACGTCGACGCCCACAGCACGCGCTGGGGGGTGGCGCCCTTGCCGGCGAGCTCTTCGAAGCGCTCGCCGCCGAACGTCTGGAGGGAGTGCTGGTAGGCGAGCTTGGCGTTGGCGATCGCGAGTCGCCCCTTCAGCTCGTCGTGCCCACCGATCTCATCGAGGCGCCGGTCCGCCTCGGTGTCGATGCGCGAGACGAAGAAGCTCGCGACGGAAACGACCTTGTGAGGGTCCCCTCCCGCGGCGACGAGGCGCTCGAGGCCACGGATGTAGGACTCGGCGACCTCGGCGTAGCGTTGCAGCGAGAAGATCAAGGTGACGTTGATCGAGTGCCCGGCGGCGATCGCGTCCTCGATCGCGGCGAGGCCGGGCTTGGTGGCGGGAATCTTGACGAGCAGGTTGGGCCGGGCGATCGTCTCGTGCAGCCTGATCGCCTCGCGGTAGCTCGCCAGCGAGTCGTACGCAAGGCTGGGATCGACCTCGATCGAGACGTACCCGTCACGCGCCAGACCCGTGTCGTAGACGGGCCGGAAGACGTCGCACGCCTCCCCTATGTCCTGCTCGGCGAGCGTCCAGAAGACCTCGCGCGCATCGCGCCCGGCCAGCTCGCGCAGCTGCTCGTCGTAGGCGTCGCCGGAGCTCATCGCCTTCTGGAGGATCGTCGGGTTCGATGTGGCGCCGACGACGGCGTCCTGGTCGATCAGCTCAGACAGCTTGCCGCCTCTGATCCACTCGCGCGAGAGGGAGTCGATCCAGACGCTCTGACCCAGAGCGGATAGGCAGTGAAGCGGTGAGCGGCTGGATGACATCTCGTTGAGACCCTGCTCAGACCCTTTGGCCGACGAGCGCCTTTGCCCGCTCGGCGATCGACTCGGGCGTGAACCCGAACTTCTCGAGAACGGTGCTACCCGGTGCGGAGGCTCCGAAACGCTCGATCCCGAGCACGCCGCCGCGATCTCCGACCCACTTCCACCAGCCGGCGCTCACGCCGGCCTCCACCGCGAGCCGGGGGCCCACGTCGGTGGGGATGACGCTCTCGCGGTAGTCGGCCTGTTGCGCTTCGAACAGCTCCACGCACGGCATCGCCACCACCCGAGCCGCTGTGCCCTGCTCTGAGAGCATGCGCCCCGCCTGCAGCGTCGGGGCGACCTCGCTGCCCGTGGCGATCAGTACGACCTCGGGGTCGGGGCCGGACTCCCACAGCACGTAGCCACCCTGCTCAAGCCCGTCGGCGCAGGCAAGCTCGGAGCGGTCGAACACGGGCAGGTTCTGGCGCGAGAGCAGCAATGCGACGGGGCCGTCAGCCCGCTGCAGCGCGACCTTCCAGGCGACGGAAGTCTCGTTCGCGTCGGATGGCCTGACCACCCACAGCCGGGGGATAGCGCGCAGCGCCGCGAAGTGCTCGACGGGCTGGTGCGTGGGTCCGTCCTCGCCGAGGCCGACGGAGTCGTGCGTGAAGACCCACACGACGGGCAGCCCCATCAGCGCGGAGAGGCGGATGCTGGGGCGCATGTAGTCGGAGAAGATCAGGAACGTCGATCCGTACGGCTTGACGATCCCGCCGTGGGCGGCGAGCCCGTTGACGATCGCGCCCATCGCGTGCTCGCGGATCCCGAACGCGACGTTGCGCCCGCAGTGCACGCGCGAGAAGTAGCCGGCGCCCTCGAACGTCGTCTTGGTCGACTCGACCAGGTCGGCCGCGCCCCCGACCATGGTGGGCGCGAACTCGGCGAACGCGGCCATCGCCTTCTGGCCGGCCGAGCGCGTCGCGATCTTCTCGGTGGACTGGAATCGAGGGAGCGCCTGCGCCCAACCGTCGCTCAGGCGTCCCTGCAGCGCCAGGTCCCACTCGCCGGCAAGCTCGGGGTGGCGCTTGCGCCAAGCCTGCTCGCGCTCGCGCCAGGCGGCATGGGCAGCGCCACCGCGCTCGCGCAGGCTCATGTGCTCGTAGACCTGAGCGTCGACCTGGAAGGTGCGCTCGGGGTGCAAGCCCATCACTTCCTTGGTCAGCCTGACCTCCTCCTCGCCGAGCGGGGCGCCGTGGGCTTTGGCGGTGTCGATCGCGTTGGGCGCGGGGTAGGCGATGTGGGAGCGGATCTGGATGAACGAGGGGCGCTGCGCTTCTTCGCGCGCGGCCGTCAGAGCGGCGAGCAGCGCCGCCGTGTCCTCGGAGTCGGCGACGCTCTGCACGTGCCAGCCGTCGGCGGCGAGGCGGGCGGTGTGGTTCTCGCCGTCGAAGGAGATCGAAGTCGAGCCGTCGATCGTGATGCGGTTGTCGTCGTAGCAGACGATCAGCTTGCCAAGACCGAGGTGCCCGGCGATCGAGGCGGCCTCCTGAGATACGCCCTCCATGAGATCACCGTCCGAGCAGATCACATATGTGTGGTGGTCGACGAGCTCGCAGCCGGGGCGGTTGTAGCGCTCGGCCAGAAAGCGCTCGGCCATCGCCAGGCCGACGGCGTTTGAGATGCCCTGGCCCAGGGGCCCGGTCGTGACCTCGATGCCCGGGGTGTGGCCGCGCTCGGGATGGCCGGGTGTGCGCGAGCCCCACTGGCGGAAGCTCTTCAGGTCATCGAGCGAGAGGTCGAAGCCGCAGAGATGGAGCAGCGAGTACTGCAGGATGCAGGCGTGCCCGGCGGACAGCACGAAGCGGTCGCGCCCGGGCCAGCTTGGGTCGGCGGGGTCGAGGCGCAGGACGTCGCGGTAGAGCGTGTAGGCGAGCGGGGCGAGCGCCATCGCCGTGCCGGGATGGCCGGCGTTCGCCTTCTGAACCGCGTCCATGGCGAGGCCTCTGATCGTGTCGATCGAGAGCCTGCGAACGTCCTCTCCGCTGGTGGCGGGCATCGAGTGCGATCCTACCCGCCTGGGGCGCGGGTAGTCAGCCCGCGTAGGGCGGCGTTTGCTTGGCGGCAGGCCCCCGACAGAGTGCCTGCGCCCACGAGCGCACCAAGGGGGATCGTGGGCGCTGCGGGCAATCCTCTGCAAGCGCCGCGTCTGCGACCGCTCGAGCGAGTCGTTGAAGACCGACCTGCAAAAGCTCGTCGACGACTTGGTTGGTTGGTCTTGACGTACTACCTGGCCGTGGCCGCGCCGATCATTCCGATGAAACCTAAGACACGCCGAAGCGGCGACCTTCAGGGCGGTCTAGCGCCTATTTTGGCCAGGTCTCCAAGGCTCTGGCTACTACTTCCGAGGTCGTTGGTCCCTTCTTTTGAAGGGTCTTTCACAGCCTTTTTCTTCCGCGCGGCAAAGCTACGTAGCCATAGTCGCTCAAGGAGTAGTCTAATGTTGCCGAATGCCCGTATATGCCAATTACCGCTGCAGCCACGATTGCCCATCCCGTAAACCCTCGTGATGTTATAGTCGCGATCGTTGGCGGCACGTTGCTTATGCTGGCGCTGACGCGACCACGCCTAAGGTGGATGGAACGACTCACCGCCCAATCTGAGTCGACGCGTCTGTGGGCAGAAACCGGCATTACCTTTTTCGCCTTTGCCATGGGAGGCTATGCGTGGGTATCACTATTTGTTGTGCTCCACAGACAGCTTGGTCCCGAAGTCGACGCGATGCTCAGAGGCACGGCCGCTTTTCTAATCATCTACGCCTCGCTAGTTCACTTCGAGCCCTTTCTCGCCACCTGGCGCCGTAGAGGTGCACCAGCCGCGATCGCCCTATATGCCGGAGTCGCCGTACCTGCCGTTATAGTCGGGGTGACCGTCGCGTTTATGTTTCTAGAAAAACGCTGGACCCCCACCGACCCGCGACTTCTATTTATCGGATGTGGTGTCGCGGCTATCGGGTGGCTTGCCTACCGACTACTGCCCCGGTTGGAATCGCTGCTGGGTATAGGTGAAAAGGAGACGAGCCAGTAGGCACTGGGGGTGAAGTGGAGGTTACGGGGGCGAGGTTCTTTGTGCCGGGATCATTTGCCCGCGCTCCTCACCCCCTGCCGATGCCCGCTTCCAGGCTCGTCAAAGCGAATCGCAGCATCCCCATCGCGACCCAGGGATACTGGCCGGCCCGAATTCGCAATCCCACCTCGCCATCAGGCTGCTTGACCTCCACAATCGTGATGACTCGGCCGATCTCAAAACCATCCGGAAAATCGGCTTCGATCGCATCCATCTGCTCAGCAACTTCGTGCATGAGCCTCGCTCTCGAGTTGGGCTCTTCGCTAGGAGCACCGGTGGGCTCGCCTCCTGCATTTGGATCATCTTCTGCATCTGTCATTCTATGCTCCTGTCTCGAAAGTCTGCTCACCGGGTGTATACCACGTCGACCGGACTTCGTTGACGACCGGTCCGCATATTCCGGTTTTGGCCACCGCAGGCGCTATAATAGGTACCGTGGAAGGCACATCAGGTGAAATCTACGAAGCATTCTCGGGTGAAATCGATCTTTCGAGCAGCGAAGCTCTCACCGCGAAGATGGTCGAACGCACCTACCAAGGCGCTGAACGCGTAATCCTGGACATATCCTCGCCGGGGGGCAAAGTCACCCCCTCATTGCGTCTATACCGCGCGCTTCGCTCGACACCCTTCGAACTTGTGACCCGAGCGGTCAATGAAGTCGACTCGATGGCACTCATGCTGTATCTGGCAGGCGACAAGCGACTTGCCTTCCCCGAGGCGACGTTTCTTGTGCATGCGATTGAGTCCACGGACACACTGGTGCCGATGGATGTTGGAGCCTGGCGTAGAGCTCGTACGCGATTTGAACGCCAAGGTGATCAGCTACGCGTGGGGGAAATAAGCGAAAGGATCACCTACCTTGAGAAAGGGAAAGCGAGGTGCGGCAGATCTTCGAAGAGCGCACTAGGCTGAGCGGCCCTGAATTCGAAACACTTGTGCGCCAAGGTCAGCCCATCAGTGCTGCCGATGCACTTGCTATGGGTATCGTCCATGAGTTCATTTCGGTAGACGGGATATAGGCGAGTCAGCTATCTCGCGATAGCAGTACGCATAGCCTGCTCAAGATTTCGCTCCGCATCGACGTATTTAGTGTAAGGCTTCAGAAGGCGCGACCAACGCGCCTAACAACGGCTGGTGGGATGGCCGGGATCGATGTGCAGATATGGTGAAGGCTAACGCGGGGCTGTGGCGCTTGTTGTGTTGCCGTACTCAAAGCTGATCGAGATGACGAACAACCTAGGCGGTGGTTACTCCTCGCTCTCCCACTCGCTCCAACCCTCAGGCAGCAAGCGCCGTGTAAAGAAGCGGAACAGATGCTCTTGAAGCATCAGTCGGCCATCTTCGTTCATTCCCGCCTTGCGCTCGAGTCCTGACCGACGTGATCCGACGCAGGTCGACATAGCCGTCCTCGGCCAGGTAGGGAGGCGCTTGGTTCCCCTCGCTGGCAGGGGGAGGGGCGTTTGCGGGCAGGTAGAAGGCTCGGTGCCGAGTGTACTGGCGGATGCCCTCCTGGTTCTCTTCGCCGCTCACGGAGCTGAGCGGGCGCACCAACCCGACGAGAATGCTCCCACGCTGCTTGTCGTCCTTATCGATCTCGCAGTCATGGGTGAGCACGACACCGAAGGCTCGAACGTTCATGGCGTTGGCAGGATGAGGCTGATCATCCTTGAGCGGCTCAGGTTTCTCTCTGTGGAGCCTAAAACGCGGCGGACCGTCCGCAGTCTTCGACAGGTAGCCGAGATCCTCGACCCAGACGGACGGGACGAGTTCTAGAAGGTCGCCCTGGCTGAGATCCGGCCCTGGTGGGCCGAGCTCCACAGCCACCGGTGCGCCTCAGATGCCGAGGCCGTCGTCGACGACGAGCGGTGGCAGGATTGGGGTTGCGTCCTCTCTCGTGGCATCGCGCAGTGCTCGCGCGGTCTCAATCGTGGTCGGGCGTGGCGAAGGGTCGGGCCAGGTGCTTAGGTCCTCGATTGTGTAGGGCGGCTCATCGAT
>DAHUYZ010000069.1 GCA_027306855.1 Solirubrobacterales bacterium | reverse complement strand
ACCCCCGCCGGCCGTCTGGGCGGCAGCGGCCATGAGGCCTTTTTTGCGTTTAAGGGCCCCTGACGAACTATTTGACGGCCTGCATCGCGACGCCGAGCAGGGGGTCTTGGGAGTCGGTCTCGTGGGTGGCCTGCGCCGCTTCGATCCCTGCGCGCAGGCGGTCCGGTTCTCTGAGCATCTGGCGTTCGGTCAGCGGCTGAAGGATGCCCCTCAGCTTGATCAGCGCCCCGACCCAGCGCGGCGCCCACAGACGATCGACGCGGCCTTCGATGCCCCGCTCGATCGCGTCGACCGCCTGCGACAGAGGAGCCGGGTTGCGCATGAACGAGGGCATCCGCCCCGTCATCGCTTCGGCCGAAGGCTGCTTGAAGCTCGCGCGGACCAGGTCGGTGTCGATGAAGCCGAAGTACGCGCAGCCCACGCGCGCCCCGGTGATCGCGGTCTCCATGCGCAGCGCGTCCGTCAGCGCCTCGACCCCCGCCTTCGCGGCCGTGTAGGGGCCCATCAGCGGCGCATGGCTCACGGCCGCCAGCGAGGCGATGTT
Organism: Solirubrobacterales bacterium; assembly: GCA_027306855.1. Classification (GTDB taxonomy): domain Bacteria; phylum Actinomycetota; class Thermoleophilia; order Solirubrobacterales; family Solirubrobacteraceae; genus Palsa-744. The sequence goes on along the minus strand of DAHUYZ010000069.1, from coordinate 8,564 downwards.
CAGCAGGTAGCCCTTGCGCTCGGCGATGTGGCCGATCAGCGCCCTGTCTGTGCGCCAGACGCCGAGGAAGTTGACCGCCAGCGTGCGCTCGACCTGCTCGAAGGGCGCGCTTGCAAGCGGTCCCGTAAACGCGATCCCCGCGTTGGCGATCCCCACGTCGATACCACCGAAACGCTCGACCGTGATCGCCGCCGCGCGCTCCAGCGCATCGAAGTCGACGACGTCCGCCTCGATCGCGATCGCCCGCTCGCCCAGGTCCACCGCCAGCTCCTGCAGCCGCTGGAGCTCGAGCCCGACCAGCGCCACGTTCGCACCCTTCCCATATAGCCTGCGCGCCGTCTGCGCCCCGATCCCCCGCGCCGCGCCGGTGATGAAGACGGTGCGCCCGTCGACCTCATAGGGAGCTTTCGCTTGGCGGGCCATGGGACCGAACACTATCTGGCGCTCGCCGGCCGGGCAGCTTCGGTGGCCGCTCGCCGGGGTCTCGGTGCGCCGCTCGCCGGCCGGGTGGCCCCGCCGGTCGCGATCGCATATATTCGGCCTTGAACCCAAGGGATCGGGAGGAACATGGGCGCGCTGCGTGCGAATTGGGTGTTGGGACGGGCCACGCGGGCTGGGCTGACGGCGCTCTTGCTGTCGGCCGCGCTCGTGCTCATCCTGCCCGCCGCCCGCGCCCGCGCCGAAGCGCCGATCGCCGTCTCGCCTGCCGAAGTCTCGACCTCGTTGTTCGTCGCCGGTGACGTCTCCCGGCTCAGCAAGGTCCCGAGCGGCACCGAGGACGTCATCCTCGAGAAGGCCCTCCAGCAGCTCTACGCCGACGAACCCTCTCTCGATCCAGCCGTCGCCGAGAGCTACGTCCGCGATATGCAGCTGCTGCTGTCCTTGCCCTCGGCGCCCTCGCAGGCGAGCCTGCAGCTGATGGCCGGCAACCAGCGCATCATCGCGATCCTCGCGACGCTCGAGCGCCCTTACGGCTCCCCCTCCACCGTACTGCCGCCGGCCGCGAAACTCGCCGTCACGCACCTCGCCGCTCTTGCGCTGACCGGCTCCTCAGACATCTTCGCCGGCGCCGAAACTCCAAAGTACTTTGAACCCCTGGCCGACGCTCGTACCAATCTCACATTCGCCGCCTTCGCGCCCGCAAACGTCCTACGCGCCACGCGTCAGCTCGCCGCGAACGACCATGCCTTCGGGGAAGCCCGCGATGCGCTGTGGAAGGTCTCGAGCGAAGAGAGCGCCTTCTCGCAGTGGAGCGAACTGCTGCACGAAAGCAAGGCGCTTGGCTCCGAAGCGCTCAAAGAACTGCGCGAAGCGATCGAAGCCGGCCACGGCACCGTCACCGAGACGCCGAAGGAACTGACCGAGCTGTTCGGCGAAGGACAGAAGGCGACCCAAGAACAGTCCTGCGCACACGCCGGGACCGGCGAAGAAGAAATCGGCGGGTCCTCTATCGCCGGCGTCCCCAGGCTCAAGTGCAGCGGGGGAGCGCTCGACGAAGCCGCCAAGGCGCGCAAGTGCACCGTGAAGTCCGTATGCGAAGCGGAACTGACGACGATCGAATCCAACGCCGCCAAGCAGGCCCGAGTCATCGCCGAAGAGCGCGCCGCGATGGTCGCCGCGGCCGAACTGCTGCGCCCTTCCGACAACACCGCGGCCTCGCTGCAACAGGCGACCGCGCAGGCGCAGGCCCAGATAACCGAAGAGGAAACGGCCTGGGCCAACTACGAAGCCGAAAAGGCCGAGAAGGAAGCGATCGCGGGAGGGGTCAAGAGCGGGCTGCTCGGCGGCACCTCGGTCCTCGCGATCGCGACCGGCAACTACTCCGAAGGGATCGGCGGGCTCATCAACGTTGGATTTGAACTCTATGAACACGCTGAAGAAGGACTGTCACATCCCCCGCCCGGCCCCCAAGAAATCACGCTCCAAGACCTCGCCGACCTCAGCACGCAGCTCGCCGGCTTCCAGCAGTACACCCAGGAAGCGTTCCATGCGATCAACACGCAGCTCGCCCAGCTCACCGCGCAGATGGCGCGCGAAAACTACGAGCTCAAGCAAGAACTGAGCGCCCTCGGCGAACGGCTCGAGAAAGAGCAGAGCACGATCTACGCCCTTCAAGACCAGCTCAAGGAACTGTTCAGCGCGCAGACCAAGGCCAACCTGCAGACGACCATCGAAGACAGCGTCGGCTGGCTGGCGCGCACCGGCGAACCCCTGTCCGGGCCCAAGTTCCAGGAAGCGCTCGTGGCGCTCAAAAAATACGCGACCGAAATCGCGAACGGCCCGCTCGTCAACAGCTCTGAAACGCAGCCCTTCACGTTCGAAGGCGCCGACCGCCAGCTGACGAGCAAAACGAGCGGCGAACCCGTGCAGCTCAGCGAAGACATGACCTACCTGGCGCGCTTCCCCCAAGAACAGGGTTGGTCGAGCGCTCCCGCGCCGTCTTCGCTTGCCAACACGACCTTCTGGGCCGAAAGCGCGCGAGCCTATGCCCAGTTGATGCTGGAAAACGCAAGCCACTCAACCTCTCCTGACATCGCCGGCCTCAAAGAGCTCGAAAGAGAAGGACTCACGCTCGAGAAGACCCAAGGCGCATGGTCCGGCCACTCCGGCGGCGCAGGCTCAAAGACCGGGAACGCGATCCTCGACCAGGCCATCGCCGGCTTCGAAGTCGCCGCCGACGGAGTGGGGGTGGACGGCACGAGCTCGGTTCAGACCCTGCTGTCGCAAGCCGCCGAAACGTCCTTCGAAAAGTGGCTCGAAAAAGACGTCAAGACCGGGAGCCCACAGGCCAATCCGACGAACGTAAAGCTATGGGACGGCGCCGAACAGTCGTTCTCTGCAAGTCAAGTAGCCGGCGCCAAATACCCCGCGCTCAAGTGGAAAGAATGCGCAGGCAGCGAAGGCGGAAACGGCGAACTCGAAATGCCCGAACAGTTCATCGCCGGCCTGCCCGCAGCGCTCATCGACGGCATAAGGCTCGGGGTCATCGGCGCTCCCGGCTCCGGCGATCCACTGATCCTCGAAGCGTGCCGCACGATCACCGGGTTCGCCGAAAGCAAGGCCAAAGTCGCCGAAAAGAGCCTTGAATCGCGCGAAGTATGCCCCGAATGGGGAGGAGCAAGGAAAGACTGTGAAGTCGCCGACGTGTTCAAAACAAAGTCGGAAACGAACGACGAAACCGTCACCGAGACGCTGACGCTCGCGGAAGGCTCGACCAACTACACGCTGACCTCGCCGGCGAGCTGTGACCAGAACGCTCTGCACTGGCGCGGGAACGGCGAACTCTATACCGAAGACGCCACGACGAAAACGAAAGAGTCCTTCTACGAAGGAACGTTCGGCGCGCCCTTCGCAGGGGAACGCCACGTCGGCACGGTCGATCTTACCGGGGCGTCTATAAAAGACAACGGATACAAAGTGGAATGGGGTCCGGAATACACGGACGATCCATCCGCGGTGTTCGAAGGCGGTCAGCACTGCCCCTACGAAGGCGGCGAAGAAAAGGCCGGCGTCGAGTACGCGGACTATGGCTTTGGGGAAAGCCCGCTTGGCCTCGGCTCAGGAATGCGGCAAGGGACGTTGGTTGAAAAGGTCGACTCCCGGTTGCTGGAATTGCAGAAGGAAGCCTACGGCACAGGCCTCAAAGCGCTGGCGAATCCGCCCAAGGGCAACCCCGTCGAAAGCCTCGCCGGCGCCAAGGCGCTCGTGCAGAGCTACGTAAAGCTCGGCCTCCCACAGGCGCTCGACAGCAACCTGGCCTTGCAGTCCGACGTCGAGGGCCTCGGCGCTCAGTTCCTCGATCCCGAACCAGGATTGCCGCGGCCGATGGCCGAACAGCTGAAGGCGCTTCTCGGCGGCTGGATCGCGCGGCTCGAAACGGCGGGCCAGTCCGGCAAGCCGACGCTCGCGCAGGTGCTCGCCGAAGACCCGATCGGAGAAGTCGGGACGCGCTCGTCGAAGTGGGCCGGCGAAGTAGCCGAACAGGTCAAGCCCTATGTCGAAGGCAAGGTCGAAGGGTTCGCCGCCGGCGCCACCGAAGCGATCGGCGAGCAGCCCGCTCTGGTCGAATCGACGCTGAACCGCCTGCAGCTGACGCGCGACGTGCTCAACGAAGCGAGGGCGCCTACGGCCGAAACGCTCGCTCCCAGCGAAGTCGGCACCGACCAGGCGACGGTCCGCGGCGAAGTCGACCCAAGCGGCGGCGCCGTCGAATCGTGCACCTTCGAATATGGAGCCACCGAATTCTACGGCCACCACGTCGAATGCTCGACGATCCCGAGTGCGACCGACAAGGCCACCGTCGTCTCGGCGAAGATCGCCGGCTGGACGCCCGAAGGCAGCTTCCACGAGCGGGTCGTCTTGAAGACGTGGGGCGGCGCCAGCTACGGCCAGGACGTCAAGGTGCAGCTGGCCCAGTCCACGCAGGCGCCGTCAGGCGGGCTCGTCCTCGCCAGCACCGACACTTCCGGCGCGAGCATCGGCGGGTTCGCGGCCGAAGCGCTTGCGCCCGGCACCCCCCTGCCTGCGGGCGTGACCCAGGTCGTCGGCGCGCTGCGCTTCACGGTCAACGTGACGCCCGGCGGTAGCGCTCGGGTCAAGATCGAACTGCCGCCCGGCAGCGCGCCCAATGCCCTCTTCAAGCTCGTCCACAACGCAAGCGGCGGCCAGGAATACAAGGAAATCCCCTCCTCGCTCTACACGATCGCGGGCAACGTGATCGAACTGACGCTCCTCGACGGCGGCCCCGACGACGAAGACGGTGTCGCCAACGGCGTGATCGTCGACCCGCTGGTCCCGGCCGTTCTGACGGCTCAGCCGGCAAGCGCGCCGGGCCAAACCGCCGGAGGGCCGGCTTCGACGCATATCGCCGCGCCCGCTCATCGCCCTCGCAGCGTCCCGCACAGGTGCGTAAGCGGCCGAGCGCTCACCGTCCACGTAGCCGCCCACATCTCCCTGCTGCCCCACACCAGGATCGTCCGCAGCAAGATCCTGCTGCGCGGCAAAGTCCTCGCCAGGCTGTACGGCCATCGCGAGGTGGCCGAGCTCGTCTTCGCCGGCGCACCCAAGGGCGCCTACAAGCTCACCCTGCTCGCGACCCTCTCCGACGGCAAGACCCGCCGCAGGACGATCGTGCTGCACACGTGCGCGGCGGGGCCGCGGGGCAGGCGGGGGGCGAAGAGAGTCGGCCGATCTGCTGCGAGCGGTTGGCATGCGGACGCTCGCTCCGTCCGGTAAGATTCCGATGGTGCGGGGCATTGGGGTATCCGACGGGGGAAGAAGCTCGTACGCGCGACTTGCCGGCAGGCCGCCAAGATCGCGGGCGCGGGCGCGGGCGTTGGGGTTGGCGCGGGCGTTGGGGCTCATCGTCGCTTGCCTGGCGACTGCGGCCGGCGCCCAAGCGCGCACCTTGACGATTCACGGCTGCAAGATCAAGCCGGTGCGCGCGAAGTGCGCGCACAAGAACCTCTCTCATGCCGACCTCGTCCAGGCGAAGCTCGAGAAGGCCAACCTCTCCTACGCGAATTTGAGCAGCGCCGACTTCGGCCAGGCGGTGCTGACCGGGTCGAACCTCGCGCACGCCAACGCGAAGGGCACGGACTTCGAGCAGACGCACCTCGAAAAGGTCAGCTTCGCGCATGCCAACCTCAGCGGGGCCTCGCTCGGCCAGGCGTACCTGCAGAACGCAAACCTGATCGGCGCGACGCTGACGAAGGCCGACTTCTCGCAGGCCGACCTGACCGGCGCGCGCTTCGACGGCGACAACCTGACGAGCATCGAACTGGTCCAGGCGAACACGACCGATACGAGCTTCAAGGGCGCGAACCTCTCGGGCCAGACGCTCTACGGCAACTACCCCGGCACGAGCTTCCAAGGAGCGAACCTCACCGGCGCCTGGCTGATCGGCAACTTCCAGAACGACAGCTTCGCCGGCGCGAACCTCAGCGGCGCCAAGTACTGCAGCGCCGTCATCGAAGGGGCCTTGCGGGGGCCGAACGAATGCCCGCCCGGCTACTTCGCGTAGGCCGGCGGCCTCGGATCTCAATGGGGCGTCAATGAGGATCGGTCGACGTCAATGAGGATCGCGAGGATCATGAGGGTGGGGGTCAGGATCGCGATTTGTCGTCGCCGGCGATCGCTGCTCGCGGCGTCGGCGCTCCCGGCGGGCCTGGCTGCCGCACTGATGCTCTCGAGCGCGACCAGTAGCGCGGCCGGCGGTCTCGCGGGCCCAGCCGAAAAGACGCCCATCCAGTGCAGCGAAACGCCGACCGGCCAATGGCCCGAACCGGAAGGCCTGTCCAGGGCCGGCGCCTGTCTGATCCAGGGCGTCGGAGGGCTCGCGATCGCGCCGAAGGTCGTTCGCGCCGGCGAAGCGATCACCGCGACCATGACCAACGTAGGCCAAGCCGAGGAACGCCAAGAAGCGAAATGGGGCTGGTCCGGCTTCGTAGGCGATGTCGGAGGCGGGCACGCCATCTCCGGCTGCGGCGAAAAGAGCACGAGCTGCACCGTACGAGCCTCCGCACAGGCAGCGTCGAGCACCTGGGAGGTGTTCTCCCACGCCGTCGGCTTCGGCGGGATCTTCGCCGGCACCTCCTACTCGAGCGACTACTTCAACGTCGTAAGCTGCGGCGCTCTGCTCAGCGGCGCCGTAACGGAAGTCGGCGGGCCGCACAGTCAACCGGCCGCAGGCGTTCGCGTGCAGGCCAAGGGCCCCGGCGGCGCGCACAACGCCGAAACGGACTCAAACGGCGCCTACAGCCTCTGCCTGACCAAGGGCCACTACAGGGTCACGCTTCCAGGCAAGCACGCCCGGCCCCGGTCGCGGACGGTCTCCCTCAGAGGCGACAGAAGCGGCGTCAACTTCACGACAGGATGCCTTGGCAGCCCCACCTTCAAGCTCGTCCGCGTCCACATCACAAACAACACGTTCTTCGGGTTCGAAGGCAAACATTGGGACACGGCCGACTGCGGGCCCGTCTCGGTCACCGCGGCCACTCAGGCCGGTGCCACGCCGCTGAAGAGATTTGACAGCTCGAACTTCAAGGGCCGTATCGATGTCAAGGGTCGCGCCTGCGGCCTGAAGCTGTTCGCCCAGCAGGACAACGGCCGCGAGCGCGAGGTGCAGGACAACCTCGGCCCCAACATCCACGCCGCCGTAGTGCTCGCCGACCCAGGCCCAACCCCCAGCGGCGAAGTGCTCTTCCCCGGCGATCTGCTCTGCCAGTCCGACGTCGCAGCCCAGGCGGCCGCCTTCGAGAGCGGAAACTTCGCCGCCGCCGACGTGAGCGCCGTCGCCCAGACCCTCGGCCAGCACCTCTTAGAGATCCAGGGCGCCGGCAATACGATCCTCGCCGACTCCGCCGGGAAGGTCGCGGTCGTCGGCGTAAGCGGCGAGAAGGTCGACCCTGGGCAGGTCGCTTCGATCGTGAGCGGCATCGCAAACGCCCCGGGCGCATCCAGCTTCGCGAGCGCCGCCGGGAACGAGACCATCGGCAACAGCGCGGTCAGCAACGGCTCGGTGACGATCGGCGGCAACCTCACGCTGACAAACGGCATCGTCGCCGTCAAAGGAGACCTGACGGTCAGCGGCACCATCTCCGGCACAGGCGCCGTCATAGCGACCGGAACCATCACCGCAACCGGCGGCGTCAACCTCCAGAGCGACGACAAGTACGGGCTTGTGGCGGGCGGCACGCTGGGGTTGCCGTAGGGGGGCGATCAGAGTTCGGCCGCCCAGTGGAATGGGCCAATCGGCCCTCGAGAACTCGTCGGGCACCTTTGCCCCCGCCCCCCTCGACTGTCCTGCCGTAGGTTTGCGCCACGCATCCGAGGCATTCGCTGAGTAGCGGGGGCGGGATTGGTCGCTAAACCTGCGACCGGCCCCGCGGCCCAGGGAACCCTCGCTGAGAGGCCGATCGTCGCAGCCATCGCCCACCGGATCGAGGAGTGGTGGCCGCTGGGGCGGCAGGTCGGATGGCTGCGGGAACTTGGCGACGGCGATGCCTGAGCTCACTGCGGAGAGGCGAGCTACCACGTCCAGAAAAGATGGGTCTCCGGCGCGACAAAGGACGGTAACGTTGCAGCGACGTTTTTTTGCATCTAGACGTTTATGACGTAGTATGATGACGTCATAGACGCGCAAACGCAAACACGCCCTGTGTCGGCGCGCCTCGCTCCCATCCTCGGGGAGCTGGAGCTGCGCCAGCCGGCTGTGGTCACTCGAGCGCTTCTCACGGAGATCCTGGCGCAGACCCAGGTGTCTCTCCCGGCCGAGGCGGCAGCCGAGCGCTTGGTCCGACTCGGCTGGCTGCTGCCCCTGCGCACGCGCGGGGCCTGGGAGTTCGCGCCGGCCGCCCGAGCCGGCCGCTACCGTGCGGGTGATCCGTGGATCGAGCTGCGTGCGCTGCTCGCACATGATCCAGACGCTCCCGTCACGGTTGCGTTCGAGTCGGCTGTCTGGGAGCTCGGCCACTCATCCCACCAGCCGGACCGTCCGGTGCTAGCGCACCGGCGAGGCTGGCGCCCGCCGCCCTCACTGGGCGTCCGCGCAGTCACCTTCGACT
>DAHUYZ010000068.1 GCA_027306855.1 Solirubrobacterales bacterium | reverse complement strand
CTCAGCTCCTGCAGAAACGCGGCCGGGTCGGGATGGTAGGCGCAGAGCCCCGGCGAAAGCCGGCGCGCAAGCAGCGCGCGGCGGCGGTTGCCGGCGACGGTCGCATGGGGCGCGAGCTTGCTCTCGGCGACCGCCGCGAGCAGCTCGGGATCGGGCTCGCGCTCGGCGAGAGCGCGCGCCCTGCGTCCGCTGAAGGTGTAGCGCACGACGTTCAGGTCGTTCAGCCCATAGGCGCCGGCGTTGCTGAGTGGCTCCTCCGCGCCGAAGACGACGGCGCGCACGCGCGCGTCGAAGACGGGCTGCTCGTATTCGGCGAGCAGCACAGTGACGGGGAAGTAGCGTACCGCTGCGAGCAGCGCGGCGACCCTCGGCGCGGAGCGCTCGAGCAGTCCCGCGGCGGCGTGGGCGTGCGTGGCGAGGAGCACGCCGTCGAAGCGCTCGGGCACACTTTCGCCGTCCGCCGTCAAGAGCTCCAGCCCGCGGACGCGGCCGCCCTCGAGCAGCAGCCCGTGCGCCTCCGTGCGCAGGCGCACGCGCGAGCGGGCCGCGGCGGCGGCGACCACCTCGTGCATCCCACCGGAGAGCTGGACGTAGCTGTCGACGATCATGCCGAGGTAGGGCAGGATGTTCGCCATCGGCACCTCGTCGGGCTCGGCCGCGCTGACGCGCACCGTTAGGGAGCGCAGCAGCAGACCGCGCAGGCGCGCGCCGAAGGCCTCCTGGACGCTCTCGCCGTGGTAGCGCCGCCCGAGGCCCCTGCAGCGTGCCGCTTCGAGGTAGCGCGCGCTCGGGTCGCGTCGGACGGTCAGCGCGAGCCGCCCGAGCCGAGTGAGGTCGCGGGCGGGGACGCCGCGCAGCTGGCGCAGAGCCCGTCCGCGATTCCCGGAGTCGAACGTCAGGACCCGGCCGTCGAGGACGCGTGAGCTGTTGATCCCGAAATGCTCATAGGGGTGCTTGCCAAGGCTCTTCGTGAAGGCGCGAAAGCGTGTGTAGCCGCGGCCGATGTTCTTGCCGCCGAGCGTCATGACGCGCTCGCCGAGCTGCCCGGAGCCAGCGCGACCACCAAGTTCGCCGTCGCGCTCAATCACGTGCGTCTCGGCGCCGCGGCCCTGCAGGTACCAAGCGGCGGCCAGGCCGGACAGCCCGCCGCCGACGATCGCGTAGCGGCGCCCCGCGAGATCCCGTACCCCATCCCGCTCCTCCTGCGCGGCGTTCTGCTCGGTGTGCTCATGGAGCATAGTGCCCATCCCTCTCACGGGCCGGTGCGACGCAGGCGCAGGTCGACGTGGCCGATGTCCTGTCCGGTCTGGGCGAAGTGCACGCGCAGATACTCGGCGGGCGTCGCGTCTGCATCGGGCGCCGACTCAGTGGCCGGCGGCCGCTCCCTGGCGAGCACGCGGCAGGTGGCGGGGGGGGAGAGCGCGGCGTACTGCGTGAAGCGCGCCTCGCAGGCATCGAGCACGGTCTCCGCAGGCGGCCAGCCGAGTTCGCCGACGTGGAGCAGCGCCGCCTGACGCGCTGTCTCGAGCATCAGCATCCCGGGCACGTGGTCGAGAGGATGGTCGAAGAACGAGGGATGTGAAGGATCGGCGAGCAGCGCGCAGCGAAGCTCCCCTTCGGAGTAGGCGGCGTCGCCGACGACGACGTTGCGTGACGAGCGGCGCCCGACGCGGGCGGGCTCGACGGGGAGGGGCGCAGGCGGGATCTCGGGCTCGCCCTCGACGCGCACGCTGCGAACGCGCTCGTAGAGAGCCTCGGGAATCAGTAGCGCGTCGCCGCAGAAGTCGATGGCGGGCCGGCCGTCGATCGCGCCGACGCCCCTGAGGTTGTAGCCGCGGACGCGTCCTCGGCCATCGATGCGCTCCCCACCGAAGGGCACGTCGATGACGAGCTCGGCGGGCGCGTCGCCTTGGCGCAGCGCGTCGAGATCGATCACCTCAGCCTGCAGACCACTCATCACGAACGCGGTCCCCTCGGGCACGTCGAGCCAGGCGTGCCCGTAGATGGTCATGCCTTGCCGCCCGATCTCGAGGATCAGTAGCAGGTCGTGGAAGCCGTTCTCGATCTCGTTGTAGAGCGCGTGGCTGCGCGGGAGCTGCGCACAGGCGAGCACCTGCCCGCGGCTCTCGCGCACGAGGATGTCGGTAAGGAATATTTCCTCGACCGCGCGCTTGTGGGCGAACTGCCTGGGGACCGTCGCGTCGAAGCGCGGCTCGCGGTCCTCCACGAAGCTCTCGGCGGGGGCGGCGGGGAAGGGGCTCACGCGACTGCCTCGGGTCTCAGACGGCGACGGCGGTGCAGCGGCTGATGATCGCCTCGATCGCGGCGCCGACTGTTGTGACGTCCTTGAAGTCCTCCCGTTCGAGCCTGACGTCGTAGCGCTCCTCGATGATCTGGGCGAGCTCGACAAGGTCCAGCGAGTCGATGTCGAGATCCTCGAGGGTCGCCTCGGACTTGATCTCCTCGGGCTTCAGGTCGGCGAGCTGGCTCAGTTCGTCGATGATGAGCTGACGCACCTCCTCTGGGTTTGGATTATCGGACAATGTTCCTCCTTTGGTGGATATGGTGAGTGACGTTGCGCTGCGATCCGGCGGCATCAGATGGCGGAAAAGGACATCCACAGAAGCTCCGCTTGGCCGAGCATGAAGTGACGGGAGAGCCCGGTGAAGAAGCGCTCGTGCGTGTCCACGACCTCCTCGCCGACGAGCTCGACAGCCTGCTTGCGGTTCGCACGCAGGTTCCTGTGCCAGGCCATTAGGGTGCGCGTGTAGTCCATGCGGTCGTTGCGCACGGAGATGATCTCGAAGAGGCCGTCGCAGCCCGCGACGAGCTCGCGCAGCAACGGCGGGCCGGAGTTGGGATAGATCTTCGTGAGGACGAGCCGCAGGTCGCGCACGGCGCGGCGGTCAAGCGGCGCGTGGCCCTGGGCCATCGTCTGCAGGACGAGCCTGCCCCCGCGCGCAAGCCAGCTGTGGCAGCGCTCGAAGAGCTCGCGATAGGTCTGCGCGCGCACCTTCTCTCCGGCGCTGATGTTCACGAAGTGCTCGATCGTCCCGAGCGAGACAATCGCGTCGAAGGGCTCCTCGGGTTCGAACGTCCGCCAGTCCTGCAAGCGGGCCTCGACGCGCGGATCGCACTCGGCGTTGATGTAGGCGACCTGGGCCTCGCTGAGCGTAATGCCAATTGCCCGCTCGACGCCGTGCTCGTCGACGAGCCGGCGGAGCATGCTGCCCCAGCCACAGCCAATGTCGAGCACGCGCCGGACGCCGGCGGCGCGGGCTTGCTCGGCCACATAGTCGAGCTTGCGCAGCTGCACGGTGCGCAGGTCTTCCTCGGCGCCCTCCCACATCCCTCCGGAGTACGTCATCGTGGAACCGAGCCAGAGTGCGAAGAACTCGTCGCCCTGGTCGTAGTGAAACTTGATGGAAGCCGGGCCCGATCCCACATGACCATCAGCCTCGACAACAGCGTCTCGCACTTTACCCTCTTTTCACTTGGTGTGGATCGACCTGTGGATGCTGCGTGAGCCACGATAGGCACTGGCACGCAGATGTGTCAAAAAAGACCGCGCGAGGACGGTGCGACGGCTTCACTCGCTCGCGGCGGTACTCGCACGCCGCCACAGTACGTCGATCGTCATGCGCGCGGCGAGCAGTCCTCGGTCGTTGCATACACGCGCGGCGAGCTCAACGAGCCCGGCGGTGTCGCTCACGGGAGTGCAGGCACCGACGCGCCCCTCGACGTGGATCGTGTCGCCGATCTGCACGGGCTGCTTGAACTTCACCTCACGCAGCGAGCGCAGCGCGATCAGGCGGTCGGGGTCGATTGGGACGAGCCCGAGCGCGTATGAGAGCACAAGCGCGCCGTGCGCGATGCGCTCGCCGAAGGGCCCGGCTTCGCCGAAGGTGCGGTCGAGGTGCTGCGGGGCGCAGTCCCCCGTGAGCGCGCCGAAGGCGCTCAGGTCGAACTCGCAGATCGTGCGCCCGTGCGTGCGAAACTCCTCGCCAGGCCGCAGTTCCTCGAAGCTCCTGGAGCAGAGCAGGCGAGCATGCGTGCTCATCGCTCAGGGTGAGGTCGCGAGCACACTGAGCCCTCCGTCGATCGGGATCACGGCCCCCGTGATGTAGCTGGCCTGCGGTGAGACAAGGAAATCGACGCACGATGCGACCTCGGAGACCTCGCCGACACGCATCGCGGGGATCCGCCCGGCCACGCTGTCGTCGAGTAGCTCGCGCGTCATATCCGTCTCGATCAGGCCCGGTGCGACGGCGTTGACGGTGATGCCGCGACGCGCGACCTCGACCGCGATCGTCATGGTGAGACCGATCAGCCCGGCCTTCGATGCCGCGTAGTTGGCCTGTCCGGGGATCGCGCGGATCGCGCTCAGGGAGGCAACGTTGACGATCCGTCCGAAGCGCGCGCGCATCATCGGGCGCAGTGCGCGGCGAATCGTCCGGAAGGCGCCGCTGAGGTTCGTGTCGATCACACGCTGCCACTCTTCGTCGCGTAGCTGGGCGGCAAGCGCGTCGTCGGTGACACCGGCGTTGTTGACGAGTACGAGCACGGGTCCGTGCGCGGCCTCCAAGCGCGTGAACATCTCCTCGACATCGCGCTGCTTGCTGACGTCGCCCGGGAGCGTGATCGCCCGCCCGCCGTCCTGCTCGATAGCCGCGACGGTCTCCCGCGCCCGGGCCTCGTTCGCGCAGTAGTTCACCCCGACCGCCCAGCCGCTCGCCGCAAGGCGCCGGGCACAGGCCGCGCCGATGCCGCGCGAGGCGCCGGTGACGAGGGCGCATCCGGACTCCGTCGGGACGGTCGTCATCACCCTGGGCGCCTTCTTCATGGCGATCCGCGATCTTGGTGCCGGCCGGCGACCCTCATGTCACTCATGCCCCCCATATCCAGCTCATGTCTCTCATATCGCCTCACGTACCTCGTGCGTGATCGCACACGGCTGCGTAGGTGGTGAATTCTGTGACTCGCGGGCGGCAGGTGCAAGATCGCCCGGCGGAGGATCGATCCACAGTCGCTCGCGCTCCCAGCAGTAGGTCGGCAGCGCGACAGCGGCGCAGCGCGTTCCGTAGAGCGCGGACCAGCGCACCTGGCAGCCGACTCGATAAAGCGAGGCGAGCAACTCCTGCGGAAAGGTCTGCGGCCCGAGCTTGAGCACAAGATCCCAGTGTTCGCGCACGTCCTCGATCCGCTCGCGGTCGGTCTCGATGATCTGCGCGAGGAGCTGGCCTGCTCCTACCTGCTCGACCTTCTGCCCGGTTCCACCGCCGCGTGGGAGAACGCGGTCAGCCGCGCGGTCAAGGACGCGGTACGGGAAGGATCGCGCAGCACCCAGCACGTCGTCGACCTGCTCCTTGCAAGCGACCGGACGGCCGGCCAGGAAGCGGGTGAGGCGCTCGAGGTGATCCGCGACTTCGGGCTCGCACGGCTCGGGTTCGGCGACGGCGAGAGCACGATCGTGCACGCCGCGCGGCCCGTCACGACGATTCGGATGCCCGGCCTGTCGCTGCCCGAGCCCGGCGCCTCCAGAGACTCATACACCCGCACCGAGCGGGTGTCGGTCGCCACCCTGTCGCTCGTCGCCGCGTATGCGCTGCGGCTCATCTCCCACGACCGCACCCGCCACAAGGTCGTGGCGCTGGGCGAGGCGTGGTTCCTGTTGGACTCCGCACAGGGCCGCCAGATCATCAAGCGGCTCGTGCGGCTTGGGCGCGCGTTCGGCGCGACCGTGCTGCTGGACACGCACCGCATCGCTGACCTCGGCGACCTCGCGGACCTGATCGGCGACGTGTTCGTCTTCGGCCAAGACTCCGACGACGGCGCAGCCGCGGCGCTGCGATTCATCGGCCTCCAGCCCACGCGCGGACTGGTCGCTCACCTCCGCGAGATGCGTGCCGGACGTTGCCTGATGCGCGACCTGCATGGCCGCGTCGGTGAAGTCCAGGTCGACCTCGTCTACCCCCACCTGCTGGAGGCGTTCGCCACCACCCCCCAGCTCGCCCGGAGCGCCGCATGAGCGCCACCTTCGCTCGTGTTCTCGGGCTGGCGGTGCGCAGACGCCGTGCGCTCGTGCTCGGGCTGCTCGGCGCGCTGGTGCTGGTCGGTCTTGCGGATCCGTCGGCGCTGGCGGGCGATGTGTACAGCAACATCGGGCCCGCGCCGCAAATCCCATCCGGGGGCTGGTTCGGGCGCTACCCGCTGGCCAACTACCAGCTCGACCAGTACTTCCCCGCGATCAAGGTCGGCCTCTTCTCAGGGATCGACACCTCCGGCCTTTTGCCGATGATCGCGTACTTCGTCGCGCAGGTCATCTGGCTGATCACCGCGTTCGTCGCCAACGCGGTGATCACGCTCTTCGCGTTCGCGTTCAGCCTCGACCTCGTCAACGGAAACGGCACCCCCGGGTCGGGGGCGCTCGCGCCGGTCTCGCAGGCGATCCACAACATCTACGCGAGCACGTTCGGTCAGCCGTGGCTAATCGCGGCGGTCGCCTTGGTGTCGATCTGGGCGATGTGGAAGGCGCTGATCCAGCGCCGCTACACCGAGACCGCCGGCACCCTCGCCGTCTCGCTCATCTACTGCATCCTCGCGCTGGCGATCGTCACGCAGCCGCAGCGCACGATCGCGCCGGCGAGCCAGTTCGCGAACAAGCTCTCCACCGCGCTGCTCTCCCTCACAAGCCAGGGGAGCCTCACAGGCGAACAAGCCGCCAAGCAGGCCGCCGGGAACCAGCTCTTCTCGCTGCTGATCCTGCAGCCGTGGACGGTCCTCGAGTTCGGCGGGATCGAGCACTGCACCACCAAGGCCGCCGGCAAGACGGTCTCTGTTGCGGTCCGTCCACTCGGCGGCAGCGCGAGCGAAGAAGAGGCGCTCGCTAGCCGTCTGCAGAACGGCACGGAAGTCAAGGCGTCGGGCGGCAAGACGTGTATCAACAACGAGGCCAAGTACGCGCCCCGTTTTCTCGCGTATCCGTTCCAGAGCCACGAGCGCAACCAGGAGTACGAAGCGCTCGAACACGGCGATAACTCAAAGCTCCCCGAATCAGACCCCGGCAGGAGCAACAGCAGCTACCCGCTCGGCCCCGTGGATGAGCCCGCCGCCGAAGCAGCCGGCAAGGGAGGCCAGTACCAGCGGCTCTTGCTCTCGATCCTGATCCTCCTCGGCGAGCTCGGCGCATGGCTGCTCTTGGGCGCGCTCGCGATCGGGGTGATCATCGCCGGGGTCTTCCTGCTGATGTGGCTCGCCTTCTCGCCGTTCGCGCTGGTGATCGGCGTGATCCCCGGCCGCGGCCACGAATTCTTCCGCGGCTGGCTCACACGCCTCGCGGGCTATCTGCTGCGGAAGGTCATCTACAGCGTGATCCTCGCCGTCGTCCTCGCGGTCTGCGCCGCGCTCGTGGACGCGACGAGCAACCTCGGATGGCTGATGGCCTTCGGTCTGCAGGCGCTGTTCCTGTGGGCAGTTTTCGTGCAGCGCGACTGGATCGCCGGGGATCTTCTCGCCGCGACCGCCGGCACCAAGACCGGCCGGGACGGGGTGAGCCGCTTGCAGTCCCTCTACTACTCCACCCGCCTCGCGCGGATGGCCGGACTGCACCGGCATCACACACCCGCGGCATCCAGCGGGGGGCGCGGCCCTGACACGGCCGCGCCCCCTCCCAATCCGACCGAGGAGGCCAACGTGAACACGCCACCACCGCCGCGCGGGGTCGACGTGCCCGAACCAGGCGACGACGTGGACGAGCCAATAGGAGGCAGCGAAGGCGGACCAATCCCGGCGCCGGAGCCAGAGTCCGACTACGAGGAGCCGACCGTGAACAGCGAAGCGCCGCTGCCGATTCCTTCCGAGCCGAAAGGCGTCGAGGTGCCCGAACCAGGCGACGCCTACGACGAGCCCAGCGCTGGCAAACACCAACCAGCCTCTACGCGACCTGAGCCACGAGCGCAGGCGAGCGAGAAAACGCCCCTTCCACCTCCGTCGGATCCGGCGTTCGACCCCGACGAGGAGCCCTCGTGAGCTGGCGCATCGAACACTCAGACGCACTCTCGCTGCTGCGCGAGCTCCCGGATAGCTGGGCGCAGATGTGCGTGACGAGCCCGCCCACCGGTGCGCTGAGCACTACCCTCGCCGCGCTCGGCGAGGTCCGCCGGGTGCTGCGCGAGGACGGGACGCTCTGGCTGCTCGTGGGGCGCGGCGGACCGTCGCTGAATGCGCTTGATGAGCAGGGCTGGACACACCAGCCGCTGCCGCCGTGGAGCACACGGCTCGTGCGTGGCTGGTGCCCCCCCGTGCGGCTGTTGCTGCTCACCAAGCAACGCCGGTACTTCTATGACGACCTCGCACTCGACTATCGGGTCACGCAGAGGCTGTCGTGGCCGACCTCGCCTCGTCAGGCCAGCCGCCCCCAGGGCTGCGGCTTTGTGCGTGAGCGTGAGCGTCGTCTCCAGCTGGTCAGGCGGTGCATCCTCGCGGGCTCCTCGATGCTGGCGTGCGGCGTTTGCGGCGCTCCTTACAGGCGCGCTCGACCAGGTGAGCGCGAAGGCGTCATGCGACGTCCGACCTGCTCCCACAAGAACCCCGAAGGGCGCTGCTTGGTGCTGGACCCGTTCTGCGGTCCGGGTGCTGCCACGACCGAGGCGGCTCATTGCAGCGGCCGGAGCTTTCTCGGGATCGCACCCACGCGCGGGATAGGCGGCGAGCGATGATCGCGTGGCTCACCTCGCTTCGCGATCGTCCCATCGCCGAGTGCGAGCGCCGCACAGCGCTCACCGTCGTCGCGGTGCTGCTCGCCGCCGGCACCATCCTGCTCGCGGCCACCAAGCCCACCCAACGACCTCACCATGCCGCGCCGCGCAGGCCCGGAGTGGCCGTCAGAAGCGCGCCGTCCCCGGCGCCCACGGGCGGCGCCGCGAACGCAGCCCCTGTCGCGCCTGCGGCGGCGCGCGTCGCGCAGCGCTTCCTCGCTGGCTATCTGGCCTACCTGTATGGGCACGCGCCGATTACAGCCGTCAGGGATGCGGCCCCGGCTCTGCTGCGCTCGCTGCGCGCCCACCCGCCGCTCGTCCCGCCAGCGATGCGTGCTCGCAGTCCGCGCATCCTCTCACTGCATCCTGCACCGGCACCCCTGGGGTTGGTCGGGGTCAGCGCGCTGGTCAACGACGGCGAGCTCGCCAGCTACCAGGTCGTGGTGCTCCTCGCCCCCGAGCGCGGACGGCTGCTCGTCAGCACCGTGGAGGGGACCTGATGCGCTGGCGTCGGATGGGTCTGTGGCTCTCGCTCGCGGGTACGTTCGGTGTCGGCGGCCTGCTGTTCCTCGCGATCTTCGCTGTCACCGCAGCGGTCCTGGGCGCGAGCTTCACCGGCTGTCAAAACGGTGCTGAACCGGCCGCCGCCAGCCAAGCCGGCCCCCAGCCCTCGGCCTATGCGCTGCAGAGCGTCCCACCCGGACGGCTCTTGCTCTACGAGCGCGCTGGTCAACGGTTCAATAT
>DAHUYZ010000067.1:4880-9587 GCA_027306855.1 Solirubrobacterales bacterium | reverse complement strand
AGCGGGCGCAGCTCGACACTGTGCGGGTAGCGAGGCGTCTCTTCGCTGTGGCGCGCCGCGAGGTACTGCTGGGCGAAATTGTCCGCGCCGATGCCGAGCAGCGGAGGCGCTGTGAACTGGTCGAGCGAGACCCGATAGAAGTCGTAGCGGTTGCTGCCGAGACCGCTCAGCAGCCGCGGGCCACTGCTGGAGGAGGAGTAGCCGCCCTTGAAGCTGTGCCATGCGCTGCGCGCCCGCGCGATCGGGTCGCCCGCCGCCACGAGCCCCGCGACGACCACGCCGAGCAGCGTCGCGACCGCCACTGCCGCGAGCGCCCGGCGGGCCCCGCGCGCGACGGTGGGCGAGAACACTCGGCGGCTCTCGAGCGCCGCGCCCGTTGCGACGAGGAGACCGGCAAACAGCGCCGCGAGCAGCATCGCGCCCAGCGCCTCGTCGAGCGCGCCGTGCGGACTGCGACCCGCGTCGATGCGTTCGCCCACGCGCAACACGAGCGGCGCCGTGGCGGCGATGGCGAGCGCGACCGGAACCGCCGTCGCGAACGTGCGCAGCCGCTGCGGCACGAAGGCGAACACGAGCACCAACATCACAGCCGTCGCATACATCGACCCCCTGCTCTGGCTGAGCAGCGCGACGTCGGCGAGGATGACAGCGCCACCCGCCAGCACGCCTCTCAGGCCCCACGGCAGCTGCACGCCGCGCGCGAGCAGCAGCGCGGGCCAGAAGGCGATCAGCCACTGCGCCGCCGCCGCGTTGGGATAGCCGGCCGGGTAGATGAAGCGATCCCCGGCGAACATGCTCGCAAACGACGCGCCGCCCGCGCTCCACAGCCGCACCGCCACGTACATACTCAGGCCGATCGTCGCGAGCGTCCAGACAGACAGCGCCAGCGCCGCATTGCCCCCTCGGCCGCGCCACAGCGCGAACAGGGCGAACACGAGCAGATAGAGCAGCGTGCGATCGGCGCCTTCCCACGCGTCCCCCTGCGAGCCGGCCCACAGAATCGAGAGGAAGCTGAGCGCGGTATATGCGGCCAGGCAGGCGAGCGCGACCTTGACCGCGGTCGGCAGTTGCGCGAGCCGGGGCGGCGCGGCGAGCACGGCGATAGCGAGCAACGCGAGCGCGATCAGGCCGCTCGGCGCCCAGTCGGTCAGCGGATAGCCGGCCTGACTCGTGGCCAACGCGATCAGCAGCGCGATCGAGGCGAGCGCCGGGAGGGCGGTCGGGCTCTCGCGAAAAGACGCCACCAGCGTCCGCCATCGCCTCATCGCCGCCCAGGATAAGACCCCGCCAAATAGATGGTGTATTTGCCTATGCAAGGACAGGATCGGTCCGCTAGATTCTCGGGAACTGGCTGGCCAGCCAAAATAAAGGTTTCGAACAGGGAGCAGGCACATGGCGAGCACCACGACATCCGCACACACAGCCAACGGACAGCTGGGAAGCCTGCCGGCCGACGCGATCTCCTACGAGGACCTATACGCGCGCTGGGAGCGCGGCAACTGGAGCGCGACCGAGCTCGACTTCTCGGAGGACGGCAAGCAGTGGCGCGAGCGCTTCACCGAGTTCGAGCGCACCGCCGCGCTGTGGAACTACTCGCTCTTCTTCTGGGGCGAGGACGCGGTTGCGGACAACCTCTCCCCCTACATCGACGCCGCGCCGCTGGAGGAGCAGAAGTACTTCTTGGCGACCCAGCAGGTCGACGAGGCAAGGCACGCGGTCTTCTTCAAGCGCTTCATGCAGGAGGTGTGCGGGGTCGGCGACGGTGCGATGGCGAGCGGCCTTGCCGCGATTCGCCCGCAGCTGAGCCCCGGCTTTCGCAAGATCTTCGAGCGCTTGGACACGATGGCCGACGAGCTGCGCAAAGACCATTCGCCGGCAAAGCTGGCCGCGGCGGTCACGCTCTACCACATCGTGATCGAGGCCTCGCTCGCGCAGCCCGGCCAGCACTTCATCTGCGGCTACCTGGAAGACCGCGGCGTGTTGCCGGCGTTTACGCAGGGAATGCAGAACATCGCCGCCGACGAGCAGCGCCACATCGGCTTCGGCGTAAAGCTGCTCGCCGACCTGCGCCGCGAAGACCCCGTCGGCGTCCCCAAGGCCGTCGCGGGCCTGCTGCGCGAAGTGACCCGCTACACCGCCCAGGTCCTTATGCCCCCTGGGTGGAACGAAGAGTACATAACCGTTTTCGGCTCGACCTACGACGAGGTCGGCGTGGAAGGGCTCACGTCGATGACGACCAAGCTGCGCTCGGCGGGGCTTGCCCCCGACACGCTGCCAGGACCGGCGCTCCTGCCACCGGGCCTCGAGCCGCTGGAGATCTCCAGACGCGGTCGAGCGCTCGCCAAGGCGGGTGTCATCGGCGTCAGGGAGGGACCGACCAAGCGCGACTCCGAGACGCTCGAGCTGCTGTTCGACACGATCAAGCGCAACGTCAACCCCAGCCACGGGCTGAAGCGAGCGACGACGTTCCAGTGGGAGTTCACCGACCCCGACGTGCCCACCTGGCACCTGACGGTCGAGAACGGCTCGAGCTCCGTCGCTCAAGGGGGCGCGCCGCGCGCCGACGTGCGCATGCGCGTCTCCTACCAGGACTTCGTCGACATCATCGGCGAGCGCCTCGATCCGTTGAAGGCGATGGCGACGGGCCGGCTGCGCCCGAAGGGCAACCCGCTCGCCCTGCGCCGCCTCGCACGGGTCTTTCCACGCGGCTGACTATCTCCGCGCAGCGCGCTATTCGAAGCCGAACTCGCTCGCTGCGCTGCTGCGCCGGCGGCGGGCCGAGGATGAGCCATTGCCTGCGCTCGCCGGCGCCGAGGCGAGCCGCTCGGGCCCGAACTCCCGTGCCGCCGACCAGGCGAGGCCCGCCGGCGTCGCGCTGCCCTTGGATCGGGCCAAAGGAGCATGCCGCGCGACATGACGTCGCGTGATCGGCGAGCGCCCAGCCGAGTATCTCAGGGAAGCGGACGCTCGCCGTGGGGCGGGCGCCTCGAGGAGCGTGGCGGAGCGCGCAGTGGTTGGCGCCTCGAGGAGCGAGACGGCTCGCGGCGAAGCGGGCGGGCTTCCGTGGGCCGGACCGCCTGTGGCCACCACATAAGCGCCCGCGAGCACGATCAGCCCGCAAACGGCCGGCTTGAGGGCAACCGAGCTCCCGAGACTTCCGGCAAGGCGTCCGAAGGCGGAGGGCGCAACCGGCGAAGCCCTCCCGGCGTAAGCCGCCGCGCCCAACCCCGCGCCCGTCCCCGCCGTGAGCGCAAATGGGAGCGGCAGCGGTGGCAGCACGGCGGCGAGGCCGCGCAACGAGGCGACGTGCGCGCGGCAGGCAGGGCATTCGCGCGTGTGGGCGACGGCAAGGGCATAGCGTTCGCCCTCGCGGTCGAGCAACCCGAACGCGAACGCCTTCATCAGCGAGGACTGCTCCTCGCACCAGCGCTCGGCGGAGATCGCGGCGAGCAGCTCGTTCACCTTGCCGGCCACGCCGGGGCGGCTCGGCGAGGCGCCGTCCATCAGCTTGCGCACGCGCGCCTCGCTCACCCCCAGGCGCTCCGCCGCCTGCGCCCGCGACAGGCCCTGCACGTAGCACAGCGACGCGAGCTCGCACTCGCGCTCGTTCAAGCGGCTGCGCAACCCCTCGAAGACGTGTGACAGGCGAGCGCGAGCATCGAGCACCCCGTCGATGTCGGGATCGAAGCCCACCGCAGCCTGCCCCTCGGCATCCGCGAGCTGGTGTCGCGCGAGCACGCGGCTCTCGTCGATCGCCCGTCTGAACGTGACCGTCACCAGCCACGCCGGCGCGTCGTCGATCTCCTCGCCCTCCAGCAGCGCCGCGTACAAACCCTGCCAGGCCTGCGCGTAACATGATTCGAGATCCGCCACGTCGATGCTCACGCCGTGCGCGCGCAGCTTCGAGCGCACGACTGACAGCACTTTCGAGCGCATCCCCTCGAACTCCTTCGCGAGCAGGCGCTCGGCTCGATAACGACGCAATGACAGCGGGCTCATCGCTCTGAAGATGACGAACCGTTGCGATTCTCGGACGAAGTTCGTCGGATATACGAGTGCGGCAGCAGCCGAGAAAAGCGGCCATGCCGCCCTCGCGACCAGCCCTCCCCTCTCTCCCACCTGTGTCAGGAGGCCTGTCTCGTCAAGACGCCGGGAAGCTCACCCGCACGCGCAGCCCTCCCTCCACCCGGGGCGCCACGACCAGAGCGGCGTCATGAGCCTGAGCGATCGTTTGCACGATCGACAGCCCCAGCCCGTGACCATCGCCACCGCTCGTGCGCTCGGCGGCGAGTCGCTCGAAGGGTCTTGAGAGGCGCTCGATCTCAGCGGTCGCGATCGTCGGGCCGCTGTTCTCGACCGACAGGACCGCTCCCTCGACGGTTGTGGCGGTCGCGACGTCGATTTTGCCCCCATGCGTGTTGTGGCGGATGGCGTTGTCCACCAGGTTCGCAACAAGCCGCTCGATCAGTTGCTTGTCGCCCTTCACGAGCGCGCCGTCGAGCGCGGCTTCGCACACAAGACCCCGGCTATCGATCTCCTCGCGCCGGGCGGCGATCGCCTCGTCGGTCACCGCCGCCAGGTCGACCGGGTCGCGGCACTGCAAGCCCCGCTCGCTGCTCGCCAGGCTGAGCAGCGCGTCGATCAGCTCCTCGAGCTGCTTCTCCGAGGCGAGCACGCGCTCGTGGGCGCCCCGCAGCGACTCCGCGC
>DAHUYZ010000067.1:0-4837 GCA_027306855.1 Solirubrobacterales bacterium | reverse complement strand
GGTCGGCGATCGCGACCTGCGCAAGCGTCTTCAGCCGCGCAAGCGGAGTGCGCAGCTCGTGCGAGGCGTTGGCGACAAACTGGCGCTGGGCTTGGAACGAGGCCTCGAGCCGCGCGAGCAGACCGTCGAAGGTGTCTCCAAGCTCCTTGAACTCGTCATCGGGCCCTTCCAGCGCAAGGCGCTGATGGAGGTTCGTCGCCGATATGTCCCTCGCCGCGCTCGTGATCGTCCGCAGCGGGCGCAGCACCCTGCCGGCGACCCACCACCCGAGCGCCATCGAGATGACCCCCATGATCGCAAGCGCGATCACCGACACGAACGCGAGCACCCTCAGGTCAGCCTTGCGTTGATTCGGGTCGAGCACGGTTGCCGAGCCACGTGGCCCAGGGAGCGCTTCGGAGATTTCCGGACCACCCGCGGAGCCGGCTGTGGGGCCGCTTTCGGAGCCGCCAGACTGGACGACCCGTTCGTGCACGACTCGCGCGTACGAGGCGTGCGTGTGCGACACGCCGGCATATGTGAGCGCCAAAACCACGGCGCCGGATATGAAGAACAGCCCGCCATAGAGCACCGCCAGACGCAGGCGGATTGTGCGCCGAGGCAGGCGCACTCGTCGCGCGCGAGGGGCCTCGCTCCGCGTAGGGGCTTCGCTCCGCGTAAGGGGCTCGTCCGGGCTCAGGGGCTCCTCCACGCTCATATCCGGTAACCGGACTTGGCGATCGTCTCGATCAGCGGCGGGTCGCCGAGCTTTGCGCGCAGGCGGCTGACCGTGATCTTGACGGCATTCGTGAACGGGTCGGCGGCCTCGTCCCACACGCGCGCGAGCAGCTCCTCGGCGGAGACGCTGCGACCCTGGGAGGCGAGCAGCAGCTCGAGCACGCCAAACTCCTTCGGGGCAAGCTCGATCTCCCGGCCGCCACGCGAGACCCGGCGTCGCGACGGATCGAGCACCAGGTCGTCGCGGCGCAACAGCGGTGGGATCGCGGGCTGGGCGCGGCGCGCCAGCGCGCCGATCCGCGCGATCAGCACCGGGAAGTCGAATGGCTTGGCCAGGTAGTCGTCCGCGCCGAGGCCAAGCCCGTCCACCAAGTCGTCGATTCTCGCCGCCGCCGTGAGCATCAGCACGCGGCCGCGACACTCGCTCTCGAGGAGCTTGGCGCACAGCTCATCGCCGTGCATGCCCGGCAGGTCGCGGTCGAGCACGATCACGTCATAGTCGTTGAGCAACGCGCGCTCCAGCCCAGCCGGGCCGTCGAGCGCGACGTCCACCGCCATGCCCGTTCGACGCAGGCCGAGCGCGATCGCCTCGGCCATCTCCTCGTCGTCCTCTACTACGAGCACTCGCACGCCATGAGGCTAGCCCTTGCCGGTTTCAGCGCGGTATCGCCAAGCGGGCTGGCGATACGTTCCCGAAACCGTCGATCCCGTACAAGCAGCTTTGAGAGCGACCTGCCGGCCAGAAGCCCCACCCCAAAGCCGCGAAGGAGACGACATGAGACGCAACGCAGACCGCCGCGACGATCGAGGGCCAGCGACCGCTCGCGGCTCGGCGGCGGCCTTTCTTACGGGCGTAATCGCCCTCGGCCTGCTCCTCGCCGGCTGCGGAGGCGGCTCGTCGACGGGAGGCGTGGCGAGCCTCGGGTCCTCCCACGCATCCAAGGCGTCGACGACGAGCTCGACAACCAGCGGCTCCGCGGCCGACTCGAGCGGCGGCGAACCATCGCCCGGCAGCCAGGCGGTCGCGTACGCGGCGTGCATGCGCTCGCACGGCGTGCCCAACTTCCCCGATCCGAAGATCTCCCGCAGCGGCGGCGGGGTCAGCGTGAAGATGGCCGTCCCCGTGCAGATCGGGGGCAACCCGAGCTTCAAGTCCGCAGATCAAGCCTGCCGCAAGCTCCTTCCGGGCGGCGGCCCCGGCCAACAGACGGTTGTGAGCCCGGCGGAGCAGGCGCAGTACCTGAAGGCAGCGGCGTGCATTCGCGCCCACGGCGTGCCGAGCTTCCCCGACCCGACCTTCTCCGGCGGCGGCGTTCACCTCGACAAGAGGGGCCTCGACATGAGCTCTCAGGCGTTCAAGGCGGCGGTGCGCGCATGCGAATCGCTGATCCCCGGCGGCGCGGGCGGCAACGGGCAGGCGCGCAGCGGCTCCACGCGGCAGGCGGCGCCGTGATGCGTTTTCGCGCCGGCTTCAGCCGGGTGCGTTGATAGTCCGCTCGTTCTCGTCGCGTCTCACTTGGACGCATGCAGGCCGCATGCAGACGACTGTACGATGTCCCGATTGTGGCAACGAACAGTGAGCCCGACGACCTGTCGCCGACGACGGAGGAGGAAAGTGCTCTTCTTGACGCGACCTTACGTCTGTCGGAGACCCAGCTGCTGGCACAGATCGCGGACGAGACAAGTCTCGACGGGCGCACCATGGGGCTCCTGGCTTTCAACGGAGCGCTTCTCGCAGCCGATATCGCAGCCAAGGAAGTCCTTGGACGATGGTGGTGGAGCGTTCTACCGTTCCTCGCCTTCTCGACCGCTCTATGCCTCCGATCGGCATTTGCCAAGAACACGGATCTAGGACCACCAGCCCTGAATTTCTACGCAAGCTATGGCGGAAACCCGGCCGTCATGGCCCGCAAGCAGCTCTTGGCCGACCTGGACGAGTCATTCGGCGAGAACGCGACGAGGGTCGCCGCAAAGATTGCTGACCTGCGACGTGCGTTGGGTATCCTTACCTGTGGTCTAGCCTTACCTGTGGTCTAGTTGTTGCGGCGCTATTGATTGGTCTGGATAGTCCGAGTAAGGTATCGACCCATGCAGAGTGTTCGACACGGTTCGCAGCCTCAACCACGCCCTGCCCCCATTCAGCCGAAGCCGGTCCCGATGCCAGGCCCCTCAGGTCTTCCCAAAGTAGGGCCGGCAGGGGTCATAGGCCGATAGCTGGCCTGCGCTAAACAGGCACCACCCCGCTCTCAGCATCCTTTCAGGTTCGTCTGTCAGCATCGCTTCCGTGCGTCTGCTGGTGGTTGACGACGACCGCTCCGTCCGCGAGGCGCTGCAGCTGCTGCTCGACCTCAACGGGTTCTCCGTGGCGAGCGCTTCGGACGGCGGCGAGGCGATCCGCGCGCTGGCGCTCAGCCGCCACGACGCGGTGATCCTCGACGTGCTGATGCCCGGCCTGGACGGCCTGGAGGTGTGCCGCCGGATGCGCGCCCTCGGCGATCGCACGCCCGTGCTGATGCTGACCGCCCGAGCCGAGGTCTCCGAGCGCGTCGCCGGCCTGGAGGCCGGGGCCGACGACTACCTGGCCAAGCCATTCGCCGGCGAGGAGCTGATCGCCCGCCTGCGCGCGCTGCTGCGCCGCACCGGCTGGGAGGGCAGCGAGGAGACCCTGCGCTTCGAGGACCTCGAGCTCGACCCCGTCGCTCACGAGGCCCGCCGCGGCGGGCGCCCGCTCGAGCTGACCCGCACCGAGTTCCTGCTGCTGGAGCTGCTCATGCGCCACCCTCGCCAGGTGCTCTCGCGCACCAAGATCTTCGAGTCCGTGTGGGGCTATGACTTCGGGCCCGCGTCGAACTCGCTGGAGGTCTACGTCGGCTATCTGCGGCGCAAGACCGAGGCCTGCGGAGAGCCGCGCCTCCTACACACGGTCCGCGGCGTCGGCTACGTCTTGAGGTCCCCCTCGTGACACCCCATTTCCGCCCTGCCTTGAGGTCCGCGTGACACCCCATCGTCCTCCGCGCGTTGAGCTCCCATGAGCTTTCGCCGGCGCATGGTGCTGCTCGCGGCGGGCGCCGTAGCCGCCGCGATCGTGATCGCCTCCGTCGTGGTCTACGTCGTGACCGGCGACGAGCTGCGCGGGCAGGTCGACGCGAGCCTGCGCGAGAAGCTGACACCCGGCCCGCAGGCCGTTCAAATCCAGTCGTTCGCCGTTTCCCCCGCCGCCGTCGCGAAGCTCCAGCGCGAAGGCAGGCTGCCTGGCCGGGGGCTGCCGCGGATTCTGCTCGGCGGATTGGCAGCGGCGGGGAAGGCGTCCGGGAAGACCTACACGATCAAGCGAGGATCGCTGCGCGGCGCGGAAGGTCCCCTCGGGGAAACGGTGTCGATCAAAGGCAACACCGCGTTCGTCCCGGCCGTATCGTTCCCCGGGCCGCCCGCGGCGGCGCCCCTGGCCGCGGGCGCATCCAGCCACGTCGTAAAGCTCGTGCTGCCCAGTCGGACGGTCGGCGGGCCGGCCGGCTACGCCCAGCTCGTTCCGCCCAGCGGGCAGGTCCTGCGCACCGAAGGCAGCGGCTCGCCGCTTCCGGTCACGGCCGCCACCCGCGCGGTGGCCAAGGGCCGTCGCGGCGCCTTCTTCTCGAACGCCACCATCGCCGGCACGCCCGTGCGCATCCTCACCGAGCGCGCACCCGAAGAAGGCGTTTGGCAGGTGGCCCTGCCGCTGACCGACGTGAACAACACGCTCTCCCACCTGAAGCTCGTGCTGGCGCTCGTGTGCCTCGGCGGCGTCGCGCTCGCCGCCGCGCTCGGGCTGCTGGTCTCGCGCACGGCGCTGATCCCCGTGCGACGCCTGACGGGCGCCGCGGAGCGCGTCGCGCGCACTCAGGACCTCGGCCACCGCATCGCGGCCGGGCGCGACGACGATCTCGGGCGGCTCGCGGCGAGCTTCAACACGATGCTCGCCGCGCTCGAGCGCTCGCGCCTCGCTCAACGCCGGCTCGTCTCCGACGCCTCGCACGAGCTGCGCACGCCGCTGACCAGCGTGCAGGCCAATCTCGACGCGCTCGCGATCGGCGAGAAGCTGCCCGCGTCCGAGCGGGCGCGAGTCCTGAGCGACGCGCGGGCG
>DAHUYZ010000066.1 GCA_027306855.1 Solirubrobacterales bacterium | reverse complement strand
ACGCCCTACGACCCCGCCCGGCACGCCGCGCTCAACAAACTTCTCGCCACCAGGAGTTGACACAGGGCGTCTCATATGCACGCCTCCAGCGCCGCCCGCAGCTGCGCGTCCCGTCCATCGTCGAGCCGTCCGTCGAGACGCATCGCGAGCGCCGCGTCTAGCCGCAGCCCGATCTCCGGCCCCTGGGGCACGCCCGCTGCGAGCAAATCTTCGCCCGTTATCGCCAGGCTCACATAGCGCGTCTCGGTCAGCCAGCGCGCAGCCGCCTGCTCGGACTCGGCTCCTCCGAGTGCGCCCGCCAGCGCGACTCCCTCCGGCGGCGTCCCGTCCGCAAGCGCATATAGACGTGAGTCGGACATTTCCGGCGAGAGCTCGGCGGTCAGCTCCCCGCCCGCCGCCGTCCCCGCCGCCGCGAGCGCCCGATCACGGTCGGGGGCCGGAAACTGCCAGTCGCTCAACAGCTGGAACGCCGGACCGCCACGAGCGCTTCCCGACCTGCCCCTACGAGCCGCCCCTGAGTCTCCGACGACCAGCTCCAGCAGCAGCGAGGCGAGCACGAGCAGATCGGCCCTGCCGTCGTCTGCCGGCAAGAGCCTCAGCGCGCGCCGCACAACGCTCCCGTCGAAGTCCAGCGCCGGGTGGATCGCCTGCAGCAACCCCAGCCTGGCCATCTCCTCGATCGCCGACGATGGCTCTGGCTCGGCCAGCGCCAGACGCAGCTCAGCGCCGACACGAGCCGCCGAGACGGTCGACAGCGCTCCGGCCGTAAGCGCCTGCGCTACCAGCTCGGCCGTGTGCGGCTCAATCTCGAATCCGAGCCTCGACGTGTAGCGCGCAAGGCGCAGCAGGCGTGTCGGATCGTCGATGAAACTGCGCTCGTGCAGCACCCGCAGCCGGCCTGCCTGCAGGTCTTCCAGCGCGTGTGCCGTCGCTCGGACTTGCCCGGCTCCGTCGCCGCCGAGCGCGACCGCGATCGCGTTGACGGTGAAGTCGCGTCGTGCGAGGTCCTGCTCGAGCGTGCCCGGCCTCACATCAGGAAGGGCTCCCGGCGCCGGATAGGACTCGGCGCGCGCGCGTACGAGGTCGATCTGCGCGACGGGCGAGGATATGAGCGCTGTGCCGAAGCGCTCGTGCACGGTCGCCTCTCCGTCCAGGCGCTCGACCAGCGCGTCGACGACAGCCTGGACGTCGCTCTCCACGAGCGTGTCCAGCTCGCGGGGGACGGCGCCCAACAGGATGTCGCGCACGGCCCCGCCGACCAGCTCCACTCCTCCGTAGTCGGCGGCGACGGCCAGCAGCTCCGGCCCGCCCGGCAGCTCGCGTAGGCGCTGGGTGACCGCCGTGCCGTCCACATCCATCGTCAGTCGATTCGCACGGGGATGCCCGCGGCCGCGAGATGAGCCTTTGCCTGTGCGATCGTGTGGCGCTTATAGTGGAAGATCGACGCGCACAGCACCGCATCCGCGCCGGCGCGCAACGCATCGACCAGGTGATCAAGCTCGCCTGCACCGCCCGAGGCGATCACCGGCACGTCCACCGCCTCGCTGACCGCCTTCGTCAACGCCAGGTCGTAGCCGTCGCTCGTGCCGTCGCGGTCCATGCTCGTCAACAGGATCTCCCCCGCTCCGCGCTGCACCCCCTCTATGGCCCACGCCACCACACCGCGCCCCGTAGAGGTGCGACCGCCGGCGACGTACGCCTCCCAGCGCTGCCCATTCTTCGCCTTCGCATCGATCGCGAGCACGACGCACTGCGCACCGAACACCTCCGCCAGCTCACCGATCAGCTCGGGACGGGCGAGCGCGGCCGAGTTGACGGACACCTTGTCGGCGCCCGCGTCCAGAACGGCCTGAGCGTCGGCGACCGAGCGGATACCGCCGCCGATCGTAAACGGCACGAACACGTCGTCGGCGGTGGCGCGCGCCAGCCGAGCGATCGTCTCGCGCCGCTCGTGCGTGGCGGTGATGTCGAGGAACACGAGCTCATCGGCACCCTCGCGGTCATAGTAGGCCGCCAGCTCGACAGGATCGCCCGCGTCTTTGATGTCGAGGAATTCGACGCCCTTGACGACGCGGCCGGCATCGACGTCGAGGCATGGGATCACGCGCTTGTAGTGCACGGGGCAACCGTAGCGAGCCGGGCCTATGCCTGGAGTCCGCGCCGTGGGAATCGCCGGCGCGCCGACCTGCGGTGGACGGTCGCTTCAGTCGCCCAGCGTCGCGCGAGCCTCGGCGACCCTGAAGCGGCCCTCGTACAGTGCCTTGCCGACGATCACACCCTCGAGTGCCGGTGCTTTCAGCGCCGCAAGCCCTTCGAGATCGGCAAGCGCGCCGATGCCCCCCGAGTAGATGAGGCTGCCGCTCGCCGACTCCGCTATCCGCCCGACTTCCGCGATATCGGGCCCTTCGAGCATCCCGTCGCGATCGACGTTCGTGTAGACCAGATCGCACGCCCCCCGCTCGGCCAGCCCTTCGATCACCTCGATGATCCCGCCGTCGATCGTCTGCGTCCAGCCCTGGGTCGCAACGCGCCCTTCGCGTACATCGACCGAGACCAGCACTCTGCCGGGCCAGAGCCCTAGCGCTGCGCTCAACAGGTCGGGATCAACGAACGCGGCCGTGCCGAGGATCACCCGCTGCACCCCCGCCTCGATCACCGCCTCGATCGCGGTAAGGCTCCGTAGCCCGCCGCCGAACTGGACAGGCACGCCCAGCTCGCCCGCGATCCGGCGCACGTGGTCGAGATTGGCCGGCAGCCCGTCGCGTGCGCCGTCCAGATCGACCAGGTGGAGTCGCTGGGCACCCTGCCGTACCCACGCACTCGCCGCGCTGAGCGGATCCTCGTCGTAGACCTTATTCGCGTCGAAGTCGCCCTTCACTAGCCGCACGGCCTTGCCGCCGAGCATGTCGATCGCCGGATATAGGTTCATGGGACGACGGACACGGCCGCGCGCGCGCAGATTCGGCCGAAGTTCGCCAGCAGGCGCAGACCCGCCGCCGATGACTTCTCGGGGTGGAACTGCACGCCGTAGAAAGCGCCGTGTCCGACGATCGAGACGAACGGCTCGCTGTAGAGAGAGGTGCCGAGCACGTCCTCCTCGTGGGCGGGGATCGGAGCGAAGGAATGCACGTGATAGAAGGCGCAGCGGCTTGGCAGGCCCTCGAGCAGCGGCGATGAGCCCTGCAGGGTCACCTCGTTCCAGCCGATGTGCGGCAGCTTCAACGTGCCGTGCTCCAACTCTCGCACCTCACCCTCTATGAAGCCCAGCCCGTCCGCGCCTCCCTGCTCGGTCGAGCGCTCGAACAGGAGCTGCATACCCAGGCAGATCCCGAGCGCCGGCGTGCCCTGCGAAACCCGCTCGCGCAGCAGCTCGTCGAGGCCCAGCTCGCGCAGGCTCTCCATCCCGCGCGGGAACGCCCCCACTCCGGGCAGGACCAGGCCGGCGGCGGCGCGCAACGCGTCGTGATCGCTCGTCACGGTCACGCTCGCACCGACGTGCGCAAGCGCCTTCTCGACCGAGCGGCGGTTTCCCATGCCGTAATCAACAACAGCTATCTCAACCGGCTCGTCGAGCAGGGTCATGCCGTCAGCGTCCCCTTCGTGCTCGGCACGCCCGTCTCCGTCAAGTCAAGCTCGACGGCGGCGCGCAACGCACGCGCGAAGGCCTTGAACGCGGCCTCGATCATGTGATGCGCGTTCGAACCGGCCTGCACCTGTAGGTGGAGCGTCAGCTTTGCCGAGTTGGCGAGCGCCCTGAAGAACTCCTCCGCCAGCTCGTGGTCGAAGCCACCCGTCGATCCAGCGGGGAGATCGGCCTCGAACAGCGTGAACGGCCGCCCGGAGATGTCGATCGCGCACTGTGCCCTCGCCTCGTCCATCGGGATGAGCGCTGATCCGTAGCGGTAGATGCCCGCGCGATCGCCGAGCGCCTCGTCGAGCGCCTGGCCGAGCACGATCGCGACGTCCTCGGTCGTGTGGTGCGCCCCGGTCTGCAGATCGCCGTCGGCGCTCACGTCGAGATCGACACGGGCGTGGCGCGCGAGCAGGTCCAGCATGTGGTCGAGAAAGCCCACGCCGGTGTGCCGCTCGCCGGCACCGGAGCCCTCGAGTGCGAGCCGCAGCCGTATCGACGTCTCGCCTGTCTTGCGCTCGATCGTGGCGGTACGGCCCGTCGTGGCCGGCGCGGTGCCTGCTGCCTCTCTGGCGTTAGTGCTCATGATTGTTGATTCTCGCGCACTCTCGCCTCCATCGACTTGGCGTGCATCGGGAAGCCCTCCGCACGCGCAATCGGAGCGCCCGCCTTCGCGAGCTTCGAAGCAGCCCGCTCATCGATCGTGACGACCGACATGCGCCGCCTGAACTGCGCCGGTGAGAGCATCGAGGAGAAACGCGCGGCTCCGCCGGTCGGTAGAACGTGGTTGGAGCCGGCGACGTAATCGCCGAACGCGGTCGCTGAGAACGGACCTACGAATAGGCAGCCGGCCGTTTGCACGCGCCGGGCAAGCGCCTCCTCGGCGGCCCCGACGAGCTGCAGGTGCTCCGGCGCGAAGGCGTTCGCCAGCTCGATCGCCTGTTGTGGGTTGGCCGCCCGCACGAGTGCGCACACGCTCTCGCCGACCTGCGCGCCGTCTGCTATCTCCGCCTCCAAAGCGTCCTGCAACGTTTGCAACGCCCGATCGCTGCAGGACACGGCGACGACCAGGCTGCCGGCGCCGTGCTCGGCTTGGGCGAGCACATCGAGAGCAATCAAACGCGTGTCGGCGTCGTCGCCGAATACCACCATCAGGTCGCTCGGCCCCGCGAAGCCATCGATGCCGATCACGTGCGATAGCTGTCGCTTGGACTCCTGCACATAAAGGTTTCCAGGACCCACAACTACGTCAACCGGGCTCACCGACTCGGTGCCGTACGCGAGCGCCGCGATCGCTTGAGCACCGCCCATCCGGTACACGCGCTCCACGCCGCACAGACGACACGCGGCCAAGATCGCAGGATGCGCCTGGTCGTCGGGGCCGGGAGGCGTGCATACGGCCACGTCGAGCACCCCTGCGGCCCGAGCCGTGACAACGCCCATGACAACGGTGCTCGGATAGGCGGCGCGACCGCCGGGCGCGTAGACGGCCGCTGAGGCGACCGGCAGCTCACGCACCGTGACCGTATGGCCCTGCGGCAGGCGCACGTCTAGCTCTGAAGGCCCGACAGTCGCATCGGCGACCATGGCTACGTTGGCGATCGTCGCCTGCAGGCCGGCGAGAACGTCCAGCGGCAGGCTTTCGAGCGCGGCATCGAGCTTCTCCTCAGTGACCACGAGCGGCCGCGGATCGGCCCCATCGGTGTCGAACCGGCGCGTGTACTCGAGGACGGCCTCCTCGCCACGCTCGCTGACGTCGTGCACGATGCTGCGCACCTGCTCCGATACGTCGCGACCGCT
Source organism: Solirubrobacterales bacterium (assembly GCA_027306855.1). GTDB lineage: Bacteria > Actinomycetota > Thermoleophilia > Solirubrobacterales > Solirubrobacteraceae > Palsa-744. Next base: position 4,987 of record DAHUYZ010000066.1, on the reverse strand, counting down.
CGGCACGAACGCCCGTAAACCGGCAGCGCACGCCCGCAGCTGATCCCCTTCGACTCCCGCCCACCCGGAGACGTCAAACCGCTCAATTCGCACGCAGGCGCTCCAGCAGCTCGTCGATCGCATTCGCCTTCAGCTTGTGCGCGACCGGATTTGCGATCAGGCGCGCCGTGCACACGACGATCTCCTCTCGCACAACCAGTTCGTGTTCGCGCAGCGTCGTGCCGGTGGCGGTCAGATCGATGATCGCCTCGACCATCCCCGTCAGGGGAGCCAGCTCGACCGAGCCCTTGACCTCGACGATCTCGGCCTGCCTGCCCGTCTGCTCCATGTGGCGCGCCGCGATGCGCGGGTACTTGGTGGCGATCCGCATCACGCCCAGCCGGCGCAGCGCCTCAGCCGCCGGATCGGGACCGGCCTTGGTCGCGAGCACCATCGTGCAGCGGCCGTAGCCGAGGTCCAGCAGCTCATAGATCTCGCGCCCAGCTTGGTCGTCGTGCGATCCGACCTGCTCGAGGATCACGTCCTTGCCGGTGATGCCTATGTCCGCCGCCCCGGCCTCTACGTACGTGGGCACGTCCGATGGGCGCATCGTGATCACGCCGATGTCCTCGAACAGCAGCTTGCGGTCGTTGGAGCGCAACTCGGAGGTGTCGAGACCGAGCCCAGCAAGCAACTCGACCGTCTCGTCGAACAGCGCGCCTCTGGGCACAGCGATCGTCAGGCCGTTCGTCGCGCTCATCGTGGGAGCGCTCCCGCGGTAGGAGCGGATGCCGCGTCTTGGGCCATCCCTCGCGCGCGCGCGCGCGACGTAAAGCTTTCTTCGCGCGCGCGTGTGTAAATGTAGGGGGACCGCTCGCGTAGATGTCCCCTCATGGCAGCCGCGCTCCGGTTCCGCGCTCCTCGCCCATCAGAGCTATGTGCAGGCGGTCGACGCCCAGGGCGAACCCGACGGCTGGCAGCGATCGTCCGAAGCGGCCGAGCAGCTCGTCGTAGCGCCCGCCGCCGCCGATAGGAGCTCCGAGGGCGGGGTCATAGACCTCGAAGACCGCGCCCGTGTAGTAGCCGATGCTGCGCACGAGGCCCAGATCGAAGATCACCTTGCCGGCGACGTCCGGGGTGAGCAGCTCATAGACATCGCGCATGTTCGCCGTGGCGTCGGCCACCGCGCCGAGGCTCGCGTCGAGTACGTCGGGGCTCCCACGACGCTGGGGCACAGCCAGCAGCAGCTCCTTGTCGTCCGTGCTCAGCTCGATCTCGCGCAGGTCCCGCTCGAGGCTGACGAAGTCGCGGCCGGCAAGCGCGGAGAGCAACTGTGGGCGCAACTCGACGGGAACCCCGAGGCTCGCCATCAGCGATGGGTACAGCGAGGCGTCGCCGAGGCCGATCTTGTAGTCCGCGAGCCCTATCTCGTCGAGCGCGGAGCACAGCACGTTCAGGGCCTCGACTGTGCCTACAGGCGCGGGGGCGCCGATCAGCTCTATGCCGGCCTGCAAGAGCTCGCGTGGCTGGCCGCGTTGAGGGCGCACGCCGCGGTAGCAGTGGGCCAGGTAGCAGAAGCGAAGCGGTGGGTCGACGGTCGGATAGCGCGTGGCGACGACGCGCGCGATCGGGACGGTCATGTCGGAGCGCAGCACGAGCGTGGCGCCGGACTCGTCGAACACCCTGTAGGCGGGCTTGGCCTCGGCCATGTCGGCACGTTCGAGCACGGACTCGTACTCGAGCGCAGGCGTGTAGACCTCGCCGTAGTTGTGGCGCTCGAACACACACCGCAGGGCGTCGGTGATCGCCCGCACCTCGCGGGTCTCGTCCGGGAGCACGTCGCGCGTGCCGCTGGGAATCGGGTGGATCATCGTCGGTTGTAGTCAGGCGCCCTTGGAGCGCTTACAGGCGCTCCACGATCGGCTCGGTGGCGACCCGCTCGATGCGCGCGCCGAGGGCGCGCAGGCGCTCGTCGATGCGCTCGTAGCCGCGGTCGATCTGACGGATATTGCCAATCTCTGAGCGGCCCTCCGCGCACAGGGCCGCCAGCAGCATCGCCATGCCGGCGCGGATGTCGGGCGACTCGACGCGCTCACCGCGCAGCCGTCGCGGGCCCGTGACGATCGCGCGGTGGGGATCGCACATCACGATGTCGGCCCCCATCAGGATCAGCTTGTCCGTGAAGATCAGGCGGTTCTCGAACATCCACTCGTGCACGAGTATCGAGCCGGAGGCTTGGGTCGCTAGGGCAACCGCGATCGAGGTGAGGTCGGCCGGGAACGCAGGCCAGGGCCCGTCTTGGATCTTGCTCTTGTACTCGCCGACATCCGCGTGGATGACGAGCTTTTGCTCGCCGGGCACGATCAGGTCGTTGCCGTCGAGCTCGGAGCGCAGGCCCAGACGCTCGAAGACGAGGCGGATCATGCGCAGGTCGTCGACGACTACGTCCTTGATGCGCAGCTCCCCGCCCGTAACGCCGGCGAGCGCCATGAAGCTGCCGATCTCGATGTGGTCCGGCGCGATCTCGTGCTCGCAGCCGTGCAGACGCCGCGCGCCGCTGACGGTCAGCAGGTTCGAACCGATGCCCTGGATGTCGGCGCCCATCTTGACGAGCATCCGCGCGAGGTCCTGTACGTGCGGCTCACAGGCGGCGTTGCCGATCACGGTCGTCCCGGGCGTCAGCGCGGCCGCCATCAGCGCGTTCTCGGTCGCCATTACGGACGGCTCGTCCATGAACACGTCGTTGGCGCGCAGCCCGTGCGGCGCGCTCAGAACGATGTCGCGCGAGCAATCCGTCGTGGCGCCGAGGGCACGGAACGCGTCGAGGTGCGGGTCGAGCCGACGGCGGCCGATCACGTCACCGCCGGGCGGCGGCATGACCGCACGATGAAAGCGCGCGAGTAGAGGCCCGGCGAGCAGGAACGAAGCTCGGATCAGCTCGGCCAGCTCGGAGTCGATCTCGACCTCTTCGACATCCGCCGCGCATAGCTCCAGTTCGTTGGTAGTCCTCCATCTCACGGCTACGCCGATCGCTTCGAGGATCGCGAGCATCGCGTCGACGTCCCGGATGTGAGGTACGTTGCGCACGATCACCTCCTCCTCGGTGAGGAGGCAGGAGGCGAGGATGGGCAGCGCCCCGTTCTTGTTGCCGGCCGGCACGAGCGTGCCGGAGAGCGGGACACCGCCTTCGATGACGAACTTCTCCATGAGCGGTACGCGCCGGTGCCCGCCCCGTCGAGGGGCGCCTATTGGGCGCTGGGCAAGCGTAACAGCCATCTCGCAGGAGAGGTTCGATTGGGCCGCGCGAGTCCCTGCCGAGCTGAGTCGCGCATGAGAGGCCGACCGCTCCTGCAATTCTCGTTGCAGCCAGATCGCCGGCAAAACCGCATGAACAAGCCATTTGTGGCCCAAGCATCGTCGAGTGCGGGGGTTCGTACGTGTGTTCGCATGGATTCCGTCCGGTGCGGGATCTACTCTACGAACACATGTTCTGGTCTAAAGAAATACCGCGCCTCAGCGATCGATCTCGTCGCGCGCTGGATTTCGTCCGGTCGTTCCTGCTGCTCGAAGACGAGTACGACGCTGACTGGGAGGTCGATTCCGAGGAGGAGCCGGGGGCTGCTATCCGGTTGGGTCACGTCGTGGCCTGGGAGGAGCCGGACCATCCGCTGCCCGATCGTTGGGAGGCGTCTTGGGAGGACGGTGCGCACCGCGGGGGCGTCGCGGCGCAACATGTGAGTGGGTGCGACGAGCATCCTCATCGCGTCATGTTGCGTCGCGGCCCCTGGGCACGCCGTCCTGGGATGGTGGCGCCGGAGGAGGTGATCTGTCTATGCCCCGTCCGCAGCGCTCCACAACGACGACGGGCCGCCCCTGGGGCGGCCCGTGTGATGTAGAAAAAACCGGCGGCGTCCTACTCTCCCAGGCCCTTGCGAGCCAAGTACCATCGGCGCTGAGGGGCTTAACTTCTCTGTTCGGAATGGGAAGAGGTGTTTCCCCCTCGCCAAGGCCACCGGAAAAGGTCGAGAGACCACGCCTCCGGGTCCTTCAAAACTGCACAGCGCCACAGCGGGTATCACTTCGCTTCCTGCATTGGGAGCGAATCAAAAAAATCCGTCAAGCCCTCGACCCATTAGTACCGGTCTCCTTCAGGCGTCACCGCCCTTCCAGATCCGGCCTATCAACCTGGTGGTCTACCAGGGGTCTTACTCCCTCGAGGGGATGGGAGAGCTCATCTCGAGGTCGGCTTCCCGCTTAGATGCTTTCAGCGGTTATCCGGTCCGCACGTAGCTAGCCTGCTATGCCCTTGGCAGGACAACAGATACACCAGAGGTGCGTTCATCCCGGTCCTCTCGTACTAGGGACAAATCCTCTCAACTCTCCAACGCCCACGGCAGATAGGGACCGAACTGTCTCACGACGTTCTGAACCCAGCTCGCGTACCGCTTTAATGGGCGAACAGCCCAACCCTTGGGAGCGACTTCACCCCCAGGATGCGACGAGCCGACATCGAGGTGCCAAACCGGGCCGTCGATGTGGACTCTTGGGCCCGATAAGCCTGTTATCCCCGGAGTACCTTTTATCCGTTGAGCGACGGCACTTCCACTTGCTACCGCCGGATCACTAAGACCTGCTTTCGCACCTGCTCGACTTGTCAGTCTCGCAGTCAAGCTCCCTTGCTACCTTTGCGCTCTACGTACGATTTCCAACCGTACTGAGGGAACCTTTGTGCGCCTCCGTTACATTTTGGGAGGCGACCGCCCCAGTCAAACTACCCGCCTGGAACTGTTCAGCACCCGGATTCACGGAGTGCTGTTAGACATCCAATACACCAAGGGTGGTATCTAAAGGTTGGCTCCACGCCAGCCGCAACCGGCGCTTCAAAGCCTCCCACCTATCCTGAGCGAAATGCATCGAATGCCAATACCAGGTTGTAGTAAAGGTTCACGGGGTCTTTCCGTCTAGCCGCGGGTACTCGGCATCTTCACCGAGACTGCAATTTCACCGA
>DAHUYZ010000065.1 GCA_027306855.1 Solirubrobacterales bacterium | reverse complement strand
CTGGGTCGCACAGACCCGGAGCCGTACACGTTCGTCACAGTCTCCGAGGGCACGCCGGAGCGCCTGGAGGTGCATCGCGGCAGGCACGTCGTCATCTCATCGCCCGCCAACACAGGCGTGCCGGGCGCAGCCACCGAAAAGGGCACGTTCCCTATATACGCTCGCTACACATCGACGACGATGAGCGGCACCAACCCCGACGGCAGCAAATACGTCGACCCGGGCGTGCCGTGGGTCAACTACTTCAACGGCGGCGACGCCGTACACGGCTTCCCGAGGCCGTCTTACGGCAGCCCCCAGTCAAACGGCTGCGTCGAGCTCCCGATCGAAACAGCGGCGCGCGTCTATCCGCTGCTTGCGATCGGAGATCTCGTAATCGTCAGCTAGACAGCCGATGGGCGGCGCAATACGGCGTCCTCCCTCCCTCATGTGCAAAGCACATGTCGGTCGGTGCGTCCTTGTCTTGCTTGCCCCTCGACTGTCTAGAGCCTGCGGTTAGCGGCCGGTGCCGTGACGCGTGCGCTGCACGAACACGATCGACAGGCCGGCGCCTAGCAGCAACACGCCGCCGACGATCACCCAGCGCAGATCGAGCCCGGTGAACGGCAGGGTCTTGGCGCTCGGCGCGGTTGACGTGGTCGGTTCGCCGGTCGTCGCCGTCGGCTTGGCTTCCTGGGTCGGCGTGCTCGAAGTTTTCGTCGGAGCCGCTTCCTGTTTGGCGGGCGTGGTTTCCGTTTTCGGCGGCGGCGGCGTCTGGTTGTAGCCGGTCGTCGTTTCGGCGGCGAACGCGCTGGCGCCCGGTGCGATCAGCACGATCGCGAGAGGCAGGGCCAGCAGCCGGCGCGCGAGCGCACGACGTTTGCGCGACCTGCCGGTCAACTGTGCTTCGCCTGCCCCGGGCCGCTCGGCGGCCCTCGAGTCATTTCGCATTGCTGCTACCTCCCGCGTCCGGTGGCGCATCGTTCAGTGCTTGCAGTGTTCTTCTTTCTTGCCGGCACAGCGATTCTCCTGCTTTTCCGCGAATCGCCGTATTCCAAACGCTAGCGTGTCAGCCGGACTCGACGATCGAGCCGGCGGGCGGGCGCCCTTCGATGGCCGCTTCGCCGCACTGAAGGCGGCAGCGACGATAGATCCCGCGGAAGCCGAGCAGCGCGGGGACGGTCTCGAAGCGATAGCCGCGACGGCGCAGAGCGGAGATGATCGTGGGGTAGGCGGCGAGCGTCTGTCCGCGCGGGCCGCCCCCGTCGTGTGAGAGCACGATCGAGCCGGGCCTCACCTGGGAGAGCACACGCCCCACGATCGCGCCGGTGCCGGGCAGCGCCCAGTCGCGGGGGTCGACGTTCCACGTGATCGTCGCAAGGCCGAGAGCCCGGGCCGTGCCCAGCACCGCGCCGTCGATCGCGCCATAGGGCGGGCGAAAGACGCATGGGGTGTAGCCGCTCGCCATGTCGATCGCGTTCTTCGTGCTCTGCAGCTGGCCGCGAACGTTGCCGCTCGTCGCGAGGTCGGGGTGGCTCCAGCTGTGATCGCCCAGAGCGTCCCCGTCGCGCAGCTCCTCGCGCAGAAGCGCGCGGTAGCGCCACGAGACCTGATCGCCGATCATGAAGAACGTGGCGGGCACTTTCTGAGCGTGGAGCATCCTCACGAACCGCAACGTCAGCGACGAGGGCCCGTCGTCGAAGCTGAGCGCGAGGACCTTGCGATTCGGCCCGTGCGCATGAACGATCGCAGGCCCGGTCTCGGCGCAGCCCACGGGCCGGTAGCGCACAGGCGTGCCGCTCGCGCCGACGCTCGCCGCGCCGAACGGCAGAGCGAGCGCGCCGAGCACCCCCATGAGGCCGGGAAGGCTCACGCCCGCACCTTCACGCGGCCTTCGAGCGCGTCTTCGGAGAGCCGCTTGCGCAGGATCTTCTTGTCGAACTTGCCGACGCTCGTCTTGGGGACCTCCGAGACGAACGCGAACTCGTCGGGAAGCCACCATTTCGCGACGCGATCGCGCAGATGCTCGACCAGGCCCTCTGCGTCGGCGGCGGCCCCCTCGCGCATGACCACGCAGCACAGCGGGCGCTCCGCCCACTTCTCGTCAGGCTTGGCGATCACGGCGGCCTCGATCACGTCCGGGTGGGCCATCAGCTCGTTCTCGAGCTCGACCGAGGAGATCCACTCTCCGCCGGACTTGATCACGTCCTTGGCGCGGTCGGTGATCTGGATGAAGGCATGCTCGTCGATCGAGGCGATGTCGCCGGTCCGTAGCCAGCCTTCGTCGAAGCGATCTTCGCCGGACTCGTCGTTGTAGTAGCCGGAAGTCACCCAAGGGCCGCGTACCTCGAGCTCACCCGTCGAGGAGCCGTCCCATGGCGTATGTGCGCCGTCATCCTCGACCAGCCGCGCCGCCACCCACGGCAACGGCTTGCCCTGCTTGGCGCGCAGCGTCCAGTAGGCGTCGTCGTGGGCGCCGGTCTCGGGCGGGCGGGAATAGGAGGCGACGGGACTCGTCTCGGTCATGCCCCACGCTTGGAAAACGTTGACTTTGTGGCGCTCCTCGAAGTCGCGCATCAGCTTCTCCGGCACCGCTGAGCCTCCGCAGGCGGCGTTGGTCAGCGAGGAGATGTCGACGTCGTGCTCGTCGGCGTAGCGCAACAGGTCGGCGAAGATGGTCGGAACGCAGCCCATGATCGTGGGGCGCTCGGCCTCGATCAGCTTCGCGAGGGGCTCTGCCTGTAGGAAGCGGTCGGGCAGGACCAGATCGGCGCCCGCGAGCGCGGCTCCGTGAGGGATCCCCCAGGCGTTGGCGTGGAACATCGGCACGACGACGAGCGCACGATCGTGCTGGGAGAGCCCGAGCGCGTCGGTCATGAGCGCAGCGGTCGAGTGCAGGCTGATCGAGCGGTGCGAGTAGAGCACCCCCTTTGGGTTTCCCGTCGTTCCGCTCGTGTAACACAGCGCCGCCGCCTGACGCTCATCGAGCTCCGGGTATTGGAATGGGCCCTCAGAGTCGGAGCCGGCCCGGGCGAGCAGATCCTCGTAGCCGAGTGCGTTCGGCAGGGCGTCGAGGTCGCCCTCCCCCATCACGACATAGGTGCACACGCTCTCGAACGTCGGCGCCAGCGGGGCGAGGATTCCGATCAGCGAGCCGTCGACGAACACGACCCCGTCCTGCGCGTGGTTGACGATATAGGTGAGCTGCTCCGCGAACAGGCGGATGTTGAGCGTGTGCAGGACCGCTCCTACACAGGGGACCGCCATGTAGAGCTCGAAGTGGCGCTGGTTGTTCCAGGCGAACGTCGCGACCCGATCACCCTGCTCGACGCCGAGCGATCCCAGAGCGCGCGCGAGGCGGTCGATTCGTTCGCACACCTCACCGAAGCCGGCCCTGACGATCCCGGAGTCGGTGAGCGTCACGACCTGGGCGCCGGGATGGCAGGAGCGCATCCGCTCGAGCGGATGCTGCAACGTCAGGGGGAAGTCGTCCTGCATCAGACCTTCGAGCATCGTTCCTCCAGGAATCGAATGTGGTCAGGCGCGCTGACGGGCTCGCCTGCTCGCAAGCTCCTCGTACACCGCGGCTGTGCGCAGCGCGACATCGCTCCAGTCGAAGCTAAGCACGTGCTCGGAGGCCTCGGTGACGAGGCGATCGCGCAGCTGCGCATCGACGAGCAGCCGTTCGATCATCACCCCGAGGTGCTCCGCGTCGCCACCGTTGAAGCGCAACCCGACTCGCTCGCCCGCCGGCACGACCTCCCGAAGCCCTCCGGTGTCGGCGACGATGCAGGGGCAGCCGGAGGCCATCGCCTCCAGCGCGACCAGCCCGAACGGCTCATAGATGGATGGCACGACGCAGAGGTCGGCTATGCGGTAGAGCGAGTGCAGCGCGTCGTCGCCGATCCAGCCGAGGAAGACCCCGTGATCGGTGAGCCCGAGCCGCTGCGCCTGGGCCTTCAGCTCCTGCTCGTGGGTGCCGCTGCCCGCGACGAGGAACCGCACGTCGCCGACCTTCTCGATCACCTCCGGCAGCGCGTCGAGCGCGAGCTGGAAGCCCTTCTCGTAGACGAGGCGCCCGACGAGCAGCACGAGCTTCTGCTCGGGCGTCGCGAACTTCAGCCGCAGCGCGTTCAGGTCATCGACGGGGCGCAGGTCGCGCGGGTCGATGCCGTTGGGGATCACGGTGATGCGGCTCTCGTCGATGTCGAAGATGTCCGCGACGTGGCCGCGCATGTAGTGCGAGCAGCAGATCACCGAGTCGGCGCGCCCCGCCATCCAGCGCTCGATCGAATGGATGTTCGACTGGGGCGCTTTGTCGACCCAGCCCTGATGGCGGCCGTGCTCGGTGGCGTGGATGGTCGTCAGGTAGGGAATCGCCAGGCGGTCGGCGAGCGCGGCGCAGGCGCGGGCGACCAGCCAGTCGTGGCCGTGGATCAGATCGTAGGAGCGCTCCTCGGCGAGCGCCGTCCCGGCCGCGAGCATGTCGTCGTTCATCTGCGCCACCCACGCCAGGAAGCGGTCGAGGTCGCGCGGCCAGGAAGGCTCACGTACGCGGTGCACGTTGACCCCGCGCCTCACCTCCGCACTGCTCATGCCCCCTCCTTGGCCCAAACCATCCTGTCCATACGCGGTGGCGCCCTCCATGTCGGGCGAGTCGTCCCCCTCGCGTGTCAGCACGTCCACAGCCATGCCCTGGGCGACCAGCTCCTCGGCGAGCTTGCACACGTGCCGCGCTAGGCCCCCCTCGATCACAGGGGGGTACTCCCAAGAGAGGATCAGCACGCGTCCTGACATCGCATGCACACTATCTCGACGTGCCGAGACGCGCGCGCATGACGGCGAGGGCATCGGGGCTCGAGTCGATCAGCACGTAGCGACGACCGAGCTTGGCGGCGACGGCCCCGAGCGTGCCGCTGCCCGCGAAGAAGTCCAGGCACCAGTCGCCTTCGCGTGAGGAGGCCTGGACGATCCGTCGCAGCACGCCCTCCGGCTTCTGGGTAGGGTAGCCGGTCTTCTCGGCGCCGTTGGTGGGGACGATCGTGTGCCACCACACGTCGGTCGGGAGCTTGCCGCGCGCGGCCTTCTCGGGCGTGACCAGGCCGGGCGCCATGTAGGGCTCGCGATCGACCGTCTCGGAGTCGAAGAAGTAGCGGTCGGGGTCCTTGACGTAGACGAGGATCGTGTCGTGCTTGGCGGGCCAGCGCCTCTTCGTGCGCGCTCCATAGTCATAGGCCCAGACGATCTCGTTCAGAAAGCACTCCCTGCCGAAGATCTCATCCAGCAGCAGCTTGCAGTAGTGGGCCTCGCGGTAGTCGATATGGAAGTAGAGCGTGCCTTCGGCGCCCAGCAGACGGTGCGCGTGCTCCAGGCGAGGCGCCAGAAACGAGAGATAGTCATCGAAAGAGTCGCGATAGGAGCTCTCGGCTAGCAGCCTGGTCGCGTAGCGGCGCCCTTGAAAGCCGGTCCTGTCGCCGCCTGCATCGGGTTCGGTGCGCAGCGTCCTGCGTGTCTGCGCGCGCCCTGTGTTGAAGGGAGGGTCGAGGTAGATGAGTTGGAAACATTCATTGGCAAAGCTCGGGAGCAGCTCCAGGCAGTCACCGAGCAAGATCTCGTTCTCGATGGGTCTCATGAGGCCCCCGCCGCGACGAAGAAGATCGCCGACAGTGTCGCGACCCCTCCATCGCCGGGCGCCAGGTTCGCGCCGGGACGCGTGACCGTAAGCGTATGGCGGCCGGCGCTCAGGCGCGCGCGGAGCGGCGTGAGCGTATTGACGACGAGCGTGTTGCCGTCGAGCTGACCGGCGAGCGTGCCGAGCGTGTGAGCCTCGACGCTGACCGTGACCGCTCGCATGAGATCGCCCTTCAGCCACATCTCCCAGACCCCGGCGCGAGGGATAACGAAAGAGGCTGTGAGCGTGCCGGGCCCGCCCATCACGATGCGCCTGTGCACGAGCGGCCAGTCGCGGGGACGCTGTGTGTGCGAGAGCCTCACCGAGACGAGTGGAGGCGTGCGGAGGGGGATCGTGTGCGTCGTGACGGTGGCCCCTGCGTGCGGTCCGATCGCCGGCGCGCGACGCCAGACCTGGTAGTAGACGCCCTGCCACGCGAGCGCGTACGGCGCTGGAGGGGACTGCGCGCTTGGGTCGCGGCGGGTGACGATCAGCGGATAGGCGCGCAGCGCGGCGGGGGCGATCCGCGAGAGCCTCACCGGCTTGCCGTAGCCACCGGCCGATGCCGCGAGAGCCGGCGGCGGATAGGCGAAATTGGGCCCGCCTATGTCTAGGGCGCGCAGCTGATAGAGGGCATATTCGTCGAAGTCGGTCACGAGCGCAGGGCCTTGCCCGGCGAAGCGCGCCCCTACGTGCGCAAGCTCTTCGTAGCGTGCGGTCGGGGCGAGATTGGTCGAGTGGTACTGCAAGGCGTCTGAGACGAGCACGCCGGCGACGAACATGACCGCGAGCGCCGGGGCGAGCACGCGGGCCCGTGAGCGCCTCAAAGCGGCGATGCCGGCCCATACGCTCAGGACGACGACGGACGAGGTCAGCATCAGCGTCTTCGCGTTCGCCCATGTCGAGACGAAGGCGTCGAGCGCGAGCCACAGCGCGAGGACCAGCGCCAGCCACCCGACTAGCGAGAAGCGGCCAGAGCGCAGCAGCGTGGCAACCCCGACGACGGCGACGATCAGCGCCAGCGCGACCGAAGCATCGCCCAGTGTGAGCGCCGCTCCGGCGGGAGACTCGGTGTAGGTCGGGCCGAACCACAGGCCGAACAGCTGGCCCGCTCGCAGCGGCGTGTGCAGGTTTCCGGGGTTTGCGGTGGAGGCGATCGTTTTCGCCACCTGCAGCGAAGCGCCCAGATGAGACCACGTTGGCAGAGCTCCGATCAGCAATACGAGCGCGCCGATGCAGATCAGGCCGGCCACGTGCCGTACGTCCAGTGTGCGGCGAGCTATCTGTACGGAGAGAACAACCGCGAGCACGAGCGCCGCCGTGAGGGCCCACGCCCCGAAGGCGACCCCCAGCGCCCCGACGCCACCCGCGAGGACGAGCGCAAGCGGGATCGCCCCGCGCGGCCCCGCCTGGATCCAGCGGCGGTCGGCGACGACAAGCGCGCCGGCGCACAGGATCAACGGCAGAGCGACGATCTCCTTGATCGAGCCGATCAGCTCGTATGCGTACACGAGCGCAGGCACCGTCGCGGTGAGCGCCGCCAGTCTCGCCCACGATCCCTGTAGTCCCGCGCGGCGGGCGAGCAGCAACGCGGGCCCGGCGGCCGTCGCCAGCATGAACGCGTTGAACGGCTGAAACGACCAGATGAGGGGCAGCCCGAGAAGCGTTGCGCTGCCCCCGAACAGGGTGTCTGCGCCGGACGGGTAGCCGATGCCGTAGTAGACCTTGATGAACCCGTCATAGGAGTTGGAGAGGTCCAGATGCGAGTAGTCCTGGCCATGATGGATCAGGAAGTCGGCGCCCATCATGTGGAAGGCGGAGTCGGCGAGCGTCATGTAGGCCGAGAACGTCGGCCTGCCGGCGGCGAGCACGGGTGCAAGCGCAAGCGCGTATGCGAGCACGAACAGGAGCGTGTCCCTCGCGCGCGCGCGCGATACGCGCGCGCATATCGATAGGCGCCGATTTCCGACCGCTATGCCGGCCAGCGCCACGCCAAGCATCAGGTAGGGCGTCGCGGGGGCAAGCCAGACGATGTAGGTGCTCAGCTGCGAGACGACGATCAAGCAGGCCGCGCCGATCGCGGGCAACAGCACGGCGGGCAGCGGAGCGTCACTCGCCCATTCGATCAGCAGCCCGGCGCCGACGCAAAGCAGGACCAGCACGACCGGATAGACCAGCGTTGTCAGAGCGAACATCGGCGGCGCCGGATGCTAGCGTGGCGGCGCTGAGCCACCGAGGAAGGAGTGCTTGACAGCGTGAAGCTTGTGATCGGCATCGTGCGCCCCGAGCGGGCGAACGACGTGCTGGAGGCGCTCTACCGTGCCGAGGTGCGCGGCATATCGATGAGCCGTGTGCAAGGTCACGGTGGTGAGCTCGATCGCGTGGAGACCTATAGGGGCACCACTGTCAAGGTCGAGCTCTCGGAGAAGGTCCGCTTCGAGATCGCGGTCTCCGACGTGTTCGTACAGGCGACGATCGACGCTCTGTGCGCGGGCGCAAGGACGGGCGAGGTCGGCGACGGCAAGATATTCGTAGTCCCACTCGAGCAGACGGTGCGAATCCGGACGGGCGAGACCGATGAGGGCGCCGTGACACCGGTCGACGGTTGAGCGTCGTGGCGCCTTTGGGGAGCGCCCTGAACGCGGGCGACACGGCTTGGATGCTAGTGGCGACAGCGCTCGTCCTGATGATGACGCCTGCGCTGGGGCTTTTCTATGCGGGGCTCGTGCGATCGAAGAACACACTCAATACGTTCATGATGTCGATCGGCGCGGTCGCCGTTGCGGGCCTGACGTGGGCGCTCGTCGGCTATTCGCTCGCCTTCGACCATGGCAACGGATTCATCGGCGGGCTGGGCCATGCCTTCCTTCGCGGCGTCACGTTCGCCCCGCGGCCAGGGGGAACGATCCCGCAGCTGCTCTTCATGGCCTTTCAGGCGACGTTCTGCATCATCACCGTCGCGCTCGTCTCAGGGGCGGTGGTCGAGCGCATGCGCTTCGGGACGTTCTTGGTGTTCGCCGCTCTTTGGTCGGTGCTCGTGTATGCGGTGCTCGCACACTGGGCCTTCGGCGGCGGCTGGCTGCAGGCGCACGGCACGCTCGACTTCGCCGGAGGGGTGCCGGTCGAGATGGGCTCTGGCTTCTCGGCGCTCGCGGCCGCGCTCGTGGTCGGGGCGCGCAAGGATTACGGTCGGCAGGCGCTGCTTCCGCACAACGCGGTGTACGTGCTCCTGGGCGCCGGATTGCTGTGGTTCGGCTGGTTCGGCTTCAACGGCGGCAGCGGCTTCTCGACAGGCCATGCGAGCGTGCTTGCGTTCACGAACACGCTGCTCACCCCGATCTGCACACTCGTGGTGTGGTTCGTCTTGGACCTGTTGCGCGGACGCCGAGTCACGGCGATCGGTGCGGCGACGGCGGTCATCGTGGGATGCGTCGCGATCACGCCCGCCGGAGGCTTCGTGAGCCCGGCGTGGGCGATGGTGCTCGGCGCGGTGGCGGCGTTGCCGAGCTACACGATCATCATGTGGCGCCCGCGGTTCAGGGTGGACGAGACGCTCGACGTGCTCGCGGCGCACGGAATGGCGGGCTTCACCGGCATCCTGTTCATCGGCTTGTTCGCGCAGCGTTCGTGGAACGGCGTCTCAAACGGCTTGTTGTATGGAAACGTCAAACAGCTGGCGTGGCAGGCGCTCGCCGCGCTTGCCGGCCCTGCCTATGCGTTCACAGCGACGTTCGTGCTCCTGCGACTGCTCGAGCGCGTCATGCCGCTGCGCGCCAGCGAGCACGAGCAGGCGCTCGGCATGGACGTTGTGCAGCACGGCGAGGAGGCGTACGCCTCAGGCGATGGCGCGATCCTCGTATCGACGGAGATGCCGCTGGAGGTTCCGGTCCCCGTCGCACAACTCTGAACCGGCGCCCCAGAACAGGACGCCCACACAGCGCCCCCGCCAGGATTCGAACCTGGGACCCTCGGATTAGAAGTCCGATGCTCTATCCAGCTGAGCTACGGGGGCTCGCCTCTACACCACGCCAGGCGCCGCCTTCGGCCTGCCGCATCTTTAGGCATTGTTCAGGCCAAGTATGCAAGAGTTGCGCGCATGAGTCCGCTGGAGGGCCAGGACGACCTCACGCGCAAGCAGCGCCGCGAGCAGGCGCGCGCGCAGCGCAAGGCGCTCGAGGAGGAGCAGGCGGCCAAGAGCGCTCAGCGCAAGCGCCTGATCCAGCTGGGCGGCGCGGTCGGGGTGGTCGTGGTGATCATCGCGATCATCCTGATCGCCACGAGCGGCAGCGGCTCGAAAAACGCGGTCGCGCCGAAGAGCTCGGCGGCCACCCAGGCGACCGCCGAAGTTACGGCCCTGCTGCAGGGCATCCCTCAGAGCGCCAGCGTGCTCGGCAATCCGAAGGCGCCGGTCACGCTGCAGTACTTCGGCGACCTGGAGTGCCCGGTCTGCCGTGAATTCACACTGGGCGCGCTCCCGACGCTTATCTCGAAGTACGTGCGCGCCGGCAAGCTGAAGATCGAATACCGCTCCCTGGAGACGGCGACGCGCGAACCGGAAACGTTCCGCACCCAGCAGATCGCGGCGCTCGCGGCCGGCAAGCAGAACCTGATGTGGCACTACGTCGAGCTCTTCTACCACGAGCAGGGCGAAGAGGGCAGCGGCTACGTCACCGAAAGCTACCTGCAAGGACTGGCCTCGCAGGTGCCCGGCTTGAACACCGCCAACTGGTCCGCCGCACGCAGCGATCCCGCCTACGCAACCCAGGTCACGACCGACGCGCAAGCGGCGAGCAACGCCGGCTTCACCGGCACGCCGTCGTTTTTGATCGGCAAGACCGGTAGGTCGACGCAGAAGCTCGAATACACCTCGCTGACCGATCCCTCCTCCTTCGAAGCGGCGATCCAAAAGCAGCTCAAAGCCTGAGCGGGGCGGGCTGTGTCGCGATGAGCTCGCGTGCGATCAGGATCACGATGATCGTCCTGGCGGCGATCGGCCTGGGCGTCGCGATCTACCTCACGTACGTCCACTACGCCGGTATCAA
>DAHUYZ010000064.1 GCA_027306855.1 Solirubrobacterales bacterium | reverse complement strand
CGGGCACCCCTGTCGGCGCTGGGCCGTGAGCTCCCTGGAAGACCATCAGCGCTCCCTTGGTGGTGGGGTCGAGCTTTCCGTACCACAGGCCCGGTGCGCCCGACACGTCCGGGACCAGCCTGCCGGGCGGGCTGTACGCGTAGCGGGCTGCGAGCGCGCGCGACTCCTTTTTGGATCCGCTGTTGCGCCCGTGGTGGGCCCTGACGGCATAGGGCAGATAGCGAAGCCGTGCCAGCGCCTGCTGTAGGCCGCGGACAGAGGGGCACGCGACGTTCAGGCGCAAGGTGCGGCGCTTGCCGAGCGGCCGCTGCCCTGTCGCGGTCGTGCCCGCCCAGACCGTAAGCGTGTATGTCGAGCACGGCTCGAGCGTAGACGCCGGCTCGAAGCGCTCGCCGCCTGCGACCGCCGTCCATTTTCCGGCGACGCTCGGGGACAGCAGCGGGGTCGGCGATCCGGCTGCGGGCGGGCCAGAGAGGCGCACCTCGATCGGCGCGGCGCCGTCGGCGATCGAGCCTGGCGGCAGGGCGGTCAAGCGCGTTCGCGGCGCCGGTCTGGACGGTGGTGCACCCGGCTGGGCCAGTGGCGCGCCGGCGAGCAGCGAGAGCGAGATTGCCGCGATGGGCCGCGCGATCATGGCGTGAAGGGTAGACCCGACGCAGGTCGCCACCAATCTCCCAGGATGATTCGACGGCGATAGAGTCCACGAGCATGTTCGACCTCAACTCTTATCTCGCGCGGATCGGCCTTCAAGGGCGCCCGAGCATCGCGCAGGTCCACCGCGCCCACAACACGACGATCCCTTTCGAGAACCTCGACTCGCATATGGGGGTCGAGGTCTCGCTCGCCGAGGAGGACCTGCAGCGCAAGATGGTCGAGCAGCGCCGCGGCGGCTATTGCTTCGAGCAGAACCTGCTGCTCAAGGCCGCCCTGGAAGCGCTCGGCGCCGAGGTTGACGTCTTTCTGGCCCGCGTGCGCTGGCGCGCCAACGGAGCGATACGCCCACGCGGCCATGTCGTCCTTCGCGTGCGCGACGGAGCGAACGAGTGGCACGCCGACGTTGGATTCGGACGCGGCGCCATCGTCGAGCCGATCCCGTTCGGGCCGGGCGCCGAGCACGAGCAGGACGGATGGCGGTTTCGCGTAGTCGAGGACGGCCCCGAATACGTGCTTCAGACGCTCGACGAGGGCGAGTGGGCCGACGTATACGCATTTCCGCCGCATCCCGTCCCGACGATCGACCTCGAGACAGCCAACTGGTGGGTCTCGACCAATCCCGCCTCGCCGTTCGTGACGGGCCTGATCTTCAGCATCGTGGACCCTCAGGGCAAGCGCACATCGCTCAGCGACTGGGGCGAGCTGGCGCTTACCGAGCAGACGCCGGATGCAACGACGGTCACCCCGGTTGCGCGCGAGGAGATCCCTGGGCTGCTGGCCGAACGGTTCGGGCTGCCCGGGTTCGCGCTGGACGGCGAGGGGCGGGTCGTGCGCGGCGAGGGGCAGTAGCCCGGCGCACGCGCCGCGACGGTCAGGCGATCGCCGAAGCGCCTGATTGCCGGGCGTTCTTTGATGCGGATGAGAGGACTCGAACCTCCACCTGGTCACCCAGACACGGACCTGAACCGTGCGCGTCTACCAATTCCGCCACATCCGCGTGTCGGGGATGCGACGATATCGCACGAGCGCCAAGACTCGACGACACGCGGCCGCCGCCGTTCAGCGCGCCGCTTTGCTAGCCTCGACGGGCAACCGAGCCGCCATCGTCTAGGGGACTAGGACGCCGCCCTCTCACGGCGGTAACACGGGTTCGAATCCCGTTGGCGGTATCTCAAGAAAGCCCCGAGACCGGCGCGTATCGACGTTCAGATGCGAACGAAGCCGAGGGTTTCGGCTACGGCTGCTTGAGCTTCGTCACGAGAGGCGAAGCCGATCTGCTCGCCCGTCTCGGCCAGCTCCGGCACGGTTAGCTGTGCGACCGCGAGATGCCATGCGTCCATGGCGCGCAGCGCGTGCGTGCGGACGAGCTCGAGGGCGAGATCCTCCGCGCGCTCCTGGGCGACGGCGAGCATCGTCACCGGCCCCTCCGGGGAAAGGTCGGCGTCGAGCAGGCCCAACAGCTGCTCGGCATCGACTCTGCCCGCTCGAGCCGCGCGCGTGAGCGCCCCTGAAACCTCGATCCGCGTCCAGGTGCCTGTCACGGTCGCGAGCTGCGGATCGGAGAGCAGTGACAGCGCGGCCTCGTGTCCGTCCTCGTCAGCGAGGTAGGCACGCGCGAGCACGGAGGAGTCGAGGTAGACGATCACACGCGTTCGCGCTCGTCGGCCAGCAGCTCATCGACGCGCCTGCCCAGACCGCGAGTCGAGCGCAGGGTGCGTGCTCGCTGGGTGGCGTTCACCCGCGACGGTGTCGTTGAGCGCAGCATCCCCGCTGCAGCGGCCGCGGCCCGCAGGCGAGCACGGCGGTCGACCTGGTCAACCGCAGGGAGAGCATCGAGGATCTCGGTCGCCACGGCGTTCATGCTCCGGCCTTCACGGCCGGCACGCAGAGCCAGCCGGCGGTGGAGATCCTCGGGCACACGTAACAACAGCTGCTTCACAAACCCATGATAGCACCGGTGCTGCGTGCTATCAGATGCGTGCAGCAACGTCGAAGATCGGGGCGTGCTCATGCCGCGCTCACGCTGACCGTGTGTCCCAATATGAGCGGCGCCGAGCGATCTTAGGGTACCCTAATGCGCTGGGCGGGTTCCCTGTCCGCGGGGTACGCACCTGCAACGACTTATGCCCAGATCCGTAAGCTCCAACACGATCTCGCCGCTCTCTGCGAACCGGCAAGCCTTGGCGCTGCTGACGCCTAGTCACCGCCGCGCGGCGCTCATCGAGGACGGCTGCATCGACCTGCTGGGCGGGAAGGACCCCACCGGATCGCATCCCGGCCAGCGGCTGATGCTGAGCAGCGTGCTGCCGCGGATCTACGAGCGGTTGTGGCGTCCGCTCGGTGCGCGTATGTTGATGGGACCGGCCGGCCCCAGAACCAGCGAGGAGCATCGTCTGGCCCTTGACATGCTCGCTCTGTCTCCTGGTGAGAGGGTGCTCGACCTCGCGTGCGGGCCGGGCAACTTCACCCGCGGCTTTGCCCGTGCCGTGGGTGACGACGGCCTGGTCGTGGGGGTCGATGCGTCAAAGACGATGCTCGCTCGAGCGGTATGGGAGACCGACAGCCCCAACGCGGTCTACGTGCGGGGCGATGCCCGCGTGCTGCCCTTCCGCGACGGCGTCTTCGACGCGATCTGCTGCTTCGCCGCGCTGTATCTGATCGACGAGCCGATGAGCGCGCTCGACGAGATCGCTCGCCTGCTCGCTCCCGGTGGACGGGTGGCGCTGCTGTCCAGCTGCAATCGGGGCCCGCTGCCCGCCGGTCCCACGAGCGCGGTCGTGCGCACCCTGACCGGCGTGCGGATCTTCGGTCGCGACGAGCTGACCGGCGCGCTGCGCGAGCGCGGCCTCACAGACGTCGATCGGCGCGTGGCCGGCTTAGCGCAGTTCGTCTCCGCCCGCAAACGAGCATGAGGGTCGGCGCGCGCGGCGGCATGAGCGCGGGCTTCTGTGGCCGATGGCCGCAGTGCTCCTGCTGCCCTCGCTCGGGCACCACGCGGTGCTCAACATGGCTCACCGCGCCTGGGCGGGCGCGGTGCTCCTCGTCGCGATCGTCGTGCTCTGGCGCGGCCGTCGCGCGAGGGCCGGGGTCGCGCCGATCGAACGAGCGGTGGTGGCGGTGTTGATCCTTCTCCTGCTACAGGCCGGTCTTGGGATCGTGGTCGTCGCGGTCGGTGAGAGCACGCTTGTCGAGGTCGCGCACTCATCGGTCGGGTCGCTCACCTGGGTGGCCGTCACGGTGCTTCTCTGGTTGACG
The DNA here is from genome assembly GCA_027306855.1 of Solirubrobacterales bacterium. GTDB lineage: Bacteria > Actinomycetota > Thermoleophilia > Solirubrobacterales > Solirubrobacteraceae > Palsa-744. The sequence continues at coordinate 6,922 of DAHUYZ010000064.1, read as the reverse complement.
AGGACGCTGCCACCGCGCCGCACGGATGGACTCCTCGCTTCGCGGGTCGAGGCTCAGGCGCGCGGCAGCACGGCGAAGGCGATGACCGCGTAGTGCAGCGCGGCCGCAACGATCACGAGCGCGTGGAAGACCTCGTGATAGCCGAACACTCCCGGAGCGGGGTTGGGCCGCTCGCGCGTATCCGCGCCCGCGTGTGCTCGGCCGTGTGCTGCGCGGACGGCGCAGCCGCACGCCGCCGTCGCGAGATGCCCACGCGCGTTCGCAGGCGTCCGGGGACCGGATCTCTCCGGTAGCGACGATGCTCGCGCGCCGGAGGGGCTGGTGAGCGATCGCGCTGCCGACGAACCCGTCGCTCGGCAAGCCAAAAAATGAGATTGATCAATAGACTGAGCATCGTCCAAAAGCCTCGTACTGACCTGATGCGCATAGCGTGATCCATGTCTGTATCGCGACTGGCGATCATGCGACCTCCCGTTGAGGGCATGGTCGTTCAGTCGCGGTGCGCGGCTACCGTCAAAGGAGCCAAGATGACCACCAACTCCAGAACGACGCTCGCAGTGCTGGCGCTGGCGGTCTGCTGCGTGTCGTGGGCAGCGGACTCGGCCGGTGCCGCCACGTCCTGCTCGCAGATTCCGACCGTCTACGGGATACCCCCATGGGGCTTTCATACGGGCTCCTACAGCGGAGAAAGCAGCTTTGCCAAGGGTCATGGAAACATAAACCTCGAAGCGAACACCGTCTCGGGGGTCATCTGCCAGCAGGATCGGCGTGGCACTATCGTCATGTCGGTCGCTCACCACTTGGTCTACCACTCGCACTACGCGTCGATGTGGGGCTATCCCGGCAACATCATGAAGATCATTGTGCGCGTGACGAGCAGCAGCGACCCCAGCTGCAAGGTCGGAACCCACGGTCGCGCGACCCTCTACGCCAGCTACAACGGCGTGCGCAGCGACAGCGTCCAGTTCTTCTTTCCGCCCGCCTGCAAAGACCAGGACCACCTGTATCACGGCACTCAGGTCAACAACCAGGTCCCGCCGCTGTAGAGGGCTGATCTTGCGCCTCCGGTTAGCTTCCTCGAGCCTCGCGTCGATCCCCACATGCGCTGAGCCTGCGCACCCGACTACCAGTGGCCTACGGGTGTGCGGTGAGTATGTTTCCGTGCTCGTCAGCCGCTACGCAGAGCGCGCTCGTGGGGCAGGCGATCGTGGTGATGAGTGTCTTGTCGACGCGCGCTTGCTTCCACGATCGCGGGTGTCGCGCCGGGTTGGTGTTGGTGATGATGATGCCGGAACGGCGATATTCGCCGCCGGCGATCGCGCAGAACCCGGTTGGCGTGCACGTCGCTGAGTCGAGTGGTGTCAACGTGCGAGACCCGTGCACGACCGAGCCTAGGCGCCAGCCGCCGCTGCCGCGCGCGGGGTGAGTCGAGCTCATGATGAAGCCGTACTCGTACGCGACACAGAGCTTGTTCGACACGCACGCGACCCCAGAGAGAGGCGACCGGGATTCGATCTGATTGCCGATCCACGCGGCAAGTCCCTGCGTGGGGTCGGTTGCCGCGAGGATGTAGCCGTCTTCGCCGGCGATCGTGCAGAGACCTGGTACGCACGCCACCGCGTTCGGCATGGTCATGCTCGTGGGCGCGTACGGATACACGTCGGTCGTCTCCCACGCACTTGGTCCGCCGGTTGGATTCGTGGTGGTGAGGACGTCGTTCTTGCCTGAGATCGCGACACACATCGGGGTTGGGGTGCACGACACGCTCCGGATCCCTCCGTTTCCCGGCAGGCTCATCAGCTTCCAGGCGCTCGGTCCGCCGGTGGGGTCGGTCGAGATCAGTATCTCGTTGGGCATCCTCGGGCCGCCGTTGCCGCCCGCGGCGACACAGAGCGACATGGATGGGCACGACAGGCTCTGGATGTCGAGCGTCGTAACCGATGAGGGCGCCGTAGGGCAAAAGTAACCCCCGGGAGTTGGGCCTGTGGGTAGCGCACAGACCGGTGCCGGGGCGATCACCGGCTGCCACGACGCAGCGCCCGCGGCAGGATCGGTGGAGGTCACGAGGAAGCGCGGGCCACCGGCGACGCACAGGCTGCTCGTCGGGCACGAGATCGCCTGCAACGGCGCCCCGCTCATGCCTTCGGGCTCGGCGATACCGGTGGGCGCCGACCAGTGCAGGCCGGACGCGCCGGCGCTCGCCGCGAGAATGCCGGTCGCCAGGCATGAGATCGCGCAAGCGATAGCGGCTTGCCGGCGCCAAACGCGAGCCCCCGTCACGATGGACCCCCCATCACGCCCGTAAGCCTACCGGGATTGAGTCGCGCTCACACAGCCGGTATGGTGCGTCGCAAATGGCAGTCGCCGACGCAGCGAGGGACGCGCTTCGCGGTCCGGCGCTGGAGCCGCGACGACGAACACTGACGGTGTGGTTGCTGTGGCTGGCCGCATTCGGCAACGGCGTCGTAGTCGTGTGGCTGTGGGTGCACGGCGGAGGGATCAGCCTCAGTGGCACCCTCGGCGGCCTGCTCACCAGCCTCGGACGCCTCACTGCGCTCATAGGCACCTATCTGGTGCTGTTGCAGGTTCTGATGCTGGCTCGCATCCCGTGGCTGGAGCGCCGCGTCGGCTTCGACCGGCTCACGGTCTGGCACCGCCGCAACGGGAAGGTGGCTGTGAGCCTGGTCGTAGCTCACGTACCGTTGATCGTTGTCGGCTACGCGATGACCTCGGAATTGTCGGTAGGTAGTCAGATCAGCGAACTGTTCGACAGCTACCCCGGGATGGTCACCGCGACGGCCGGCACCGGGCTCTTGATCGGGGTCCTCGTCAGCTCGCTCGTGATCGTGCGCCGGCGGCTGGCGTACGAGGCCTGGTACATGCTGCACCTCAGCGTGTACGCGGCGATCCTGCTCGCCTACTTCCATCAGATCCCGACGGGCAACGAGTTCTCCGCCAACGCCACCCAGCGCGACTACTGGTATGCGCTGTATGCCGCGACGGTCGTGCTGGTGATCGCCTTCCGGGTTATCGCACCCATGCGCCACTACCTGCGCTACCGGCTGCGAGTCGTCGAGGTGCGTCGCGAGTCACCGGACGTCGTCTCGATCTACATAGCGGGTCGCAACCTGGATCGACTGAACGCCCACGGCGGGCAGTTCTTCCTGTGGCGTTTTCTCTCGCGGGGGCGCTGGTGGCAGGCCCACCCGTTCTCGCTGTCCGCGCCGCCGGGCGCGCATCGGTTGCGTATAACCGTCAAGGACGTCGGCGGCTTCAGCGGGCGGCTGGGGGAGTTGCGGCCGGGGACCGCCGTGATCGCGGAGGGACCGTTCGGCACGTTCACGCCGGCGCTCGTCCGCCGCGAGCGTGTGGCGCTGATCGCCGGCGGGATTGGCCTCACGCCGCTGCGCGCGATGCTCGACGAGCTGCTGGAGCGCGGGCTGGCGGTGACGCTGATCCACCGTGTGCTGCGCGAGCAGGATCTCGTACTGGCAGACGAGCTCGCCAGCTCGGGCGCCGTGATCGTCAACGTCGTCGGCGACCACGAGAGCCCCGATAGCGCACGCCTGCTCTCCAGCGAGCACCTGCAGGACTTGATCCCGGACATCGCTGAACGCGAGGTCTATCTGTGCGGCCCGCCCGCGATGATGAGCCATGTTCGTGCGAGCCTGAGCGGGGTAGGGGTTGCGTCTAATAGGATCCACAGCGAGCGTTTCGCTCTGGCTGCATAGAGACCGAGGGAGGAGATCTCGTGAACCGCACCCTGCCAATATTCATCGGCGCCGCGGCGATGGCGTTCCCGGCCATCGCAGAGGCGGCGGCACAGACCTATGTCGGGGCGGCCGTGCACCAGTCCTACGGCCCGGTGCAGGTCACGATCACGGTCGTCGGGAAGCGCATCACGAAGGTATCGGCGAGCGCACCGATGGACCGGCCACGGTCAAAGCAGATCGACCGCCACGCCGTTCCGATCCTCGACCGCGAGGCGCTTCAGGCGCAGAGCGTTCGCGGAGTGCACAAGGTCTCCGGTGCGTCACTCACGACGACCGCGTTCGAGGCTTCGCTCGCAAGCGCGATGGCAAAGGCTCATCTGCCCGGGGCGTGACGCACGACCCTCTGCCGGCGCGTCTTCATCGCGTCGAGCAGATCATGGGGATGCCGATCGTCCTCGACGTCTACGACGAGGATGTAGAGGACTCGGCGCTGGAGCGGTCCTTTAACTGGTTGCGCCAGATCGACGCGATCTTCAGCACCTACCGGCCCGACAGCGAGATCTCGCGACTGAACCGCGGTGAGCTCGAGCTCGACCGCTGCTCGCCCGCGGTCCGTTCCGTGCTCGAGCGCTGCGAGCGTCTGCGCCGTGCAACCGACGGGTACTTCGACCACTGTGCGGCCGCGGTATGGAGCGACGTATGTCCCCGTCCGGGCGGCGACGGAGAGCGGCCGGCAGTCGACCCCTCGGGGTTCGTCAAGGGTTGGGCCATCGACGGCGTCGCGCGGATCCTCGAGCGGGCCGGCGCGCGCAACTACTGCGCCGAGGCGGCCGGCGACATGCGCCTGAAGGGCCATCCCGATGGCGCGCCGCACTGGCGTATGGGCATTCAGCACCCCTCCCGGCCGGACAGCGTCGCCGTCGTGCTCGCCATGAGCGAAGGCGCGATCGCGACGTCAGCCACGTACGCTCGCGGTCAGCACATCGTCGATCCATACACGAACGCGGCGGCGACCGGCGTCAGCTCGGTCACCATCGTCGGCGCCGGGAAGCTCGCCACCGCCGACGCCTACGCGACCGCCGTCTTCGCAATGGGACGCGCCGGCGCCGCCTGGGCGGCACAGCACATCCACCCATACGAGGCGTTCATCGTCCAGGACGACGACACCGTCCTGAGCACGCCCGGCCTCGCCCGCTGGCGCTGTTGAGATAGGCTGCGCAAGATCATGTACCGCCGACAGGCTGTCGCGATCGTGGCGACCTGCTGCTTTGCTTGGGTCTGGATTACCGCCACGGCGCTGTCGTCGCCGAGGTCGAGCTTCCTGGTGGCGGCCGAGCAGGGCGCCCTGGGCGCGCGGCGGGCGTTCAAGGATGACTCGCACGGGCTCTGGAACGGCCATCACAACGTCCCTCTCGTCTGGTACGACGAGCGGCTGCGCGTCCATAGCCGGTATCCGCTTGCCACCATCTGGGGGGCGGTGCCGCTGTTCGAGGCGCTGTCGGCGATCGCGGTCGCCGATCCGACGTCCGCCAATCGCGCTGCGCTCTTGGCGTTTGCCGAGGGGACCCGTCCTCCCGTCCAGCCGCCTTCCCGCGCGGGGCGGCGCCGTGGCGTGAGAGACGTGGCCGTATACGGAGGCGCCGAGGCCTACTGGGATGCCGCGATGGGTGGTTTTGCGCCCTACCCAGGCGACCGCGGGCCGGCGAACACGTGGTTCGACGACAACGCCTGGTGGGGCATCGCGTTCATGGACGCCTATGGGGCTCTCGGCGCTCCTCGACTGCTGCACGACGCCCAGAGCGCCTTTGACTTCATCGTGCGTCGCGGCTGGGACAGCGCCGGCGGCGGCCTGTGGTGGAACACCGACCACACTCCATCCGGTCAGAAGTCCGGCGAGGCGCTGGCCGCCGGCTCGCTGTTGGGGGCGCTGCTCGCGCAGGCGTGGCAGACGAACGCCAGGTCGGCGCCCGGGGCGGCGGCACAGGCCGATCGGAACATGGCGTCGTCCGATCTGACCAGCGTCGAGAAGTTTCTCGGCTGGGGCGATGCCAACTTCGCCGGTCCCGACGGCCTGTACTTCAGGACGCAGCAGGACTCTACGCCGATGCCCTACGTGGCGGGACCCGAGATCGAGGCCAAGGAGCTGCTGTGCGTCCTGCTCGGCGCTGGCAGCCCGTACTGCGCTCAAGCCTCCCGACTGGCCGACGCCGCGTATGAGCGCTTCGCTTACCGCCTGAACATGGGCCCGCAGTTCGATGCGATCTACCTGCATTGGATGCTCGTCTATGGCAATCAAACCGGCGACGCGCGCTGGACGCCGATGGCGCTGCACTTCGCCCAAGAAGCGCAAGCCAACGCGCTCGACCCCCCCACCGGCCTGTACCTAAAGGCGTGGGACGGCAGCGACATGTCCGCGCATCAGGCCGAACCCGACATGCTTCGCACTGATGCCGCGACCGTCGAGCTGCTGGGATGGCTGGCGGCGCAAGCGTCTTGACGCTGATGCCGTAGACGGACTCGATGCAGGTCTACCGAAGGCGCGACTCGAGCTCCCTTCCGATCCGTTCGAGGGTCCTGCCGTCGAGCGATTCTTCGAGGTACGGGAACAGCTCGCGCTCCTCCAGTTGCACGTGCGCACGCAGCCGTGCTCCAAGCGAGTGCAGCTGTTCGGCGCTGGGCGCCGTCCGTGCGAGCCTCAGCTGCTCTGCCTCATCGCGCAAGAAACTGTGGTCGGCGAGCACACGTTCGACGAGCGACGCTCCTCGCTCTCCCGGTGCAAGGGCTGGCAGCAAGAGCGATTCCTCGAGCGCGAAATGGCGTGCCTCGTGCTCGCGGATGAAGTCGGCGAACAGCATCGCGGAGGACTGGACGGTCGCATCGGTTGCTCGGGAGAGCGCCATTGCGATCACCAGCGCATGATGGTGGTCACGTGACAGTGGAGCAAGAGCGGGGTGACGCTTCATCGACGAGAGCCGATCCGCAGCGACGCGTACTCGAGGAAGCCCACGACGCCATCATGACCGTTCATGAGCGCAGCGGCAATCGAGGTCGCACTCTTGACATGACAGAAGGCTCTCCCTTCTCGCGGACGAATCCACGAAACAGAGCCCCCGTCAAACCCAGCCTGGCTCACCGAGGCGCTCAAGTACGGAATTGCTGGTGCCTGGTCGCGGCGCATCACCGAGGAGCACCGGCTCGTCTACCAGGTG
>DAHUYZ010000063.1 GCA_027306855.1 Solirubrobacterales bacterium | reverse complement strand
GCTCCCGCAGGCGCGTGAGCACGTCCCCCACGGTGCGCGCGTCGGCCTGCGGCGGGCCGAAGTTCCACGCCCCGCAGGCGTCCGGGTCCTCCAGCAGCCGCTGCGCCAGCGTCAGGTAGCCCAGCAGCGGGTTCAGCACGTGCTGCCAGGGACGCACCGCGTGCGGGTTGCGGACCTGCAGCGGCGCCGGCGCGCTCCCGCCGGCCACGCGCACCGCGTCCGGCAGCAGGCGGTCCTCGCCCCAGTCGCCGCCGCCGATCACGTTGCCGGCGCGCGCGGAGGCGATGCGGGCGCTGTCGGATCCCGAGAAGAACGAGTCGCGATAGGCGGCCGTGACGAGCTCGGCGGCGCCCTTGGAGCTCGAGTACGGATCGTGGCCCCCCATCGGCTCGTGCTCGCGATAGGCCCACTCCCACTCGCGGTTCTCATAGCACTTGTCGGAGGTCACCACGACCACCGCTCGCACCGACTCGGTAAGGCGCACGGCCTCGAGCACGTTCACGGTGCCCATCACGTTCGTCTCGTAGGTCTCGCGCGGCTCGGCAAACGACCGGCGCACGAGCGACTGCGCGGCCATGTGGATGACGAGCTCCGGTTGGGCGTCCGCGATCGCTGCGACCACCGCGCGCTCGTCACGGACGTCGGCGCTGCGGTCATCCATGTCCCCCCCCACGCGGGCCAGCTCGAACAGCGAAGGCTCGCTCGGCGCGCCGCACGAGAGCCCCGTCACGCGCGCCCCGAGCGAGCACAGCCACAGCGACAGCCACGCGCCCTTGAAGCCCGTGTGGCCGGTCACGAGCACGCGCCGGCCGTTCCAGAACGCTGGGTCAACGCGCATTTCGCTCATCCCCACAGCACGCAGATCGGCAGCGCGAAGATGCGCTCGGAGAGCCGGAAGGGACGGGGGCCGGTGTGTAGGACGGCGCCCGCGAGGAAGCGCTGGCCGAGCTGGTCCCGCAGCCACTCCAGATGCTTGGCGTCTGCTCGCTTGGGCGCCGCGGAGGACTTGATCTCTACCGCCACGACGTTGCCGGCAGGCATCTCGGCGACGAGGTCGATCTCGTGACGGCCGTTCTTCTCGCGCAGGTGGTGCAGGCGTGGTTTGAATGCGGTGAGCTCCAATTCGGGTCTGATCTGCGCGAGCACGAACGTCTCGATCAGGCGACCGAGCACCCCCCCGTCGCGGATCACCGCTTGCTCGTCGAGGCCGAGGGTGGCCGCGATCAGCGATGTGTCGGTGAGGTAGCGCTTGCCGGCCTTGACCAGACGCGAGAGCCGGTTCGTGCTCCAGGCGGGTAGCACGTCGACCACGAACAGGTTGGTGAGCAGGCGCTCGTAGGCCGCTGCGGTCGGGCGACTGACACCGGCGGCGTCGTAGATGGTCTTCTCGGTGGCAATACCGGCGGTATTGACGGCAAGCGCCTCGAAATAGCGCCGCAGCGTGCCCGGGTCGCGAGCGCCGTCCAGGCTCTTGGCGTCGCGAGTGAACAACTCGTCCAGATAGCTCTGTAGCCAGCGAGAGCGCGCGCCGGCCCCCAGGCCCAACACAGGCTCGGGATATCCGCCGCGCAGCGCAAGCTCGATGTAGCCGAGCAGATCGGGAACCTCGGCCGGCGTCCCGAACTCGGACACGTCCGCCCGTGCCAGCTTCTCGAGGAAGGACGGCCCGCCGACGCTACCGAGTATCTCGCGCTCGGTTAGACCCCACATTCGCAGATGGACGATCCGCCCGGTCCCCGGCCATGTTGGGGAGTCGAGGCGTCCATGGACGCTGCCGGTGATGAGGAAGCGGCCGGCGCCAGAGCCCAGGTCGACCGCTCGCTTGACCGCGCCGAGCACGCCGGGCACGGTCTGCCACTCATCGAGCAGCACCGGCTCGGACAGTGACCGCAACGCGGCATCGGGATCGTCGCGAAACGGCGCGGCCTCCTGCTCGCTGTCAAGGCGCACAACGGTCGTGGCGAGGCGTTCGACCGTCGTCGTCTTGCCGGCGGCACGCGGCCCGGTCAACATCAGCGCGGGCAGCTCGGCGAACAGCTCGCACAGGGGCTGGTCGACCAGTCTGCCCATATAGCTCCGCCCGGACACAGAGCTATGTTAGCGCTTTAGACCACATTTTGCTATCGCTTTGGACCAAAATTTACTTACGCTTTGGACCATAGCTCACTTGCGCTTTAGACCACCAATCTTTCCCGCTTTGGCGCACTCCGGCCGATCGATCATTCTGAGGTAGCGCTCGACGCCCGCGCTCACTCGTTCACTCCCACACACGCCAGGGCGCTTCGCCCGAAGACCACAGCTCCTCCAGCCGGTTGCGGTCGCGCAACGTGTCCATCGCCTGCCAGAAGCCGTCGTGGCGATAACAGGCGAGCTGGCCGTCGGCGGCGAGCGAGCGCATCGGCGCCTGCTCCCAGAAGGTCTCTTCGCCGTCGAGGTAGCGGCCCACCTGCGGAGAGAGCACGAAGAAGCCCCCGTTCATCCAGGCCCCGTCACCGCGCGGCTTCTCCTCGTAGCGGCGGACCCGGTCCCCGTCGATGCCCAGCGCGCCGAAGCGGCCCGGCGGCTGCACGGCGGTGACCGTCGCGAGCGCACCCTGGGCGCGATGGAACGAGATGAGCGCCGTGATATCAACGTTTCCGACCCCATCGCCGTAGGTGAAGCAGAACTCCTCGTCGCCCACATACGGGAGCACGCGCTCGAGGCGCCCGCCCGTCATCGTCTCATCGCCCGTGTCGATGAGCGTCACGCGCCACGGCTCTGCCTGGGAGCGGTGTACCTCCATCGCGCCGTTCGCCAGGTCGAACGAGACGTCGCACGTGTGCATGTAGTAGTTGGCGAAGTACTCCTTGATCAGGTAGCCCTTGTAGCCGAGGCAGATCACGAACTCGTCGATGCCGTGGGCGGCGTAGATCTTCATGATGTGCCACAGCATCGGCTTGCCGCCGATCTCGACCATCGGCTTCGGCCGCGTCGCCGTCTCCTCGGCCAGGCGCGAGCCGCGCCCGCCGGCCAGGATCACCGCCTTCATGGAGAGGCCCCGAACCTGATCGGCAGCTCGGCGAGGCCGTAGATGCCGAGGATGCTCTCGTACACGGGCTCCCCGTCGAGCTCGAGCGTGCCCATGTTGCGCGCCAGGAACGCAAGCCGCTCCTCGAGCTCGACGAGCGCCACGTCCGGCCCCTACTTCTTGGGGCTCACGGTCTGCTTCAGGCTCGCACCCGCCGTGAACTTCGGCGCCTTGGACGCTTTGATCTTGACCTTCTCGCCCGTGCGCGGGTTGACGCCCTGACGCGCGGCGCGCTTGACCACAGAGAACTTGCCGAAGCCGGTGATCACGACCTCCTCGCCCTTCTTCAAGCTCTTGCCGACGGTACCCACGAACGACTCCACGGCGCGCGCTGCATCCGCCTTGGTGAGACCGCTGTCGGCGGCGATCGCCTCGACCAGCTGGCTCTTGTTCATCTCTGCTCCCTTTCGGTAGGTGGTGACTGGCAGGCGCGCAGCCTAATACAGATATCTTGCGCCCAACCTTGAAGCGCCCCCGCCAGCCAACCCCAGACGGACCCCCGTCGCACACGCTCTCGGGCGAGCCCGTCCGCGAGCTCTACACGCACGAGGACCTCCCCGCCGGCATCGGAGGCGAGCACGACCCGATCGGCGCGCCCGGCGCCTACCCGTACACGCGCGGGCCGTACGAGTCGATGTACAGGGGGCGGCTGTGGACGATGCGCCAGTTCGCGGGGTTCGGCACCTCGGAGGAGACGAATAAACGTTTCCATTACCTGCTCGACCACGGCCAGACAGGCCTCTCCACGGCCTTCGACATGCCGAGCCTGATGGGCCACGACTCGGACCACCCCCGCTCGCTCGGGGAGGTCGGCAGGGAGGGCGTCGCCGTCGACACGCTCGAGGACATGCAGACGCTCTTCTCGGGGATCGACCTCGGCGAGGTGTCGGTCTCGATGACGATCAACGCCCCCGCCGCGATCATGCTCGCCTACTTCGTCGTCGCCGCCGAGACGAAGGCCGAAAACGGGGTCGGTCCCCACCACCCGGTCGGGCGTGAGCGCCTGTCCGGCACGATCCAGGCGGACATCCTCAAGGAGTACATCGCCCAGAAGGAGTGGTGCTTTCCGATCGACCCCGCGATGCGCCTGTGCGGGGACATGATCGAGTGGTGCACCCACCACATGCCCCGCTGGCACCCGATCTCGATCTCCGGCTACCACATCAGGGAGGCCGGCTCCACGGCCCAGCAGGAGCTCGCCTTCACGCTCAAGGACGGGCTCACCTACGTCGAGCAGGCGATCGAGCGGGGTCTCGACATCGACGAGTTCGCGCCTCGCCTCTCCTTCTTCTTCAACGCCCAGATCGACCTGTTCGAGGAGATCGCCAAGTACCGCGCGGCGCGGCGCATCTGGGCGAGGGAGATGAGGGAAACGTTTATGGCCTCCAGCGAGCGCTCGCTGCTGATGCGCTTCCACACCCAGACCGCCGGCGCGTCGCTGACGGCCCAGCAGCCGCTCAACAACATCGTGCGCACCACCGTCGAGGCGCTCGCGGGCGTGCTCGGGGGCACCCAGTCGCTGCACACCAACTCCTACGACGAGGCGCTCGCGCTGCCCACCGAGGATGCCGTGCGGATCGCGCTGCGCACCCAGCAGATCATCGCGCACGAAACCGGCGTCGCCTCCACGGTCGACCCGCTCGGCGGCTCCTACTACGTCGAGGCCCTCACCGACGAGATGGAGCGCCGCTGCTACGAGTACTTCGCCAAGATCGACGAGCTCGGCGGGATGGTGGAGGCGGTCAAGCGCAACTACCCCCAGCGCGAGATCGCCGACGCCGCGTTCGCCCTGCAGCGCGAGATCGACTCCGGCAGGCGGATCGTCGTCGGCGTCAACCGCTTCCGCGAGGGAGAGGAGGGCGACACGGAGATCCTGCGCATCGACCCCGCCCTGGAACGCAAGCAGCTCGGCCGCCTGCAGGCATCCAGAGCGAAACGCGACAGCGAGCGGGTAGAGGGTTCGCTTGCTTGCCTGCGCGAGGCCGCCGCCGGCGAGCGCAACCTGATGGACCCGCTGATCGACTGCGCCCGCGCGCGCGCCAGCGAGGGCGAGATCGTCGAGTCCCTGCAGCAAGTATTCGGCCGCTACACCGAGTCTCCGGTCTTCTGAGCGAGTTGAGGGGGAAGCGAGTCGAGGGGGAGCGAGTCGATGGGGAAGCGAGTTGAGAGCGAAGTCATGAGGACGAGAACGGGATACCTGCGCGGACGCGTCGCGACGGCCGGCGCGCTGACGCTGGCCTTGCTCGTGCTGCCCGCCACATCGGCCGCCACCACGCGTTCGACCGCGACCGCCGCCTCCACGTCCAAGTCGTCCACTCCCAGCGCCTCCAGCCGGACGAGCAAGCCCAGCAAGTCGAGCGCCGCTCTCGGCCAGCTGAGCTTTGCGTCCGACACGGCGCTTGCCCCACCGGCGATCGCCGTGCCCGTCGGCGCCTCGCCAAGCGCCCTGCAGGCGCCCGGCTACATCTTCATCGCGCCCCAGATGGACTTCGCGCGCAGCGAACCGTTCGTCGGCCAGCCCGGCCCCGAGATCTTCGAAGCGAACGGGAATCTCGTCTGGCAGGACCCCTTGCGCGGCCACGTCAAGCTGGGCGCAAACGCGGGCCAGCTGACCGCCAACGACTTCACGACCGCCACCTACGAAGGCCAGCCGGTTCTCGTCTGGTGGCAGGGCTACCTCACGCCGCAGGCGACCGGCAGCGGCGAGTGGATGATCGTCAACCAGCACTACCGGACGATCGCAACCGTGCAGGCCCCCAGGGGCTACTCGCTCGACCTCCACGAAATCCAGATCACGCCCCAGGGAGACGCGTATGTGATCGCCGGCAGAGCCGTGCCCGTCGACCTGAAGGGCTGCTGCAAAGGACCCGCACGCGGCGAGGTATACGACCAGGTCATCTTCGAGATCGAAATCAAGACCGGCCAGATCGTCTGGAGCTGGGACCCGCTGCACCACATCCCGCTGCGCGACTCCTACGAGTCGCTGTTCACGGGCAAGACGACCTGGAACCCCTACCACCTGAACTCGATCTTCATCGAACCGTCGGGCAACCTCGTCGTCTCCTCGCGCAACACGTGGGCGGCCTACTGGATCGACCGCGCCTCCCCCCAGAGCAACGGCGCCGTGCTCGCCACCCTGGGCGGCAAGCGCTCGACGTTCACGCTCGGGCGCGGCGCGCGCTTTGCCTGGCAGCACGACGTGCGCCTGCAGGGCGCAAACGAGGTCAGCCTGTTCGACGACGAGGCGGGGCCGGCGGTCGGCAAGCAGTCGCGCGGGCTGTTGCTCTCGTTGGACTGGACGCGCCATACGGCGTCGGTCGTCCACGAATACCTGCTGCCCCACCCGAAGCTGGCCGAAAGCCAGGGCAACTTCGAGATGGAGCCGGGCGGCAACGTCTTCATCGGCTGGGGCCAGCTGCCCTTCTTCTCGGAATACACCGCTTCCGGCGAGCTGCTGTACGAGGGCTACATGCCCGGGCCGGACGAGTCCTATCGCGCCTTCCGGGAGCCCTGGGTCGGGCTGCCCGAAACCAGTCCTTCGCTCCTTGCCAAGCGCGGCGCCCATGGCGGCCCGACGGCTCTGTACGTGAGCTGGAACGGCGCGACACAGGTCTCTGCCTGGCAGCTGCTGGCGGGCGCGAGCCAGAGCAGCCTCACGCCCTCCGGCCAGCCGGTGGCGCGCCAGGGCTTTCAGACCGCGATCTCCACGAGGAGCCCCGGCCCCTACTACCAGGTCAGGGCGCTCGACGCCTCCGGCCAGGCGCTCGGCGCCTCAGCCGTCGTAAGCTCGGTCCCGGCCCCGTCATCGGCGAAGTCCGCCGCTGCGGGCGGCGCCACGCGGTAGACGACGACCGCCGAGCTCGCCGAATCTCGAGCTCGCTTCGCAAGTTCTTATGTTCGCGGGACAACTTGCGAGGTTGCGAGATGTTGACGGTTTGTTAGGACCCACGCCAGGGTCGATGGGATCCACACGGTCTTGGCTGACCGCGCCAGTCCATCGTGCCCGTATCTGAGACCAACGAGAGCAAACCCAAACAAGAGATGACCCAACGCCTGCGCAGGCCGATCCTCTCCGTCCTGCTGCCGATCGCGCTCTCAGCGCTGTTGCCGGCGGCGGCGGTCGCTCCGCGCAGCCGTCCGCCGATCGTGACGATCTCGCCGCTGAACGGCACGATCGCGGCGTTGCCCGGGACGCAGATCAGCTTCCTCGGGGCCCGCGCCCGAGACCTCACGCACATCGCGGTCGTCGGCTCCTCGACCGGACGCCACCCAGGCCGGCTGCGCTCCTACGTATCGGCGCTCGGCGCGAGCTTCGTCGTCAAGCGCCCGTTTTCGCCCGGCGAGCACGTCAGCGTGCACGCCACGCTGCGGCTCCCCGAAGGAAGGCGCCGCTCGCTGTCGGACAGCTTCACGGTTGCCGTCCCCGTGGCCGTCAGCCACGAAGCGTTTCCCACGACCCCGGGCACCGCGGCCGACGTGCAGGCCTTTGCCTCCGAGCCCGCCCTCCATCCGCCGACAGTCACGATTGACCAGGCGTCGGGGACGCCTGCGCCGGGCTACGTGTTCGCCGCGCCATTCCAGGGGCCGGGGCAGTACGGGCCGATGATCTTCGATACCTCAGGGCACATGGTCTGGTTCAGGCCGGTCGGCGCCGGCGAGGACGCAGCCGACTTCAAGGTGCAGCGCTACCGTGGCAAGAGCGTCTTGACGTGGTGGCAGGGCCACACGATCAGCCTCGGCTTCGGCCTCGGCGAAGACGTGATCGCGAACAGCGCCTACAAGACGATCGCCGTCGTGAGGGCGGGCAACGGATTGCGGGCGGACGAGCACGAGCTCACCGTCCTGCCGAACGGCGCCGCCCTGATCACCGCCTACAGCCCTGTGGAGGCCGACCTGTCGAGCGCGGGGGGGACGCCCGATGGCATCGCGATCGACTGCGCGGTCCAGGAGATCGACATCCACACGGGCCTCGTCATGTGGGAATGGCACGCGCTCGGCAACGTCGACGTATCCGAGTCCTACTCCAAGGCTCCGACCGTCGCGAGAACCCCCTACGACTACTTCCACCTCAACTCGGTCCAGCTGCTGGGCGAAGGCGACTTCTTGATCTCGGCGCGCAACACGTGGGGCGTGTACAAGCTCGACGCCCATACCGGCGCGATCGTCTGGCGACTCGGGGGCAAGCGCTCGAGCTTCGCGCTCGGCCCGGGCGCGCAGTTCGCCTACCAGCACCACGCGCGCATGCTCTCGAGCGGGCAGCTCAGCGTGTTCGACGACGAGGGCACGCCGCAGATCAAGCCGCCGGCGCGCGGGGAGATCGTCAACCTTGACTACAAGACCCACACGGCGACGCTCGCACAGTCGTTCGTGCGCACGAGCGGGCCCCTGCAGACCGGCAGCCAGGGCGACGTGCAGCTGCTTGCGGGCGGGGACCGCATGATCGGCTGGGGCGGGGAGCCGAACTTCACCGAATTCGACTCGGCCGGCAAGATCGTCTTCGACGGCCAGTTCCCCAACGGCGAGATGAGCTATCGCGTCTACCGCTACCCCTGGACCGCCACGCCCAGTCAAGCGCCCGCGATCGCCGCGAGCACGCAGGCCGCAAACGAACCGGTCTGCGCGCACCCCAAGCCCGGAGAACCGGCATGCCTCGCGATCCTCTCCAGAAGGCAGACCACCGTCTACATGAGCTGGAACGGCGCGACCGCCCTGGCATCCTGGCGCGTGCTCTCAGGCCAAAGCCCCTCCCAGCTGCGCCCCGCCGCCACCGTCGCGAAGGCGGGCTTCGAGAGCAACGTGTCGATCCCCGCCGCCGCGTACGTTCAGGCGCAGGCGCTCGACTCCGAAGGCAAAGTGCTGGCGAGCTCGAAGACGATAAAAGGATGAGCGCGACCTCAAGCGGCGGCGCGGGCCAGGCGCGCTCATCCTCGACGCGCCGCGCCCGCCTGCGCGCCGCCGCGATCAGACCGCGCGTATTGAGCGCCACCGCGATCGTGCTGGCGCTCGCGGGCTTCGGCGGCCAGCGCGTGCTCGCACACAGGGGCGCCGCCAAACGCGGGGGGCTCGCGCCGCTCTGCATACCGGCGCAACTGAACGCCTCGGCGGCGCTGCCCGGCACGCCGCTCACCGTCTCCCCGCTGCCGGGCTCGGCCGACGCCTCGCCGTACACCCAGATCAGCCTGCTCGGCTCCCCCGCGAGCACGATCTCGAACGTCAGCGTCAACGGCTCGATCACGCACGCGCACGCAGGGCGCCTCGAGCCCTACTCGCAGGGCGACGGCGCCAGCTTCGTCCTGAAGAGCCCGCTTGCGGAAGGCGAGAACGTGGACGTGCGCGGGCAGATCTCGACGGCGGCCGGGAGCCACCCCTTCTCCTTCTCGTTCACCGTCGCGCGCCGCGACCCGCTCCCGTACGCCAAGCCGACCGCCAAATCCCCGGGCAAGGCCGGCGAAGTGCAGACGTTTCGCTCCCAGCCGGGCATGAGGGCGCCGGTCGTGACGGTCAGCGCCTCCTCGCCGCAGCAGGCCCCGGGCGACGTGTTCGCCGCCCCCTACTCCGGCCCAGGCCAGGACGGGCCGATGATCTTCGACAGCTCCGGCGCGCTCGTCTGGTTTCATCCGCTGCCCGCCGGCACGGAGGCGACGAACCTGCAGGTGCAGCGCTACGGCGGCCGGCCGGTGCTGAGCTGGTGGCAGGGCTACATCCCGCCGCAGGGCTTCGGCGAAGGGGAAGAGATCGTCGCGGACTCCTCCTATCGCACGCTCTTTCACGTGCGCGCCGGCAACGGCTACCACACCGACCTTCACGACTTCCACCTGACCGGCTCCGATACGGCCCTGTTCACGGTGTTCGACCCGATCCACTGCGACCTCTCCAAGGTGGGCGGCCCGCGTGAAGGCGCGCTCACCGACGGCGTCTTCCAGGAAGTCGACCTCGCGACAGGGCTCGTGCGCCGCGAGTGGCACTCCGTCGACCACGTCTCCCCCTCGCAGTCCTACTCCTCTGGCTCCTCGAGCACCGACGAATGGCCGTTCGACTACTTCCACATCAACTCGGTGCAGCAGCGCGCCGACGGCAGCTTCCTGGTCTCTTCGCGCAACACCTCCGCTCTGTACGTGCTCGACCCGAAGACCGGCCAGGTCACGGCGCAGATCGGCGGCAAGCACAGCACGTACACGCTCGAGGCCGGGACCTCGACCGCCTACCAGCACGATGCCCAAGAACTGCCCGACGGGGAGCTCTCGATCTTCGACAACGGCGGCGTACCGATGATTCATCCCCAGTCGCGCGGCATCATCGTCTCGCTCGACCCGGACACGAAGACCGACACGCTCGTCACCGAGTACGAGCATCCCCACCCCCTGCAGTCGGGCAGCCAGGGCAACGTGCAGCTGATGGAAAACGGCGACTACTTCCTCGGGTGGGGCTCGGAACCGTACTTCTCCGAGTACACGTCCACCGGCCGCCTCCTGTTCGACGCCCACCTGCCCGCCAAGACCGAGTCATATCGCGGCTACCGCTTCCCCTGGAGCGCCACGCCGGCCAGCCCGCCGTCGGTCGCGGTCGGCGACGCGCACGGCGCCTTGACCGTCTACGCGAGCTGGAACGGCGCGACGGCCGTGGCGAGCTGGCGCGTGCTCGGCGGGCCCTCGCCGAGCCGCCTCTCGCCGCTCGCGAGCGCCCCCAAGAGCGGCTTCGAGAGCGCCATCGCGGTGGCGGGCGCGCCTTCGTACGTGGCGGTCCAGGCACTCAGCGCCTCCGGCGAGGCGCTCGGCACTTCGGGTACGGTCAGAGGCTGACATGAGCCGCAGCCCGAACGTCACCTGGCAGGATGG
>DAHUYZ010000062.1 GCA_027306855.1 Solirubrobacterales bacterium | reverse complement strand
GGGGAGGCGCAGGGCGGGCAGCGCGATCTTGTCTTCGAGGTTGCGCTGTGGGGATTCCCAGCCGGGATCATCGGAGGGCGGCTGTACTTCTTGGCGACGAGCTGGAACGAAGTCCCGCCGCATTGGTGGGGGCCGTTCGCGGTCTGGAAGGGCGGCCTGGGGATTTGGGGCGGCATCGCCGCCGGCACACTCGCTGGCCTATGGGTGCTGCGTCGCCGCAGCGCGAACATCCCGGCCTTCATGGACGCCGCTGCACCCGCGCTGCTCGTCGCGCAGGCGATCGGCAGGCTCGGCAACTACTTCAACCAAGAGCTGTTCGGCGGCCCCACGACCCTGCCGTGGGGCCTTGAAATAAGCCCCGCGCATCGGCCGGCCGGCTATGCGCAGTACGCGACCTTCCACCCGACCTTCCTCTACGAGCTGATCTGGAACCTGCTGCTCGCCGGTGCGCTCGTGTGGCTCGGGCGCCACCGGCGGATACGTGCGCCCGGTCTGTTCGCGCTCTACGTCGCCGGATACTCGTTCGCGCGGATCGGCGAGGAGCTGCTGCGCGTAGATCCCGCCCACCACATCTTCGGGCTGCGCCTGAACTTCTATGTCGCCACGATCCTCTGCCTCGCCGGCGTCGCGTGGTTCATGGGAATCCAGCGCGTCCGTGTGAGCCCGAGGACGGTTCGCCGTGGCGGAGCGCTACTGGCGGCTGGCGGGGTGCTTGCGCTCTCAGGCTGCGGCCAGGGGTCGCACACAAGCGGCAAACACGCGGGGGCGGACTCCGCTACCGCGCCGGGATCATTTGGCGCTCAAGCGCGAGCGCGGCTCCACAGCGGGCAGAGCGACATCTAGCAGCAGTCTTTCTCGTCGCAGTCCGGGTGCAGCTCGAAGCCGATCGGCGCACAGTCGGCGCATACCTCTCCGGCCCATGCCTCGCGTCCCTCACGCACGGCAAGGCCGGCGATCCCAAGCCCGATGATCGGGTCAAGCCACCACCAGCCGAGCACGGCGTTGGCGAGAACGCTGACGAGTACCGCTCCCGCGCTGATCGCGCAGAGCCACGACTGCGCCGCGTCACCCGCGGTCGCCGCGGAGCCGAGCTGCGCGGCGACGCGGCCCTTAGCGCGGGCGAGCAAGGGCATGAACACGATCGCCCCCGCCGCTACCGCCACTCCCGGCCAGCTCGTCGCGGG
The DNA here is from genome assembly GCA_027306855.1 of Solirubrobacterales bacterium. Taxonomy (GTDB): domain Bacteria; phylum Actinomycetota; class Thermoleophilia; order Solirubrobacterales; family Solirubrobacteraceae; genus Palsa-744. The sequence continues at coordinate 9,766 of DAHUYZ010000062.1, read as the reverse complement.
ATGCGTTCCGCCTGCGAGCGTGTTGACCGCATCGACCGCCACGTAGAACGCGAGGACGCCGAAGCAGCCGGCGACGAGCTGTTGCGCGCGGCGCTCGGCCGCGTTCGAGCCGCTGCGGTTGCCGGTGTAGAGCCACAGGATCGTGCTCGCCGAGACCAGCTCGATCAGCGAGTCCAGGCCGAAAGCGAGCAACGCGACTGACCCGGCGACCAGGGCCGCGACGATGGCTACGCCGGCCTCCACTGTCATCCAGGCGATGCTCAGCAGCGAGAGCGTCCTCGCGCGCTGGATCAGCCGCGAGCGAGTCCTGCTGGCTGGCTGGAGAACAGGCAGCGGAGGCGCGTGCGAACTCATATCTGAACGCTACCGAGCGGCGCACGCCGGACAGGCGACGCCATGACTCAGAGCGTGTCGAGGGGCACGCCGACGATCTTCAGCCTGCGGGTCAGCCCATCGAGGGCGAACGCGCGTAGATCGTCAGTCGAAGCGCCCAGGACCGATGCGTCGGCACCCGCCGGCGGTGTAAGGGACTCGGCGACGGCGGGGAGCAGCTCGCGCAAGGTCTGACGGACAACATCTCCCATCTCAGGGCTCTCAGCGACGGCTTGGCGCAAGAACCAGATGCCGTAGCCGATGTGGCGATGCTCGTCATGGTGAATCTTCGTGTAGCCCTCCACAAAGCCTGCCAGCAGGCCCTCGCGCGCCATGAACCGCGTCGAGAACTCGAACGTCGTCAGCCCGAGCGTCGCCTCGAGGATCAGGTGGTAGATGGTCACGAACGCAACCTTCGCAGCGCGATCTCCGGGATTGGCGCAGAGGCGTTCATGGGCGGCGACGAGCTTGTCGTCAAAGATCGTCTGGAAGGCCGGGGATACCTGCTGGCGGGCGCGTTGGACGTGCGCGGCGATGAGCGCCGGCTCTGAGACAACCTCGTCTTGAAAGCGCGCGTAGAACTGCATGTGCCTGGCCTCATCGACCTGCTGGGTCGCAAGGAACGTGATCTCCTCCTCGCTGCCGTCTGCACCGACGAGCCCGGAGAACTTTGTCGTGATTCGCTCCTCAGCCACCATCAGCGAGCCGAGTACGAACACCACGAGCGAGCGATCCTCCATCGCCGCCCATTGCTCCCGGTCATTGGAGAGGTCGATGTCCCACGGGCTCCACTGGCTTTCCTCCCAATGGCGGTAGAGCATCTGTGGATCGTGCAGATGAACCTCGTGCGTCGCGTCGCTCATGCCACAAGCGCGCTCGGCTTGCGTGCACGCACGATCGCCGAAGCGGCCTGCTCGTGGACGCGGTGAGTCTCGCGTATCTCGACGTCGACCAAGCCGGCATCTGTGAGCGCCTGTGTGAACTCGCGGTGCGTGAGTGCTCCGGCGATGCAGCCGGTGTATGCCTGCATGTCCGCGCGGGTCGCGTCGTCCATCTCCTCGTCGGCGATCACGTCGGAGACGGCGAAGCGTCCGCCCGGCCGCAGGACCCGCGCGACCTCGCGCAGCACCTTGGGCTTGTCGCCTGAGAGATTGATTACGCAGTTTGAGATCACCACGTCAACGCTCGCGTCGGGGAGCGGTATCTCCTCGATGTAGCCCTTGTGAAACTCGACGTTCTCGACACCCGCCTTGCGGGCGTTCTCGCGGGCGAGGGCAAGCATCTCGTCGGTCATATCGAGGCCGTGTGCTTTGCCGGTTGGGCCGACGCGCTTGGCTGAGAGCAGCACGTCGATGCCGCCCCCGGAGCCGAGGTCGAGGACCGTCTCGCCCTCGTGCAGTTCGGCGACGGCGGTGGGGTTGCCACAGCCAAGGGATGCGAGGGCTGCGGTGTCGGGGATCTGCTCTCGATCGCCCATCGCGTAGAGGGCCGCACCGAAGACCTCGCTGCCACCGTCGAATGTTTCGCTTGGTGCGCAGCACCCGGCGCCCGGATCGGTCGTCGTGACCTGCACGGCGGCGGCGGCGTAGCGCTCGCGCACCTGCTCGCGCACATCACCGGCCTGGGCTGTGGTGTCGGCGGCGCAGCCGCAGCCCTCGCCGTGGCTGGGATCGCAGCACTCAGCCTTCGCGCTCGGCTCACAGCACGTCGCCTGCGCCTCGGGCGCGCAACAGGACTTCTCGGTCGTCTCAGCAGCGGTGGTCAGCTCAGCCATGCGGATAGCTCCTTGAGGGCGTCGGGGATGACGTAGTAGTAGGCCCACAAGCCCTTGCGCTCGGAGTCCACGATCCCGGCTGCGCGCAGCTTGCCTAGATGGTGGGAGAGCGTCGGCTGTGAGATGTCGAACAGCGGCACCAGCTCGCACACGCACACCTTCCCCGCGTGCTTGCGCAGAACGTCCACGAGCTGAAGGCGGATCGGGTCGCCAAGCGCCTTGGCGACTTCGGCCATGCGCAGGGCTTCCTCGCGCTGTACGTCGGGGTAGACGACGGGCTCGCAGCAGCGCTCGCCGGCCGCTCGCTTCTGCTTGGGGGATAGCTCCAAATCGACGGGCATCAATCTACTTATATCAATAACACTCACGACTGTCGATGTAATACGATCGCGCCATGAACGCCAGCGAAGCATCGACCGAGGAGCAGGGAGGCGAGCAGCCGATCCGTTACGTGCTGTTCGTGTGCAATCACAACGCGGGCCGGTCGCAGATCGCCCAAGCGTTCTTTGAGCGCTACGGCCCCGAGGATGTCCGCGCCGAGTCAGCGGGCAACCAGCCCGCCGCGGAGATATGGCCCACGGTGATCGAGGCGATGAGCGAGATCGGATTTGACCTCTCCGGGCGCACGCCGAAGAAACTCACCGTCGAGATGCAGCTCCACGCCGATTGGGCGATCACGATGGGCTGCGGAGACTCCTGCCCGTACGTGCCGACCACCGTTGAAGATTGGGACATCCCCGACCCGGCGGGCAGGCCGATCGCAGAGGTCCGCGCGATCCGCGACGGCATACAGGCCCGAGTGCGCGAGCTGATCGCTACGCGGCTCAGGGATATACGCGAGAGTCGCACCGCGCACGATCAGCGCCTCGGGATGCTCGTGACGATGCTCGATGGCGAGTTCGGCAACGTCAAGCCAGCCGAGGAAATACGTGCCTGCGCGGAGGCCGTGCTCGACCGTTTCAGCGACGCACGAATCCGCTCCCACATCGTCGCCCTGGCCTACCGTCAAGCCCGCGAGTGCTTGCGCCGCGAGACGTGCGACCTGATCGCCACCGGAGTGACGACGTGAGCGTCGAGTCTGTCGCGGTCATCACCGACATTCACGGCAACCTGCCGGCGCTTGAAGCCGCGCTCGCGCGGATCGAGGAGCTTGGCATCGAGAGCGTGTTCTGCGGCGGCGATCTTGTTGGCTACGGGCCGCATCCAAACGAGGTCTGCGCGCTAATCGCGCAGCGCGACATCCCGACGATCTACGGCAACTACGACTACGCCATCGCCCGTGATCTTGAGGACTGCGGCTGCGCCTACGTCACACAGCACGACCGCGAGCTTGGGCAGCGCTCGGTGGAGTGGACGCTCGCGCACACGAGCAGCGAGTCCAAGGAGTTCATGCGCGGTCTGCCGTTCGATCTGCACTTCCCCGTCGGCAGCGTTGATGTTCATCTCGTCCACGGCTCGCCGCGGAAGGTCAACGAGTATTTGTTCGAGGACAAGCCCGCGAGCTTGTATGAACGGCTCGCGGCGGCCGAGAGCGACCCGATGCTCGTGTTCGGGCACACGCACAAGCCTTGGGTCCACGAGTTCGGCGGAGTGCTGTTCGTCAACTGTGGCTCGGTCGGCAAGCCCAAGGACGGCGACCCGCGCGGCGCCTTCGCCGTCCTGACGCCGAGGGCGGAGAGCGTGGACGTGAGTATCGAGCGGATCGCCTACGACGCCGATGCGGTAGCGGCCGAGGTCCGCGAGGCGGGACTGCCCGGCGAGTTCGCAGAGAAGCTCCTGGTCGCCGCATGACCGATACGCCGCCACTCGCTCGCCGCCTGTTCGCCGAGCTTCTTGGCTCGGCGTTTCTCGCCGCGCTCGTGATCGGCTCAGGCATCGCCGCGCAGACGCTCTCACCCGGCGACGTTGGTCTTGAGCTGTTCGAGAACGCCGCTGCGACCGCGATGGGTCTCGCGGCGATCATCCTCATGTTCGGCCCCGTCTCGGGCGCACATTTCAACCCGGTCGTCTCGATCGCCGACGCGACGTTCGGTGGTATCCGCTGGCGTGACGCGCTCGCCTACATCCCCGCCCAAATTGCCGGCTGCGTGCTCGGCGCGATCGTCGCCAACGGCATGTTCGCGCTCGCCGCCGTCAGCATCTCCACGCACCATCGCGCCTCACCGGCGCACTTGTTCAGCGAGGTCATCGCCACCGCCGGGCTGCTGCTCGTCATCTTCTCGCTCGCCCGCACGAGACGGTTGAACGTCGCCCCAGCCGCGGTCGGCGCCTACATCGGCGCTGCCTACTTCTTCACCAGCTCCGCCAGCTTTGCCAACCCCGCGATCAGCGTCGGGCGCATGTTCTCCAACACCTTCGCCGGGATCGCTCCCGCGTCGGTGCCCGGCTACGTCATCGCGCAGCTCGTCGGCTGCGGTTGCGCAATCCTCGTCGTCAGGGTGCTCTACCCCGACGTGACCCCGGAGGAGGCAGCCGAGGTTGTCCTGCCCCACCATGAGCAGCAGGCGAACGCCGATGGCGCGCTCGCGCAACCAGCGATCGGTGGCTGAATAGCGAACCGACGAATAATCTGCCGTGAGTGTCCGAGCTTGGCGACCACATCTACGACCGTGCCCGTCTCAAAGGCGAGTTCCGGCTGCGCTCGGGTGCGCCGAGCAGCGAATACTTCGACAAGTACCTGTTCGAGTCCGACCCTCGACTGCTGCGCGAGATTGCCGAGGCATTGGTCGGCCTGCTGCCCGCCGGGGTAGAACTGCTCGCTGGTCTTGAGCTTGGCGGTGTGCCGCTGGCCGTTGTCGCCTCGCAGGTGTCGGGGCTGCCGACGGTGTTCGTGCGCAAGGCCGCCAAGCCCTACGGAACCTGTCGGCTGGCAGAGGGCGGCGAGGTCGGCGGACGCCGTATCGCGGTCATCGAGGACGTGGTGACTTCCGGCGGCCAGGTGATCGAGTCCTGCCGCGAGCTGCGCAGCCGCGAAGCCGATATTGCAACGGCGCTGTGCGTTATCGACCGCGAGGCTGGTGGCCGGGAGAACCTTGCTGACGAGGGCCTCGACCTGCGTTCGCTATTCACGATGAGCCAGCTTCAAGAAGGCCGAGCAGCCGATCCCGCGCGCTCGTGAGCACGCCCCGCAAGCGCGTCCTGATCTTGCTCGGGGTCGCCACGGTCGCGTTCACGGTGATCCTCGAAGTGATCGACCCCTCTCATGTCTCGCATGGGCCAACGATTCTCGACTTCGAGTTCGCCGGCAGTCACGCTCGCGCGGCGCAGATCGTCGCTGAATGGGGAGCGAAGGGTCGCAGCGCCGCGCACCTCTCGCTGCTGCTCGACTACGGCTACATGCTCTCCTATGGACTGTTCTTCGCCCTTGCCGGCTTTGCAGTCCGTGATGCGGCGCGAACGCGCGGCTGGCAGCGCCTCGCTGTCATCGGCGCTGTCGTCCCATTCTTCGCGCTCGCCGCTGCGAGCTTCGACGCGAGCGAAAACGTGGCGCTGCTGCTTACGCTCGCTGGCCACGGTGGCAGCTTCGCTCCACCGTTCGCTGCGGTTTGCTCGGCGATCAAGTTCATGCTCATCACCATCGCCATCCTCTACGCGCTGTGCGGCCTCGTGCTTTGGCTCAGAGCACGTCGCCTACAGCCGAGCCAGGCTGGATAGGAAGCGATCGACTGTCGTGCAGGCGCCGCGGAGAAACATCGAGCTAAAGGCGACCGATCCGAACCCGTCTGCGTCGCTTGAGGTGTGTCGGACGCTCGGAGCTGAGGACCACGGCACGATCGCGCAACGGGATACCTACTTCGAGGTTGCGCGGGGCGGGCTCAAGCTCCGCGAGGAGCGGCCCGGTGGTCCGCACTTGATTCAGTTCGAGCGCGCGAGCGAACCACAGCAGCGCGAGAGCCGCTACCGGATCATCGAGGTAAGCGATGGTGCGGCGCTGTGCTCGGCGCTTGCGGCTGCGCTCGGCATCCGCGGGGTGGTCGTCAAGCGCCGCCATCTGTTGCTGTGGCAGGGCGTCCGCATCCATCTTGATAAGGTCGAGCGGCTAGGGACGTTCATTGAGCTTGAGGCCGTAGCGCCGCCCGACTCCGACCTTGCCCACGAGCACCGGCTTGTCGTTGAGCTACGCGACGCGCTCGGGATCACCGACGAACGCCTCCTTGCCCTCGGCTATGCGGCGCAGCTTCTCCGGGCGAGCGATGATTCCGATGCAAGCTGCGCGTCTACTGGCGCGGCTGCTCGGCGAGCCACTCGTCGAGCATCGGGCGCGTGAAGCGGATGTGCCGCCCTACTCGCCGGCACGGCAGTAGGCCACTGCGTACTGCCTCGTAGACCCAGCTCGTCTTGACGTTCAGATACCAAGCGGCCTGCTCGGGGCGAAGGAGTCGATCTTCCTTCAGGGCAGCCGCAGGCGGCTGCTGTTCTGTCGTTGGTCCTTGCATACGCCCAATACAGACCCCGAACGCCTCCGACCGGCCAACGGATTTGCACGAGCCACGATCAGTCGCTCGTCCGATCGGGTCCTATGCGGCTGGCACGATTCAGTCGATGAGCGAGCCGCAAGTCCCCGACGATGGCGTAAAGCACCTGACGACCGGCAACTGGCTGGACCCCGACCCGATCTGCCTGAAGTTCGTGGAGGTCAACCTCGCCAGCGCAGAGCGCCGCCCGCCGACAGGCGAGGGCTGGGCCGAGCGACTCCTCGCCATCGACCTCGCGCCGACGGTGGCAAGCGAGGTTCGAGATATGTGGGAGGCCGCCCGCGGGATGCTGCTCTACGGCTGGTTCTACTACGCCATCTACGCGATCGGCGAACACCCGCTCCGGCGCGTCGCCGACGCCGCGGTCCTGCACCGCTACCAGCAGGCCGGCGGCCCGCCGAACAAGAAGCCCGGACCCGAAGGCGAGCAGCGCTGGCCCGACCTGATGAAGCGCGTCGACTGGCTGATCGACGCCGGCGTCATCCCGGCCGAGAAGCGAGACCGCTGGGACCTCGTGCGCGGGCTGCGCAACGAGACCACGCACGCCAGCATCCGGCACCTCACGACGCCGCACGAAGCGCTGCGCGTCCTCGAACTCCTGGCAGTCGAGATCGGCGCTCTGTTCGCGTCTGAGCCCCGCTTGGACACAAACGCGGCCCTCTAGGGAAATAGCTGGGGAAATAGTCGCCCCCGTCCGCAACCCCTGATAACCTCAAAATCGTTGTGTGGGCTGGGTTTCCGGTGATGCCGGAGGAGGGACTCGAACCCCCGACACGCGGATTATGATTCCGCTGCTCTAACCGACTGAGCTACTCCGGCGAGAGGGTGCAGTCTAGTCCCTCGGCGGGCTGTATCTGTGGCACGCTCTCGATCATGCCCGCGCAAACTCTGCTCGCCGTCCCCAACGTCTCTGAGGGTCGGCGCCGGGATATGATCGAGGAGATCGGGGAAGCGTTCACGGCCGGCGGGAGGGCCAGGCTGTTAGACGTGCACGCCGACGCCGATCACCACCGCTCGGTCTACACGCTTTCAGGCGGACCTTCGACGCTGTCGATGTCGCTCGTGACGGGCGCGAAGGTTGCGATCGAGCGGATCGATGTGGGCGAGGAGCGTGAGGCGGCGCAGGTCGGACAGCATCCTCATGTGGGGGCGCTCGATGTGGTGCCGATCGTTTATCTAGACGCGCGCGCGCGAGGGACGGCGTGCGCGGAGGCGCTCATCGCGGCCGATGAGATCGGGCGGCTCGGGGTCCCGGTGTTCTTGTATGGCGAGCTCGCCCAAGGACTTACGCGGGCAGAGCTGCGCAGAGGCGGGGTGGCCGGTCTTGCGAGCAGGGTCGCTGCAGGGCAGGCGCGGCCGGACTTCGGGCCGGCGCACATCCATCCGACCGCGGGCGCCACGCTCGTCGCTGCGCGGGAGCCGCTCGTCGCGTTCAACCTGGAGCTAGCTATGCCCGCGACCGTCGCGGATGCGCGGAGGATAGCCGCGCTGATCAGAGAGGGTGGAGTGCAGGGCCTCGAGGGCGTACGGGCGATAGGCGTCGGGGTGCGCGGCAGTGTGGCGCAGGTCTCGATGAACGTTGAGCGCCCCCTGGAGACACCGCTGCGTGCGGTTCTCGACGCAGTGCGAAAGCACGTCGAGGTGCGGTGCGCGGAGATCGTTGGTCTTGCTCCGAAGGCGTCCCTGGAGGACTTTCCGCGCGATGTGCCGATCCGTGGCTTCGATCCCAAGCGCCACGTGCTCGAGAACGCACTAGGGTTGTAGGAGATATGGCCCAGACAAAGCGCAGACGACAGACAAAGCATCGCGGCAATGCAGCCGGAGTCGTCGAGTCGCGCGGGCGCACGGGACGCAAGCCGACGGCGGCGGAGAAGACCGGAAAGGTGGCCATAGAGAAGTCGGCGAAGGCGACGCGGATGCAGCGCCTTGAACGCCCTCCGACCTGGCGCGGCGCGTTCTACAGGGCGATGGCGGCCGCCGTGCTGATGCTCCTGATCAGCCTGCTGCTCTTGAAAATGAAGAACCCCAACCAGGCGGTCGCGCTGTTCCCGATCGTGCTACTCGCGTATGTCCCGATCAGCTACTACACGGACCTGTGGCTCTATAGACGGCGGATGCGCGGCAAGTCGAGGCCGCAGGGGACGGACGCGAAGTGATCGACGTCCGCTCGTTCACGGTCGGGCCGATCCAGGAGAACTCCTACATAGTGCGCGCGTCCTGCGACGCCACGCGTGCGGTGATCGTCGATCCCGGCGAGGAGGCCCAGCGGCTGCTCGACGCTGCGCGGGCGCTCGGAGTCGAGATAGAGGCGATCCTCGTGACGCACTGCCACTTCGACCACATCGGCGCGGTCGCTCCCGTCGCGAAAGAGACCGGAGCGCCCGTCTACTGCCCGGAGATGGAGGCGCCGATACTGGCGGACATCATGAAATGGACGATGCCTGGCTTCGGACCGTTTCAGAGCTGGCAGGCGGAGCACACGGTCAAAGGCGGAGAGCGCCTAGAGCTGGCGGGGCTCGACATCCAGGTGGTCTTCACGCCGGGACACAGCCCCGGCCACGTGACGTACGCGATCGGCGACGCGCTGCTCTGTGGCGACGTGCTCTTCCAGGGCTCGGTCGGTCGTGTCGATCTGCCTGGTGGCGACTGGCCGACGCTCGAACGCTCGATCGGCGATCTGATGAAGAGCTTCCCGCGCGAGACGATCGTCTATCCGGGCCACATGGGAGTGACGACGCTCGGCAGGGAGTGGGACTCCAATCCGTTCCTGAGCGAGCTGCGCGCATCGGCGGACAGGCAGCCGACTCCGGAGCGGACGGCGAGTTGAGCGGACGGGCGAGGCTACGCGCGGCGCGTGCGGGCGGGGCAAGTTGAGCGGCGAGAAGATCAAGGCGCCGAGGGGCACGTTCGACGTGCTCGGCGAGCAGGCGGGGGCGCACTCGGAAGTTGAGCAGCGGGCGAGAGCGCTGCTGGAGGGAGCGGGCTACGAGCGGATCGAGACGCCCGCGTTCGAGGCGACCGAGCTGTTCGCGCGAGGCGTAGGCGCCTCGACCGACATCGTTCAGAAGGAGATGTACACGTTCGAGGACGGCTCGGGGCGCTCCTTGACACTGCGGCCCGAGGGGACCGCTCCGATCTGCAGGGC
>DAHUYZ010000061.1 GCA_027306855.1 Solirubrobacterales bacterium | reverse complement strand
TATGTCCACAGTCAGCCCCGCTGTATCGCGCGAGATGGCTGAGCGAGTGGCCGCCAGCGGCGCTCGCATGCTCGACGCGCCAGTCTCTGGCAGCGTCGTCACACTCGAAGCCGGCAAGCTCTCGATGATGGTGGGCGGCGAGCGCGAGGTCAGCGCCTCAGGCGCCAACATCGGTGAGGTGCTGCGCGACCTCACCACCAGCCACCCTGCGACGGAGAGCCAGATCTTCTCTGCCGAGGGCGAGCTCAACCGCTACGTAAACGTCTATCTCAACGACGAGGACGTGCGCGTGCTCGACGGGCTCGACACGACGGTCGGCGACGGCGACACCGTCGTGATCCTCCCGGCGATGGCGGGCGGGCGCTAGCCGGCAAGCAGCTACCCTGGTCCGTCAGGCCACCCAGCGTCCTGTGGCGAACAGCATCGTGAGGGCTCCGAGCACGACGGCGCTGCACCCGATCCACACGGCGGCCCGCCCCCGCCTCTCATCCAGCCACACCGCCAGCCACATCTGCAGCGGGAACAGCACGAGGATGTAGCGCGGAAGCGACACGAGCGGCTCGCTGGCCTTGGGGGCCGAGACGATTACGGCGAGCACGACGCCGGTATAGCCCGAATAAGCGAGCGGCAGGCGCCTGATCACCCCGACTGCTCCGAGCAGCGCAAAGGCGAGCGCTGCGAAGTCGAGCAGGTTTGCGGCCGCGGCGCGATAAGGGCCATTCGTCGTCGGGAACAGCTGCGCCGGAGGAGCATGAGCGATCGTGCGCAAGGCGTGCCACAGCACGCTCGGGATCTGGGTCACGCCGCCGAGCGGCACGAAGTGGCGATGCCAGATCGTGTCGTTGAGATGCAAAGGACGCAGCGCATCCCCGTATTCGATGCCCATGTAGGCGAAGAACGCGATCACACCGACCGGAACCAACATGATCCAAAGGGCATCGAAGCGCAGCGCATATCGAGGGCGCCACCAGGGGAACACCGTCTCGTCGGGCGGGCGATCGCGGTCGGATCGCGGTCCGTACAGGTAGAGCAGCGCGATCGGGATCGCCAGGAGCACCCCGGCGTTGTGGGTGGCAGAGGCGCACGCCCCAAGCACGCCTGCCCACGCCCAGCGACCCGTGCGGGCTGCATATACGGCGCCGATCGAGAGCGCGAGCAGCAGCGCCTCGGGATAGACCGCGGAGAAGAACAGCGAGGTGGGGAAGAAGGCGAGCGCGAGCACCGCCGTGTGTGCGTGGGAGGCGCCCAGTTCGAGCGTGACGAGTCGGTGCATCAGATAGAGCGCCACTCCGAGCGAGACCAGCGAGATCGCGATGCCCGAGACGAGCGCGGAGCCGAGCACGACGTTCAGGCCGGCGATCGTGATCGGGTAGAACGGGAAGAAGGCCGAGACCGGGCCGGGATGGTAGGAGTGAGTCGCGATCGAGAGGTAGAACGCCGCATCCCAGCGGTCCACCGGGCCGAACATCACCTCCCCGAGGTGTCCGAGTGGCGCGCCCAAGTGGGGTGCGCCGCCGGTGGGCCTGTAGCCGACCGTGAGGATCGCGTAGATCCCGGCGAGCCATACGAGTAGGCGTGAGCTCCAGAGCGCCGTCCAAACGTCACCGAGCGCCGCTCGGTGAGCCATGCCGGCGGTCTCAGACTGGGGTCGGAGCCTGCTCTGCGGGGGTGATAGTGAGGTGGTCGCCGGCTGGGGGCACATGGCTCATCGCGTGCTCGGCCAGCGCGGTGATCGTCAGGCTCGGATTGACGCCCACGTTCGCCGGGACAGCCGACCCGTCGCAGATCAGGAGGTTCTCATAGCCGAAAGCGCGCTGATGGGCGTCTACGACCCCATGGTCGGGGTCGGCGCCGATCACGGCTCCGCCGAGTATGTGGGCGGTGCTGGGGACGTTGAAGAGCACCTCCAGAACCGAGCTCTGAGCGATGCCGCCGGTACGCTTCGCAAGCCACTGCGCTGCCCGGTTGGCGACCGGGATGAACGTCGGGTTGGGTCGCTCGCGATCCTGTTCTGAGCTCAGCCACATCGTTCCGAACGGCCCGTGTTTCGGCCGCAGGGCCATGGCGCTGTCGAGCGTCTGCATAACGAGCACGATGATCGTGCGCCGCGACCATTCCCGCTGGAAGAGCAGCCGCAAGAAGCGCACGGGATGGCGCACTATCTGCCCGACCCACTTCAGCGGCCTCGTCACGCGTGTGCCGTCGCCGACGAGCAGCGTGTACAGACGGCCCATCGAGTTGCCGTCGTGACCGTAGGAGACGGTCTCGATGTGGGTGTAGGGATCGGGGTAGATACTCGAAGTGATCGCCACCCGCTTGGTCAGATCGTCGGGGTAGTCCTTCGGCACCGTCACAGCGAGGATCGCCTCGCTGTTCGTGCGTACGAGCTCGCCCAGGCGCGCGGACAGGCGCGGGAGCGAGCCGCGCACCCGGCAGCGTGCGAGTAGCCGGTTCGTGCCGAGCGCGCCGGCGGCCAAGACCACCGCTCGCGTGCGATGGACCTGACGTTCGCGGCGCACCCACGCGCCCGAGCGCACGCTTTCGATCTCATAGCCGTCAATGCCATCGCCGGCGCCCAAGGGGCGGATGTCGATGACGGTGCGCTCGGGCATGACCTTCGCGCCGCGCCCCTCAGCCAGGTAGAGGTAGTTCTTGACGAGCGTGTTCTTCGCGCCATGTGGGCAGCCCACCATGCAGCGCCCGCACAGTAGGCAACCAGTCCTGTCGGGTCCCTCGCCGTCGAAGAACGGGTCGGAAACCGTCTTGCCGGACTCGCCGAAGTACACGCCGACGGGTGTCTTTTTGTACGTATCGCCGACCCCCAGCTCCTCGCCGAGCTCGCGCAGCAGCTGATCGGCGGGGTCGTCGTGCGGGTTGAGTGTCACGCCGAGCACCCGCTGCGCCTCGGCGTAGTGGGGCGCGAGCGTCGACTCCCAGTCGTCGATCCCCGCCCACTGGCGGTCTTCGAAGAACGCCTTCGGCGGCACGTACAGAGTGTTGGCGTAGCCGAGGCTCCCGCCCCCCACGCCGCAGCCGCTCAGGACGGTCACGTCGCGGAAGTTGGTGATCCTGAAGATCCCCTTCATGCCGAGCCGCGGACGCCAGAAGTAGCGCTTGTAGTCGCTCGTGGACTTCGGCAGCTCGCCGTCGGCGAAGCGCCGCCCGCACTCCAGCACCCCGACGCTGTAGCCCTTCTCAGAGAGACGCAGCGCCGAGACGCTTCCGCCGAAGCCTGAGCCGATCACCAGCCAGTCGTAGTCGAATCCAGTCCCCGTCGAGTCCTCGCTCATCGCGGGCGCCAGCTTATTGGTTATCTGGCCAAATGTGGGGATCGCGTTATGCGGACGGCCCCACAATGAGCGCTATATTCCGTGAAGTAATGGCGGTGGATCGGGTTGGAAACAAGCCTTGCGGCGGCCGCTACGGCGACATCGTCGAGTCGATCGGCAACACGCCGCTCATCGAGCTGCCCCGTCTCTCGCCCAAGCCGGGCGTGCGGATCTGGGCGAAGCTTGAGTCGCGCAACCCTACGGGCTCGGTCAAGGACAGGGTCGCGCGTGCGCTGATCGAGGACGCCGAGGAGAAGGGCGCGATCATGCCGGGGCAGACAATCCTCGAGCCGACATCCGGCAACACGGGCATCTCGCTCGCGATGATCTGCCGGCGCAGGGGCTACCCGCTGAAGGTCGTGATGCCCGAGAACGTGACCGCCGAGCGCACCCAGCTGTTGAGGATGTACGGCGCCGAGATCGTCTACTCAGAGGGCTCACTCGGCTCCAACGGCGCGGTCGAGAAGGCGCTGGAGATGGCCGAGGCTGATTCGTCCTACTACATGCCCTACCAGTACGGCAACGTCGCCAACCCGAACGCCCACTACAACGGCACCGCAATCGAGATCCTCGAAGAGCTCGACGAGGTCTCCGCGTTCGTCGCCGCCGAGCCGATGCAGGGCGAGCCGGTCCAAGGGTTGCGCTCGCTCGACGACGGGTTCATCCCGCCGATCATTGACCTCTCGATCCTCGACCGCAAGATCTTCGTCACCAACAGGGACGCGATCATCTGGACGCGCAAGCTCCTGGAGGAGGAGAGCGTGTTCGCGGGGGTCTCCAGCGGCGCGATCGCGCGCGTCGCGGTCCGCATCGCCGGCGAGCTCGACGAGGGTAACGTCGTGTTCATCGTCGCCGACGACGGCTGGAAGTACCTGTCGAGCGGCATCTACACGCTATCCGTCGATGAGATCGAGAACCTCGACGCCACCGTATGGTGGTGATCGGTGGACATCTCCGCTGAGCTGATCGATCAGATCGTCGCGCATGCGCGCGAAGAGGCGCCCAATGAGTGCTGCGGGATCGTCGGTGTGCTGCCCGGTCGGGACGGGGCGCAGCCGCGGGCGGTGAGGGTCTTTCGCGCCGAGAACATCCACAAGAGCCCCAAGCGCTTTGAGATCGACGGCAAAGCCGTGCTCGCCGCGATGCGAGAGCTCGAAGACTCGAGCTTAGAGATCGGCAGTATCTACCACTCTCATACGCACACCGCTCCTTATCCGTCGCAGACCGACATCAACTTCGCGGCCAATTGGCCGGGCGTCGAGTGGGTCATCGTCGGGCTCTCCGATCCTTCGGCGCCCGAGATCCGCTCATATCTGATCGAGGAGGGAGTCGTCCGTGAGGTGGCCCTGGAGCAGATCGCGGTCTGAGCGCGATCTAGAGCCCTCCGATCGTTTGCGTCTCGTCAAGGTCGGCTACGCCCGTAACTTGCCGGAGGCCGAAATGCTCCAGGGGTTGCTTCGCCAGGAGGGCATAGAGAGTATGGTCCGTCGCAACGCGGGCTCCGACGTGCCGGACTTCATCGCCGCAGGCGCCCGCGATGTGCTGGTGGCCGCGCCCGATGCGCAGCGTGCCCGGGAACTCCTGGGTTAGACCAAAACCGGCTGACGGGCCGGCTGGGCGGCCTCACGCACGATCGACTCGATCTCCTCGGCGGCTCTCTCGAACTCGCCGTCGGAGAGCACGGGGGTTCCCTCGAAGGGGAGGTCGCGGTGCAGCTCCACCCATGAGCTGCAGCCACCGTACTCCTCGCGAACCTTGACCGTCACGGGGCGGGGGATCCGGTAGGTGCGAAGCAGCAGCACGTGCAGCGGGAAGCGGCGCTTCCACTGCAGGCGCTTCTCGGCGTAATCGGTGCTCCACACGTAGAACGGCGAGAGCGCGTCGACACAGCGGGGGTCGGAGATCGTGTAATGGCCGGCCACTTCCGCCCAGGCCCTGATTCGCACCCGCTCAGGCTGGGAGATCCCGCCTTCGACGCTGAACGCTTGTACGGGCGGCTCCCCGTCGTTCCAGACGCCTTCCTCGAGCGCCCTGCGTAGCTCCGGCTGGTGGGACTCGCGCACGAGGTCGTTGCGCTGATGGTCGAACGTGGGGTACAGGAAGAAGCGCTCGTGATCGAGGCTGAAGTGCTTCTCGGGCTCACGGATGCCGCCCTTGCGCAGTGTCAGCAGCTGCTCGCCTTCGGCGAGGGCGCGGACGGTGACCGCCCATTCCTTGAGAGCAATTGGCATGGAAAGACTGGATACGAGGGTTCTGCTGACTACTCAGGCGAACGGTCCGCGCCGCCTTTCAGGCTCTAAGGCACGGGCTCGTCGCCCTTAAAGATACGAAATCCGAGCGAAAATCCCAAATCGGGACGAAATCCAGGGGTTTTGAGGTCGGCGAGGCTCCATCCGCCCTGATCGCTCAGGCCATCCCGCCTCGTCGGCCATGCCCTCCACCGCCCGGCGTTTCGATGCGCAGCCGCTCACCCGCTCGCAGCTCGCCGGTGATCTTGCCGGGCAGCACGCGCTCACTCTGTCCGTCGGCGGAGATCAAGCGGTCGATTCCGCGCTCCCCGCTCGCGCCGCCCGCCGCCCCCTTCGGCGGGTGCCTGCGTCGCTCGGCGATCAGCGAGAACGTCATGTCGGCGAGGGCCTCGAGCTCTCTGACGACTCCGTCGCCTCCACGGTGGTGGCCCTCTCCACCCGATCGGAGGCGCAGCCCATACCGTCTCACCCGCACCGGCAGCTCGCGCTCCAGCGCCTCTATCGGCGTGTTGAGCGTGTTGCTCATAGCGACGTGCACTCCGCTCGGGCCGTCCGCGTCCAGGCACGCCCCCTGCCCGCCCCCAAGCGTCTCGTAGTAGCTGAAGCGCTCGTTGCCGAGCGTCAGATTGTTCATCGTCCCCTGGCCGGTCGCCCGGCCGAAGGCCTCCAGCACGAGGTCTGCCACGCGAGATGACGTCTCGACGTTTCCCGCCACCACAGCCGCGCCGGGATTCGCGTTCAGCAGACAGCCCTTCGGCACGATCACCTCCACCGGCCGGTATGCGCCCGCGGACGGCGGTATGTCCGGATCGGTGAGCACCCTCACGGCAAACCAGCAGGCCGAGAGCGTGACCGCGAGCGGACAGTTGAGGTTCCCGTCGTGCTGCTTCGCAGAGCCCGTAAAGTCGAGCGTCAGCCGATCGCTCTCGATGACGGCCCTCAGGCGCAGCTCGATATCTCCCTCGGGCGCCTCCAATACGTCGCGCGCTTCATACACGCCGTCGGGCAGCACGGCGATACAGGCGCGCGTACGCCGTTCGGCATAGTCGAGCACGGCGTCCGTCGCCTCGTGGAGGCGGTCTGGGCCCACGCGCCCCGCGATCTCCCGCATACGCAAGCCGCCCACCTCGTTGGCCGCGAGCTGTGCGCGCAGATCGGCTCTACGCTCGCGCGGCTGGCGCATCATCGCGACGACCCGCTCAATCGCCTCCTCGGTCATCGGCTGGGGCGAGATCACGACGCCCTCCTCCGTGAGCGTCCTCGAGTCCGCCGGCATCGAGCCCGGGATACGCCCGCCCACGTCGGCGTGATGCGCCCTGCTCACGGCGAACCCGATCAGGTGGTCATCGCCGCCGCCGCCGCGCGTTGCTTCAGGAGGGGATGGCGTTGCGTATAGATCTCCTGGACGCCCGCGCGCGCGCGCGCGCCGAAAGGCTTTCTTAACGCGCGCGCGTGTGTAACTCTCAAAGACGGGCGTGATGACCGTGATGTCCGGCAGGTGCGTGCCGCCCTCGAACGGATCGTTCAGAAACCACGACACCCCCGGTCGATGCTCGCGGTCGATCACGGCCCTCACGGCAGCGGGCATCGAGCCGAGGTGCACTGGAATGTGCTCCGCTTGCATCACCATCTCGCCGCTTGGGTCGAACAGCGCAGTCGATGCGTCGCGGCGCTCCTTGATGTTGGGAGAGTGCGCCGAGCGAACGAGCGTCGCGCCCATCTCCTCGCAGGCCGTCCTCAAGGCGCCTGTGATCACCTGCAGCTCGATCGGATCGAGAGGGCTCATACGCGGTTTCCCGGCACGGCGTGCCAGCTCGTGGCGCGCTTGCTCATCGTGTTTGGTGCCCGACTCATCGCCGATGCTCCAGCAAGACGGTTCCCTGCTTATCGACGGCGCCGTCCCACCCAGGCGGGACGAGCAACGTCGCCTCGGGCAGCGCGCACAGCGCGGGCCCCTCGAGCTGAGTGCCCGGCTCGAGCTCACCGCGCCAGAGGTCCGCATCGAGCTCGCGGCCCTCGAACACGATGTTCGTCCTGGCGTGTTGCGCCGGTCGCGCGGTTGCGCCGGCGAGGCCGATCGGCGGGCGCGGGCCGATGACAGACACCCTCACGTTCACGAGCTCGACCTCTGCCTGCTCGTCACGATAGCCATAGCGCTCCTCGTGCATCGCCTCGAACGCGGCGCGCAGACTCACCGGATCGGGAGCGTCGACGTCAACCGGGACCGGCAGCTCGAACGACTGGCCGCTATAGCGCATCTCACAGCGTATGTTCATTCTCTCGAACGGTCCGTCGAGCTCTCGCCGCCCATATTCGATCAGCCGTGAGAGCTCCGCGCGAAGGCGCTCTTCGCTGAGTTGATCGCCCGCAAGCATTACCGTCGCCGCCGCATCACGCCTAGGCGCCGCCGCCGCCAGTCCCAGCGCGCACAGCACTCCGCACGCGCGCGGACACAGCACGCGTTCGATCCCGAGCTCTTGCGCCATCGAGGCGGCGTGCAGCGGGCCCGCGCCGCCGAACGGCATCAGCGCAAACCGCCGCGGGTCGATTCCGCGCTGCACAGTCATCACCCTCAGCGCTCTCAACATCTCCGCCTCGGCGACCTTCAAGATTCCCTCGGCGCACGCGATCGCGTCGAGGCCGACCTCTGAGGCGAGGCTTGCGATCGCCCGCTCGGCGGCGTCACGGTCGAGCGTCACACCCCCCGCAAGCGGGGCGTCAGCGAGCAAGCGGCCGAGCAGCAGATTCGCGTCGGCCACCGTCGGGTGCTCGCCGCCAAGCCCGTAACAGACAGGGCCGGGAACGGCGCCCGCGGATTGTGGGCCGACTCGCAAGGCGCCACCCTCATCGCGCCACGCGATCGATCCGCCGCCGGCGCCGACTGTGTGGATGTCGAGCGCCGCCAGAGCTAGCGGTCTCCCGGCAACGACGCGCTCGGCGGTCTCCGCGACCTCGCCGCCGTCGATCACGCATACGTCACAGGAGGTGCCGCCCATGTCGAAGCACAGCAGGTCACGCTCGTTTGTGGCCTCGCTGAGGAGCAATCCGCCACCCACCCCTCCGGCCGGCCCCGAAAGCACCGTCAACGCGGCGTGGCTCGCCGCTCGCCTCGCGTCGGTAAGGCCGCCGGAGGACTGCATCACCTGTGGCTCTGCGATGCTTCGCCGCCGCGCCTGGGAGCACAGATCCGCGATATAGGCGTTCAGCAGTGGTGAGAGGGCAGCGTCGATCTCGGTCGTTGCGGCCCGCTCGTACTCCCTGAAGGTGCCCACCAGCTCGTGCGACAGGGAGAGATGGACGCCGGGCAGACGCTCTTCGATCAGCTCGGCGAGACGGCGCTCGTGCGAAGGGTGGGCATATGAGTGCAGCAAAACGACGGCGATCGCCTCGGGCGCAGCCGCAGCGATCCGATCCATCAAGAGCAGTCCGGCCTGCTCGTCGAGCGCCCTCAACGGACCGTCCGGACCCATGCGCTCGGGCGCTCCAAACCGGAGCTCCGGCGGCGCGAGCGCCGGCGCGGGCGGCTCGCAGAGCCGGTAGAGGCTCGGGCGCGCCTGGCGACCCAGCTCGACGATGTCGGTGAAGCCCTCGGTCGCGATGAAAGCCGTTCTCGCCACTTGGCCCTCGAGCAGGGCGTTTGTCGCGACCGTCATCCCATGCGCGAAGCGACGTATCCGCTCCGGCCCTGCCTGCCCGCGCTCGAGCACCTCCTCGATGGCTCTCAGCACGCCGACGTGCTGCTCCTGCGGCGTGCTCGGAACCTTGGCGGTATGGACGACGCCCTCCCCGTCGACGAGGACAGCGTCTGTGAACGTTCCTCCTACATCGACCCCGAGCAGCATCGCCCGGGAAGGGTAGTCCTCATCTCCTGACGAGCAGCTGGGTGTGCCTGGCAAGGACGCAGTGAGCGTGGCGTGCGGGGCCTGTACGCGAGCGATCGAGGACGCCGCCAGGCGCGTCCAGATGCCGTCAGGCGGCGGCCAAGCGCTCGCCGTGCTCAGTGTCGGCCAGGTGCTGATGAGACGGGCAGTAGCCGTTGTGGGGCAGCGGCACACGCTGGCATGTCGCCCCTTTACGGGTCGTAGCCCTACACGTCGGGGGCTCGTCGCACACCGACGCATATGCGGCGACGGGGTTCTCCGCCAAGAAGCGCTGCGCGAGCGTGATGTAGTGGTCGACGACGCGCCTAACACCGGCTTGGGCGCTCATTGGGAAGTAGCCGCGTATATCGCAGAACAGGGTTCTCGCGGGCTTGGCGAAGTAGTGGCGATCGGTCGCCAGCCGGCGCACTGCCGCCTCGCACTCCCGCAGCACTTGCTCGTGGCTCGACTCTCTGCCGGAGTCGCTTCTGGACTCCAGCACGTAAGGCGCCAGCTCCCTGTAAATGGCGCGGCTGAACCTGTACATTGCGCCCCCTTGGGTCTCTTGCGATGTCCAGTATCCGAGCCGTTCCTAAGGCCCAGGGAAGCAAACCGTTAACGACGGGTTAAGTTCCTGATTGCAGGTTGTTACTCCCAGCGCTCCCAGCGTGGGTCTTCGTCCTGCCGATCGAACACCAGGTGGCGGCGATCCAGCTCGGGATCGAGCTCAGGGAAATCGGTGCGCGTATGGGTGCCCCGACTCTCCTTGCGCGCCAAGGCGGCGCATGCGATCTGGCGAGCGAGCGGATGGGGATCCTCGAGCAGCGCCGTCAAGCCCTGCTCGCTGCGTTCGATGCCGGCGTGCTCCCACAGCGCTAGCTGGGTCGCGCGTGTCACTGGGGCGAGCGCCGGCGCGGGCTCGTTGTTTGGGGGATCTGGGGTGGCGCCCTGCGTCTGACCTCGGCGCGCGAGGTCCAGTGCGCTCAGTGCCGCGCGTCTGCCAAACACGAAGCACTCGCTCAGCGAGTTGGAGGCCAGCCGGTTGGCGCCGTGCAGGCCCGTGCAGGCTGTCTCTCCCACCGCGTACAGACCCTCCACGCGCGTGCGCCCCTCCAAATCCGTGACGATCCCGCCGATCGTGTAGTGGGTGGCCGGCGCGACCGGCACGAGCTCGCTTGCCGGGTCGATGCTTGCTTCGCGCAGCGACCCGACCACGTTCGGGAACAGAGCGGGATCGATGCTCCTCATGTCGAGCCCCACCGACTGCTCGCCGGTCTCCCGCAGCCGCCGCTGAATCGCCCGCGAGACCTCATCCCTCGGCGCGAGCTCGTCAACGAAGCGCCCCCCGCTTGCGTCTAACAGGGTCGCGCCCTCGCCTCTGATCGCCTCGGTGATCAGGAACCCTTCGCGGTGAGCTACGCCGATCACGGCGGTCGGGTGGAACTGTACGAGCTCCAGGTCCGCGAGCTGGGCTCCCGCGGCCTGCGCGAGCAGCATGCCCTGTCCAAGCGAGCCTGGCGGGTTGGTGGTGCGCGACCACAGCGCCGCGGCGCCACCGGTGCTCAACAGCACCGCCCGCGCGTCGAGCGTTCGTCCGTCCTCGCAT
>DAHUYZ010000060.1:316-11787 GCA_027306855.1 Solirubrobacterales bacterium | reverse complement strand
CAGCTTCTGATGCGTCGGGCTCAGTGATCGACGCGGCGTCCGTGCAGTTCCCGTATGAGCCGCCAGACAGGGTCGTGTTTCGAGCTTCGTCCCGTCAAGCCCGTCTCTTGCTGTCAAGCGACGGTTTCCGCTTCGTGGCGGCTGCGGGGGGCGCGGGGGGAGACGAGTTCGCCCCACTCGCCGTCCTTCAGGCATGCCGGCTCGGTCGTGTCCAGGAACTCGAGCAAGACGCGCGCGAGCGCCTCGGGCTCTTCGAGGTGCGGGAAGTGCGCGGCGCCGGGGATGCTCTGGAAGCGGCTGCCAGGAGCGGCGAGCTGGGCGGAGCGCCCGTGGGCTTCGGGGATCGTGTTGTCGCGGTCGCCCCACACGATGAGCGTCGGCATGCGCGCAAGCAGGTACAGCCGGTCGAAGGCGCCGACACGCTGGCCCTGTACGTCGATGACCGAGCGGAGCGTGTGCAGGAACGCCTTGCGGGCGCCCGGCTGCTCCAGAGGCTTCAGCGCGCGGACGATCGCCTGCAGGTAGACGGCGTTGCGCCAGCCCGACCCGCGCAGTCGCTCACCGGCGGCGTGCAGCGCGGACAGCAGCTTCGGGTGCGCGGCGAGCCCGACGAGCAGCGAGAAGCCGGGCAGGCTGGCGGTGCGCAGCAGCGGGCTGACCTCTTGGCCGAGGCCACCGCTGGAGACGAGCACGAGTCGCTCGGTGCGCTGGGGGAACTGGTAGAAGAACTGCATCGCCACGCCCCCGCCGAGAGAGTGCCCGACGATCGTCGCACGCTCGACGCCGAGCACGGCGAGCAGGTCTCGGATCGAGGAGGCGTGCGCGCCAAGCGAGTAGTCGCCCCGGGGAGTCGCCGAGTCGCCATGGCCGATCAGGTCGGGCGCGATCACGGTGTAGCGCTCGGCGAGCGCCAGCGCAACCTGGCGCCAGTGGCGCGACGAGTTGAGCATCCCGTGGATCAGCACCACCGGCGGCCCGGAGCCGGCCATGTGGTAGATGGCGCGGTGCCCGTGCAGCTCGATCTGCCAGGCGGCGAACTCGTCGATGGGGCCAGGGTCGTCGCTCATAGCTCGGCTGCTCGCCCCCGCATGGCCGAGATCCACGTACCGGGGATCCTCGTGATGGCCCCACCATACCGGCTGCGCCTCACGCCGCCGCATGCGATCGATTGGTTTGCGTTTCAGCGCAGCGGGGACGATGACAACAGGCGACAAGAGACGAGGCGAGGTTTTTGGGCGCGAATAGACGCAAAGGCTTGTGTGAGGTCGACGTCCAGGCACTCGACGCGGCGCGCCTAGAGTCTCTGATCGGCGCGGAACGGATGGCTCGCTACGAGCGCGCGGCGGACGCAGCGCAGGCCGCTCTCGCGGGGCACTCGGTGTTGAACGTCAGCTCGACCTCGAGCGGGGGAGGCGTGGCGGAGATGCTGCAGACGCTGCTCGCTTATGTGCGAGGCGCGGGCATCGACGCGCGCTGGCTCGTGATCCGCGGCGACGAGCACTTCTTTGAGATCACGAAGCGCATCCATAACGGTATCTACGGCACGCCCGGCGACGACGGGGCGTTGGGCGAGCAGGAGCGCGCCCACTATGAGCGCGTATTGCGGCGAAACGGCGAGGAGCTGCTTGCGATTCTGCGGCAAGGCGATGTGGTCTTGATCCACGACCCTCAGCCCGCCGGGCTTACAGAGGCCGTCCGGAGCGCCGGCGCGCGGGTGGTTTGGCGCTGTCATATCGGTCGCGAGGAGCCCAACCATTGGACCGAGCGCGCCTGGGAGTTCTTGCGCCCTTACATCCAGGACGCGGACGACTTCGTCTTCTCGCGCGCGTCCTTCGCCCCGGCGTGGGTCGATCCGGCCAGGACGCACGTGATCCCGCCGTCGATCGATCCGTTCTCGGCGAAGAACGAGCCGATGTCGCGGCGCAACGTGCTGCTTGCGCTCGGCTATGTGGGCCTGCTCGACGGCGACGGCGACCCGCCGGCCGTGCCGTTCACGCGCCGGGACGGCTCCCCCGGGCGGATCAACCGTCACGTCGACATCTTGCAGAGCGGCCCCGCGCCGCCGGCCGACGCTCCGCTCGTCGTGCAGGTCTCGCGCTGGGACACCCTGAAGGACATGGCCGGCGTGATGGAGGGGTTCGCCCACCACGTCGACGCCGGTCTGGGGGCGCATTTGACACTGATGGGCCCGGCGGTAAAGGGCATCGTCGACGATCCGGAGGCGGCGATGGTCTACGACGAGTGCGTAGAGCGATGGCGTGCGCTGCCGCACGCGATACGTGGCCGCGTTCACTTGGCGTGCGCGCCGGTGGCCGATCCGGATGAGCTTGCCGCGATCACGAACGCCCTGCAGCGCCATGCGGCGGTCGTGACCCAGAAGAGCCTTGCGGAGGGCTTCGGGCTGACGGTTACCGAGGCGATGTGGAAGTCGCGACCGATCGTCGCAAGCGCTGTTGGCGGGATCGTCGATCAGATCGAAGACGGCAAGCAGGGGCTCCTGATCGAAGACCCATCCGATCTCGCCTCTTTCGGCGCGGCGATCGAGCGCTTGCTGCGCGACGCGCCTCTGGCGAGGAAGCTGGGGGCCGCCGCCCGCGCGCGAGCGGCGGCTGAGTTCTTGGGCGACCGTCATCTCGATCAGTACGCCCAGTTGTTCGTCGGGCCTTGAGGAGGTTGCGCTCGGCATTTGCGGGTCAAGTGCGCTCGGCCCGGCTGATTACGGATCGGCAACGAGTGCGGACACTCCCGCCACGTCGCCGCTCACGTCTATCCGGCGCGTCGCGTCGCCCTCTCTGTTGAGATACGTCTCGAAGAAGGCCGCCGTCACCCTCTCCACCACGCCGAGGTAGGGCTCCTGGTAGCTGTATGGCGGTAGATGTCCTGCGTGCAGCAGCCACAGCAGGTACTTCGGCGTGGGCGCCGCTTTGAAGTAGGCGCGCGTGTAGCGTGGCTCGTTGAAGACGTCGTCGGTTCCCTGCGTCGCCAGCAGCGGCACGCTCTCGTCCTTGAAGTCGTACCCGCCGATGCCGCTCATCTCGGCTCCTGACAGCACAGCCGCTGCGCGCACGCGTGGGTCGCGGTAGCGGCGCGAATAGGCAACCGCGAGCGCGGTCTCGGCGCCGTCGGAGTGCCCGGCGACGGCGATTCGCTGCGGGTCGAGTGTTCCCGAGAGCGGCGCGCCGTCGGTGGCGCTCAGCGCCAGCAGCCTGGAGATCACGAAGCTCACGTCCCGTGGCTGGTTTGCCACGTCGCGCTCGTCCGGGCCGCCGGGGGCGGACGGAATGGTCAACGGGAACTCCGGCGCCGCCACGACGAAGCCGGCCCGGGCCCAGCTCTGTAGGAGCCTCGCGTACGGAGCGGGCGTTACGTCGAAGCCTCCAGCGAACACGATCAGCGGGTGCTGTCCCGGCGTTGCCGCGGCATCGGGCACATCGGTGGCGCCGGCGCCGGCGAGCGCCGGGTAGCGCACGTAGGTGACGAGCACCCGCGGCTCCCGGCGTCCATGCGGCAACCTGATGGTGCGGCTACGGTCGACGAGCCGCAGCACGCGCAGCCCGACGGCGGGCTCCGATGGCTCCGCGCCGGAGGGGGTTACGGGCGCTCTGCCAACACACAGGAAGACCAGCGTGGCAACGAGCGCGCCCGCGACGGCAACGCCGGATTTCCGAGTCAACGTTTCCCCCTGATCAACAACGTCCCTGGGTCAGCACGTCCCCTGAGTCAACACGTTCCCGAGTCCACCGACGCGCCGACTCCGGCGCTCGGTTCGTCAACCACCCCTTCGTCCGCCGAGCGCAGTACCGCTCCCAGGTGCACGACATACCACTGCCCTCGCCACGAGATCATCGAGGCGATTCCAAGCGAGCGCACCTTGCCGTCCTCGCGGTACACCAAGCGCGCGTTGGGAACCTCGTAGTAGCCGATCCCGTTGAAGCACACCCCCGGCTGCACCCAGTGGCCGTATTCGCTTGGCACGCGCACGGACAGCACCTGCGCACCCGCCGACCCTGCTCCGAGCAGCGCGTGCGCCGCGGCGATGTCGAGGCGCAGCTCGTGCACGAGTCGTTCCCGCCAGTCGGCGCCGGCAGAGGGGATCGCCTTCAAGCGCACGTACGCCTGCTCGGGGAAGAATGCCTCGAGCGCCCGTTCGGCGGAGCCCGTGACGATCGCGTTCCACAGCGCCGCCATCCTGGCCTCGAAGGGGGCGCTGGTTGCGGAGGGGAAGGCGCGGGTCTGGGGCAGGGTCGCAGGCGAGCGCTGCCTGGGAGTCGGCGACTGCCCACCGGTTTGCGCCACCCGCCGATGTGCGCCCTCGGTTGAGGTCCTTGCGATCACGCGCTCCTTGGCTATCGTCTGTCCACCTGAACCGCAGCCTGTCGCCAACGCCACCACTGCCGCTGCCATCGCGGCCGGGAGTGCGAGCAGGACGCGTCCGCCGGCGTGGTATGAGCCCGCGTGTGACGTGTGGTCACCGACACCTCTCAAGCCATCGGAATCTAGCGGCTGCCGCGCCTGGAGCCGTGCTCGAGCACGGGCCGGCGGGGGCTGCTCCTTGCTGTCCTTCGCCTTCTGCCGCGCCACGCGGCGCTCCTCGCTCACGCTCTCGTGAGCAACGGCGAGAGGATGACGGAACGCGCCCTGAGAGATTCGAACTCCCGACCTTCGGTTCCGTAGTGGGCTTAGAAGGGACGTTTTTGGCTTGGTTGAGCCATTTCCGGTCCGAGAATATGTCCCGAAATGACCTCAGATTTGCGGAGTTCGGGACATGGTTCGGGACACGGTTTTCGGGGCGCCCGAGCATGCTGGCCTTCCGGCTCCGCCGAACGAGGTGCGGTCAGGATCACGTCGTGAAGACGACGGCTACGATCTGCGCCCGTGGAAGTCGAGATCGAAATGATCGAGAACATCCGAGTGGCTTTCGACGCGCATGCGGCTGAATGCGACCGGGACCCGAAGGCGATCCTGATGCACCCCGGCAACTACGAGCTCGTCGGCTGGGATGAGGTGTTCGGTCTGCCTGTGCTTCCGGACGAGCGAGTCAAACCGAAGCGGTTTCTGCTCGTGTGTGGGACCGGTCACGGTGGCTACTGCACCCAGGGCAACGTCTACTGGGACGACGAGGGTCGCCCCCACGTAGTGGACGCCGAGCCCGATCCGGCCTAGCTGATCTCGTCACTGAAGTCCTCGTGGGAGAAGCGCACGCCGCCGTAGAACGCGGTGAGCTTGTACTTGAGGTGGACCGCGGCGGGCTCGGTGAGCTGCGCGACTCGACGCTCGGCCAGATAGTCGTGGTGGATCGTGATCCCTGCGTAGAGCAGCGCAAGGCTCTCGGGCATCTGGTGCTCCTCGATGGACGGCAGGTAGAAGTAGTTGACGAGGTGGTCGTAGACGCGGAGATCGCTGAGCGAAGCCTCCTTGACGACGCCTCGACCGACCAGCTCGTCGATCGGGATGACGGGTGCGAGGACGCGAATGGGATGGGCGTAGCCTTCGGCCCCTTGGGCGATCATGCTGCATGTCGGCGAGAGCAGCATCCCAAAGCCCGACTCGAACGGACCGGCGAGGAACTTGCGCCGCCCCTCCCCGTGAGCGGCTGCGTCCGGTGGCCAAGGGTAGGCGAGGGGGACGTCCTGGAAGATGTCGCCCATGCGCACGTAGTCGGTGCGCTCCGCGTAGTAGGAGCCCTCGGATGGTCGCTTCTCCCAGTCTGATAGCGCCACCCGGCCAACCTAGCCGGGTGGCAAGACGGAAGCGCTCAGGCGGCGTAGTCCTCTTCGGTTAGCGGCCGGCGCTTGCTCGGCGAGCGCCGCTCGGGCATGGGGGTGTCCGGAGCGAACTGGCTCCACATCTCCCTGCGCATACGGTCTATGTCCTGTCTGCGGAACCGGCGAAAACCGGAGCCTGGTAGACGAACAGCGCGAAGCTCGCCTCGCTTCTCGAGGTTGCGCACGGTGTTCTCGTGGATCCCCAGCTCTCTCGCCGCCTCCCGCACGTTGACGAACTCGGTCGTGCTCACTGGATCACCTCCATCGAAGGGGCGCGCACTATAGCGACCTTGGCCGCCATGTAGCGCATATCGACAATATAGAGCATATCTAGGATGTTGCGGTTGTAGTCCTTGTAGACTTTGATACCCTCGTCGGCATGCTTTCAAGCAAGCTTGAGCCGGCACCGGAAAGGCATGGACGCTGATGGGCGCCGGCGTCGCCTCGCAAGTGCGCCCGATGCGGCTGCTCACATTCGACGGTGTAGGTTGGCGATCGTGCCGTAAGCCAGCTACGCGCCCTGAGAGATTCGAACTCCCGACCTTCGGTTCCGTAGACCGACGCTCTATCCAGCTGAGCTAAGGGCGCAGAGCGGCCAGTCTAGCCGCTGAGCCGTTCCGCCGCGGGGGCTCGGGGATGTTCGACGCGGCACGCGATGTGATCGGATCACGCGGCGTTTGCGAGGGTCGGAGGGGTGCGGGCCATCCGTAGTTCTCACCGCCCGCCTCCCGGCCTACCACCCACAGCCCCAGGGTCTACCACCGAAGTTGCGCCTCGCCCTCTCCTCTAGCGTTGGAGGCACATCAAAACCAGTCTTGCTCATCTCATGCCCGGACGCTCTTTCCGCATCGCACGCATCGCCGGCATCCCCGTCGGCATCAGTCCCTGGTGGCTGATCATTGTCGCGCTCATCACCTGGTCGCTCGGCGACGGCTACTTCCCGAGCGTCGTCAACAACATCTCCCCAGCGCTCTCCTACACGCTCGGCTTCGTCTCGGCGCTGCTGCTGTTCCTCTCGATCCTGCTCCACGAGTTCGGCCACGCGATCGTCGCGCGCCACCACGGCATCGAAGTCGAGGAGATCGACCTGTGGCTGCTCGGCGGGGTCTCCAAGATGCATGATGAGGCCCACGACCCCGACGATGAGCTTCGCTACGCGCTCGCCGGCCCCGGCGTCACGGCGATCATCGCGATCGTATTCGGCGCGATCTCGCTTGCGCTGCCCGCATCGACCTCCTCGGTCGTGCGCGCGCTCGTCGACTACCAGCTGCTCGTCAACGTCCTGATCCTCGGCTTCAACCTCCTGCCCGCCTTCCCGCTCGACGGCGGTCGCGTGCTGCGCTCGCTGCTGTGGCGCCACAACCGCGACCTGGAGCGCTCGACGGCCACCGCCGCCTCTGTCGGGCGCGGCTTCGGCTACGCGATGATCGCGATCGGCGTGCTCTCGCTCTTCTCCGGCTACGCCGGCGGGCTTTGGCTAGCCGTGATCGGGGTGTTCATCGTCGTCGCCGCCGGCGCCCAAGCCGTAAGCGCGCAGGTTCAGGCCAGATTCGCCGGGGTCCCCGCGCGCGAGCTGATGTCAACGCCCGTCGTCTCGATCCCGCTCGACGTCTCGCTCGAGCGGGCCGGCTCGGACTACTTCCTCTCCTACCGCTACACCGCCTTCCCCGTCATCGACGTCTCCGGCCACTTCACCGGCGTACTCGCGCTGCACCGGCTCGAGCAGGTCCCGCCCTACCAGCGCGCCACACGCACGGTCGCGGATGTCGCCGATCGCGATCCCTCGCTTGCGATCGGCGAAGAGGAGGACGTCGCCGCGCTGCTGTCCCGCCCCGCCTTCGGACGGGTCGGCCGCGCGGTTGTCGTCGATGCCTCGGGCTCGCCCGTCGGGCTGCTCTCGATCACCGACATCGAACGCGTCCTGCGCGCCGCCAGCCTCTCGCGCGGATCGGGTGCGAACGGCAGGGGCGCTATGTCCCCGCGAGGGCCTTCAAAGGTGTCATCCGGGTGACCCTCCAGGCGGGATAGATCCCGCCGAGCACCCCTATCGCCACGCCCACGAGCAGACCCCGCCCCAAGCCCCAGGCGGTCACGGACGGGGTCACATAGCCGCTCACCCCAAGCGCCTTTACGAGCAGATCGCCGCCGATCACGCCCACGAGCAGGCCCGCGCCGGCGCCGATCACGCTCACCGCGATCCCCTCGCCCAGGATCAGCGTCGCCACGCGCACCGGAGACCAGCCGACCGTGCTCAACAGCCCCAGCTCGGCCTGACGTTCGGCGATCGCCATCGCCATCGTGTTCGTCACGCCGATCACCCCCACGATGATCGCGATCACGACGATCACCAGGATCGCCTTCGAGATGAGGGTCGCGTTCGCGCCCGCCCTCAGCGCCTGATCCGGTTCTGAGATCGTCTGCGTTCCCGGGAAGTCGCGCTCGATGGCGCTCGCCGCGGCACGCGTGCTCGTGCCGGGCGCAAGCTTGACCGCCACCGCCGTCTCCTCGCCTGCCCGGCCGGTGAGCGACTGCGCCAGCCCCAGTGACAGAACGGCGCCGGAGTCCTCGAAGTAGATGCCCGCGTGGTAGACGCCCGCGACCCTCAGCTGCCGTCCCTGCACGCCCAGCCGATCACCCGGACGCAGTTTCAAGCGTGCCGCGAGACGGTCGCCCACGAGGACTTCGCCTGCCTGCGAGCCTGGTCTCCCGCCCGCCACGATCACGAGGCTCTTCGAGAAGAAGCCTTCCGGGTCGGCGCCGAACGCGATCGCGGCCGATTCGCCCTTCACGGCTTCGACCATCAACAGCAGCGGCGTCGCCTCGGTGACCTGCGCGCTCTGCTTCAGCCTGCCGACCATCGACTGCGGCAGCACCGACGCCGTCGGGTCGGACACGTTCGCCTGGAAGACCCCCAGATCGGAGCCCCCCAGGTGCACGAGGCCCGCCGCCGTCTCCCTCAGCCCCTGCGTAAACGCGAGCAGCGCCACGATCGTCGCCACGCCGACAGCGATCCCCGCGGCCGTGAACACCGTCCGGGTCGGCCGTCGCCTCAGGTTCGTCACAATGATCGACAGCACCGTCTACCGTCCTGTTCGATCCTGCGTCCCCACGTCCGATGCCCGCGAGATCGACGGGGGACTCCCGTCCGCCGGCGCGCTCGTGCCATCGGATCGGATCTGACCGTCCACGAGCGTCACCGTACGGTCGGCGCGCGCCCCGATCGCGCTGTCATAGCTGACGACGAGCATCGTCATCCCGAGCCGGTCGCGCAGCTCGAACAGCAGGTCGAGCACCCGCTCGGACGTGGCGGAGTCGAGCGCCCCCGTCGGCTCGTCCGCGAGCAGCAGCCGCGGCTCGTTCGCCAGCGCCCGCGCCACCGCGACCCGCTGGCGCTCGCCGCCCGAGAGCTGGGCCGGAACGTGCTCGGCACGCTCGTCCAGCCCGACACGATCGAGTAGCTCGAGCGCTCTGGCGCGCCGCTGCGCCCTGTGCATGCCGGCGCCGATCAGCGGCACTTCGACGTTCGCGCGGGCCGACAGCGTCCCCAGCAGCAGGTGGCTCTGAAAGACAAACCCAACCAGTTCCCTGCGCTCGCGCGCAAGGTCACGTCCGTGCCACAGCGGCCTTCCATCGATCAGCACCTCCCCCGAGTCCGGCTGCTCGAGTCCCCCGATCAATGCGAGCAGCGTGCTCTTGCCCGACCCGCTCGGCCCTGTGATCGCGATTGCCTCGCCCGGCGCCACTTTCAACGACACCTCGCGCAGAGCGCTGATCCTGCCAAAGGCCTTGCCAACGCCCTCCACGACGACCTCCGCGCCCCTCACAGCTCACATGATGATCGCTTTACCGGCGCGGCGACGGGTCCGAACGCGCCTTCAGGCGGCCTTCGCGAGCGGCTGCACCGTGCGCAGGCCCAGCGCCGCCACCGACCGCGCCGAGCAGAAGATCAGATCGAGCGTCCTGCAGTCCTCTAGCTCGACGAACAGCTCGCCCTTCGGGCCGTCCAGCAGCGTGCGCTCGACGTGGAACAGCGCCTTGCCGTCGGTCAGGTACGTGCCGTCGGCCGGTGCGCCTCTTCGCGGGCCCACTCTCACGGCTCGCGGCGCTCGCTCTCTCTGGTCGATCGGCTTCATGGCACCAACCTACCCTCGCTCGCGATCTCAAACTTCGGTAGCGGCAGGCCGTCTTGCTGCGGCAATGCACGGATGCCCCTCGCGCGCGCGCGCGTGAAGCTATCTATCCAGAGCAACCCACGAAGAGCCCCACGCCTTAGCGAGCCGAGAGGAGCGGACGGCAATGAGCGGATCAGAGCTTACGATCGTCGAGCGCAGCGTCGAGAAGACGCACATCTGGCTGAACGAGATCGCCGAGCAGCTGGGGGTCGAGGACCGTCAGTACGCCTATCGCGCGATGCGCGCCGTCCTGCACACCCTGCGCGACCGCCTCACCGTCGACGTCGCGGCCAAGCTCGCCGCGCAACTGCCGACCCTGATCAGAGGCATCTACTACGAGGACTGGGACCCCAGCCGCACGCCGCTTCCGATCCACGAGGTCGAGGTGTTCTTGGACCACGTCGTCTCAGAGGGCCGCATGGCCGGCGAGACCGAGGCATCGCTCGCGGTCTCCGCGGTCGCCAAGGTCCTTCGCGAGCACATCACCCCCGGGGAGATCGACGACGTGCTGGCCGTCCTGCCCGACCGCCTGAAGCCCCTGATCGCGGCATAAAGGCCCGAACGGTCTGATGTTTCCGAGGACTGGGACCCACTTGGAGCGGGTATAGGGAGATCGATACGCCATGAAACGCAGTGGCTTTCAGAGGGAGGACGCGATGAGGCTCGGCGCTCGTATATCGGTTGTGGGGATCCTGGCGCTTGGGCTCGCGGGGCTTTTAGCGCCGATGGCGGAGGGGGCTGCATTTGGGGTCAAAACCTTCGTCGCGGCCAACTGCAAGGTCGGAGCCCCGTTCGAAAAATGCGGCGAAGAAGAACGCGAAGTCGGTCCGCTCAAGTATTCCTACCCGAAGGAACCGTCCAAGGCCGAAGCAGAACTGGGCGGCTACACCCAGGCCGCCGGCCATCCGGGTTGGGGCGTCACCGCCTTTGACATCAACACGACCGGCGAATTCCCCAATGCGGCCCCGACCGGAGTGGTCACGCATGTCCGGACCGACGTAGCCCCCGGCGTCAGCACGAACCCGACGGCCGTCCCCCTATGCTCGGCAGAAGAATTCGGCAACATAGAAGCGATCCCCGGCACCGGCTTCTATCCGGCACCGAAATGCAAGGCCGAAACCGAAATCGGCGTCAACAAGGTCGTCGTCTACACAGGATCCAAACCCTTCCCCGAAGGAGGCGACATCCCGCTGACGGGCAAAGTCTTCAACCTCGTGCAGCCCAATGGCTCTGCGTCCTCTTTCGGTGTGGCTCTCGACGTCAGCTCGTTGGCGGCTCTTCCTCCAGGCTCGGTCTTTGCGCACACGTTCATCGAAGGCCACATCGAATGGGCCGGCGACTACCACGACTACTACGAAATCAACGTCTCTCCGGCGCTGCCGTTGATCGCGTCTCGGCTGGTCCTCAAGGGCAATATCGGCACCGGCGGCTTCATCACGAACCCGAGCAACTGCGGCGGTCCTGGACCGCTGACGACGAACACGGTCGCGCTCGAATCGAATGCCGGCCCGGCGTCCAGGACCTACACCACCCC
>DAHUYZ010000060.1:0-306 GCA_027306855.1 Solirubrobacterales bacterium | reverse complement strand
GGCGTCGAAGGCTGCCTCGGCGAAGTGGGCTTTACTGCCCCGCCGTTCGCGCCCGAATTCAAGCTGACCCCGGCGACGAGCCAGTCCGACCTGCCGGACGGGCTCTCGACCGAATTGATCGTCCCGCACGATCCGAGCCCATCCGGGATCGACAGCTCGCAGCTGCGGACCGCCACGGTCACGCTGCCCGAAGGAATGACCTTGAACCCGGCGGCGGCTCAGGGCATGGAAGCCTGCACCCCGGCCCAGATCGCCATCAAAACGCGCAACCCCGTCAGCTGCCCCGCCAACTCGAAGGTCGGCACG
>DAHUYZ010000005.1 GCA_027306855.1 Solirubrobacterales bacterium | reverse complement strand
AGCGTGGTCATGCCGCCGGTGATCGCACCGCGCACCCACGCCGAGCCCCGACCGGTCTGCTCGCCGGTGTCCGACAGCGCCTCGGACCACCCCATGCTGACGCCCGCTCCGAGCGCCGTTGAGAAGCCGACGAGCAACGCCGTGTGCGAGTTGGAGGCCAGCGCGGCAGCGAAAATAGGCGCAAGCGAAGAAACGGTCCCGTCGATCATGCCGACGAGCGCGGGCTGGACGACGCGCAGCACGAAGTCACGCTCGCTCGCGAAGCCGGCGCGATGAATGAAGCGCGCCGTCAGCGACTCGTGATGGTGATGAGGCTCCGCCGGGGGTGTTTGAAGCTCGGTGTTCATAGGCGCTGAGGAGAGCCTATGAGAGAGGGGCGCTTAGGACGGCCTAAACCTGGCCGGCTTGACCGTTGACCTTGGCCTCGCGCGAATCGTCCTCATCAAAGTAGAGCTCCTGCCCGCAGCGGGTGCATAGAGCGTCGTAGAGCTTGCGCGTGCTGCCGCATCTCGGACAGCGCCGCGTCGGCTCGTCGCGCTCGAAGCGATATGCGATCGCCCCTATCAGGCCGAAGATCGGCACGAGGCCTGAGATCAAGAACCACAGCCAGAACGAGCTGCCCTTGATCTTGCCGACGATCCCGCCGGCCAAGCCGAAGCAGATCGCGATGACTATGTAGGCCATTGCCGCGCGCCGATCCCCGTCCGGGGGACCATCGACAGCCGCGCCGCTAGAAAAGTACGCGCCACGCCCAGACGAAGGCGATGATCGCGCCGATGATGAGCAGCGGCACGAACAGGGCCGCCACGATTCCGACCACCAGCTTGATCACGATCCACGCCGCGATCAACAGCACGATGATCGCCAGGACATGCTTGCCGAATCGCTCTACCCCTGACTCGTTCATGGGTCCAGCTTACTCGCTCGGCACACGGATTCCCACCCTGTGGCGCGGATCTCGATTGCCTCATCAGATCGCGTCACGCCCCGGCTCGACCCCGCACCTGCGCTGTCAGACGCCGAGCTGCTCGTGCACGAGCCGCGTCACTTCGCCGCCGTCCGCACGACCCTGGGTCTCGCGCATCACATACCCCACGATCGGGCCGATCGCCTTCGGATTACCGGCCTTGATCTTCTGCGCCGCGTCCTCGTTGGCGGCGATGGCCGCCTCGACAACCGCAGCCAGCTCGTCGCCGCCCTCAGCCGACATCAACCCCTCACGCTCGATGATCGCGTCTGCATCACCGCCCTCCTCAACGAGGATGTCAAACGCTTGGCGCGCGCCGCCGATGCTGATCTCCTTGCGCATGAGTGCGCCTGAGATCGTCACGACAGCGTCGGGTGTGACCATCGAGTCGGCAAGCGGAACATCTGTGCCAACGCGCGGCGCCAACTCGTTGATGATCAGGTTGGCGCGCACCCGAGCCTCATCCGGCGACTCGGGCCTGCGCAGCTCAAGGAAATCACCCAGGTCCGTCCTGAACGCCAGCGTCTTTGCAACCTCGGTGTCCAGCATGTAGGAGGGGTCGTGCTCGAAACGTTCGGCGCGCGCGAGCGGCAGCTCGGGCATAGAGGCGCGGGCCGTATCGAGCATCTCTTCGCTCACCGCGATCGGCACGAGATCGGGCTCAGGAAAGTAGCGGTAGTCGTGGGCCTCCTCCTTGGAGCGAAGCGTCGTGATGCGACCGCTGCTCGGATCGAAATGGAGCGTCTCCTGCACGACCTTCTCGCCTCGTGCAAGCAGCTTTTCCTGGCGGATGACCTCCGCCTTGATCCCCCGTTCGATGAACCTGAACGAGTTCATGTTCTTCAGCTCGGTCTTCGTGCCCATCTCATCCGAGCCGGCGGGGCGCACAGAGATGTTGGCGTCGCAGCGCAGCGACCCCTCCTCCATGTTCACGTCCGAGACGCCGAGCCTGCCCAGCGTGACTCGCAGCAGCCGCAGCCACTCCCCCGCCTGCTCGGCCGAGCGGACGTCGGGCTCGGTGACGATCTCCGCGAGCGGCGTGCCACCGCGGTTGAAGTCGACGATCGAGGCATCAGAGGCGTGGATGCGCCCGCTCTCCCCGACATGCACGAGCTTGGCGGCGTCCTCCTCCAGATGGACGCGATGAACGCGCACGTCCGCGAGCCGTCCGCCACGACACAGCGGCTCGTCGTACTGGGAGATCTGGTAGCCCTTTGGCAGGTCCGGATAGAAGTAGTTCTTGCGGTGGAAGATCGAGCGCGGCGCAAGCTCTGACTCCAGCGCCATGCCGATCATCAGGCCGAAATGGATCGCCTTCGCGTTGGCGACCGGCAGCGCGCCCGGCAGACCGAGGCAGACCGGGCAGGTGCGCGTGTTGGGGGGCTCGCCGAACGAGAGCTCGCAGCCGCAGAACATCTTCGTGCGCGTTGAAAGCTGCACGTGGATCTCTAGGCCTATGACAGGCTCGTACTCGACCACGTCGTCGCGGCCTGAGCCCCTGCCGACGTCCATGACTTCATCGGACCGTTCGCAGGAGCTAGACATGGGCTGCCGTAGAGTCGAAGCCGATCGCCTGCTCGAGCGCGTAAGCGGCGTCCAGCAGTCGGTTCTCGCTGAACGCAGGCCCCGCGATCTGAAGCCCGACCGGCAGGCCTCGACCGACCGGCCCCTTGCCCTCGCTCGATCCGCTCAGCCCGCACGGGATAGAGATGGCCGGTATTCCGGCGAGCGACATCGGGACGGTGAGCGCGTCGTTCAAGTACATCGACCACGGGTCCGTCGTCTTCTCCCCGAGCTCGAACGCGACGCCGGGCGTGGTGGGACTGACGATGAAGTCGACTTCTTCGAAGGCGGCGCGAAAGTCCTCGACGATCTTGGTCCGCACTCGCTGGGCGCGGCCGTAATAGGCGTCGTAGTAGCCGGCGGACAGCGCGTACGTGCCGAGCATGATGCGTCGCTTGACCTCCGGCCCGAAGCCGTCATGGCGCGTGCGCGTGTACATCCCCACGAGATCCTGCCCGTCACCGGCGCGCAGGCCATAACGGACTCCGTCGAAGCGGGCGAGGTTGGAGGACGCCTCGGCGGGCGCGATCACGTAGTAGGCGGCCAGCCCATGAGGCGCGTGCGGGAGCATCACGTCGGTGTTGATAGTTGCGCCCAGCTCCTGCGCGAGCGCGAGCGCGCTATGGAACCGCTCGAGCACGCCCGTTTCGATGCCCTCGCTACTCAGCTCGGCCGGCACGCCGAGGCGCACGCCGTCGAGTCGGTCGGCGCGCGGCAGCTCGATCTGCTCGGGAAATCTGAGTGAGGTGGCATCGCGCTCATCGCGCCCGATCATGTGGCGCAGCATCAGCGCGGCATCGGTCACATTGCGGGTCAGAGGACCTGCCTGATCGAGCGAGGAGGCGAACGCGATCATCCCGTAGCGAGAGACCGCTCCGTATGTCGGCTTCAGACCCACAATCCCGCACATCGCCGCGGGCTGGCGGATCGAGCCGCCGGTGTCGGTGCCCACCGCCCAGGGGGCAAGGCCCGCAGCCACCGCCGCCGCGCTTCCACCAGAGGAGCCCCCCGGGACGCGCGCACGGTCCCATGGGTTTAGCACGGGACCGAAGGCCGAGTTCTCATTGGAGGAGCCCATCGCGAACTCGTCCTGATTTGTCTTGCCAAGCAACGTCGCCCCCGCCCCTTGCAGGCGGGCGACCGCGGTGGCCGTGTAGGGCGGCTCATAGCCCTCGAGGATGCGCGAGCCCGATTGGCTCGGAACGCCAGCCGTACAGAACAGATCCTTGACAGCCAAAGGCACGCCGCCCAACGGTGTGCCCGGGAGGGGCGACTCGCCCGGGGCGGGACTGGAGCCGGCCGCGATGTCGCCCCCACTACCGGGCCCCCGCTCCGGGGCAACCCATGTGAAGCAGTTCAGCTCATCGGCCATCGCTCGCGCTCGATACGCCCCTATCAGCTCAGTAGGATCTATCTCGCCGGCTGCTATCGCCCGCGCGGCAGCGGCCGCGCTGAGCGCGATCAGCTCATATGGACCCGTTGCGTCCACCACGGTCAGGCCTGGGGGCTCGGGACCAGGAAGCCATCGTCGCTGACGGCCGGGGCCTGCGCGAGGGCGACCTCACGCGGCAAGGGCTCATGCGGCTCATCCGCGCGCAGTCGGCCGGTCACCTCCACGACGTGCGAGGTCGGCGGCACGCCGTCGAGATTGAGCTCCTCGATCTTGGCGATATTGTCGAGCACCGATGACAGCTCGGCGGCCATCGGCTCTATCTCCTGCTCGCTCAGCCGAAGGCGCGCTAGGCGCGCGACGTGGAGCACCTCATCGCGATCGATCATCGGGCGCGCATTCTACGTTGCCGACACAGAGCGGATCAGGCGGGCGGCGGCTCGCGCGGCTCGGGACTGGCGGGCGGATAGAGCCCTGAGCGTTCGTCTCTCATCGACTGCCACGAGCCGATCGCGATCAGCAGCGCACCGCCGAACGCGACCCAGGCGCCCGTGCAGAGACCGCTCGCCCCGTCCGGGCGCTCGAGCAAACGCACGACGGCCGCGATCACACCAATGATCCCCAGCGCAGTACTCCACACGGCCACCGCTACAGGCAGCGCTGTGGAGCGCTCAGTGAGGGTGGCGACGGCGAGCACGAGCGCCGCGAGGGCAGCGATCAGCAGCAGGACGACACCCACTCCGAACGTTTCCCATGCGTCGAGCGATCCGCTCGGCGCTTCGTACCAGCGCAGCGCCACGACCGCGACGATCACACAGACCGCGCCCAGCAGCGCGATCAGCTCGCCCGCGCGCAGTCGCCCCGGGCTCATCTCTCGTTTCCCCCGGCCATCGCGGCGATGGACTCGGCGGCCTGCAGCGTGTTGGAGAGCAGCATCGCAATCGTCATCGGCCCGACGCCACCTGGCACAGGCGTGAGCGCCGAGGCGATGTCGCGCACGGCCTCGAAGTCGACGTCACCGACGAGTCCGCTCGCTATCCCTGCCTCCTCGGGCGTGAGACGGTTGACGCCGACGTCGATCACGACCGCGCCCCGCTTGACGTGCTCACGCCCGATCAACCGTGGCTTCCCGGCAGCGGCGATCAGCACGTCGGCGCGTACACACACCTCGCGAAGGTCGCGCGTGCGCGAATGGCACATCGTCACGGTCGCGTTGGCCTCGAGCAGCAGTTGAGCCATCGGCTTGCCGAACAGGTTGGAGCGGCCAACGACCACAGCTTCGCACCCTTCCAGCGGCGTGCCGGCGCTCGCGAGCAGCTCCATCACCCCGCACGGCGTGCAAGGTCGCAGCCCTGCCTGCCCGAGCGAGAGCAGCCCGGCGTTGACCGGGGTCAGCCCGTCGACGTCCTTGCGCGGATCGATCATCCCGGTGAGGGCAGGGCCGTCCAGATGCGCAGGCAACGGCAGCTGCAGCAGGACGCCGCTCACCTGCTCGTCATCGTTGAGGCGGCGCAGGAGCTCGGCGACCCCATCGTGCGACGCGTTCGCCGCCAAGCGCTCATCGAACGGTCGTATCCCAACCTCATCGCACGCACGCTGCTTGCCGCCGACGTACACCGCGGACGCCGGATCGTCGCCCACGAGCACCGTCGCAAGACCCGGTGGACGCCCGGTACGCGCAACGAATGCCCTTACGCGCTCGGCAATCTCTGCCCGCACGCGCGCCGCGATCGCCTTGCCGTCGATGATGGTGGCCGTCATCGCCGCGGATCGTATGCGTCAACGGCGACCGATGGGGGCGTAGTCGGCCATCAGCTTGCGCTCTGAGCCGTCGCCCGCAAAGCGCACGACGATGATGCCGCCGGGCTCGACTCCGGTGACGACACCCTCCCCGAACGCGGTGTGCACGACGTCTTCGCCCAGTCTGAACTGCGCTGCGACTGTGGTTCGCTCGCGACGCGTACGCGCGCCGTTAGCCGGCGCCTCCCATGACCCCGCGCCCACTCTTGGTCTGCCGGCCGGCGCGATCCCCCCGAGCCGTGGACGGCTGGGCTCGTCCCTATCCATCAGCTCAGACGGGACCTCCTCGATGAACTCGCTCGGCAGCGCGAACGTCGGCTGACCGAACACCGAGCGACGGCGCGCGTAGGTCAGATACAGCTCGCGCATCGCGCGTGTGACGCCCACGTAGAACAGTCGCCGCTCCTCCTCCAAGCCTCCCTCGTCGATCGCGCGCTGGTGCGGAAAGACGCCATGCTCACAGCCGGCTATGAACACGATCGGGTACTCGAGGCCCTTCGCGTTGTGGAGCGTCATCAGCGTGACGAGGCCCTCATCGTCGCGTCGCGTGTCGGAATCGGACTTGAGCGCGATCTCTTGCAGGAAGCGGTCAAGCGTGTCCTCTTCGGAGGGGGCGCTCGCATCGAACTCGTGTGCCACCTCGACGAGCTGCTGGAGACTTTCGATGCGCCCCTGCGCCTCGAACGACTTCTCCCCGCCACCGATCGCTTCCGCCTCGAGCGCCTCGACGTAGCCCGTGCGTGAAAGCATCGCTTCCAGCAGGTCACCGACCGGTACCCCCTCCGCCACGAGCGCCGCCAGCTCCTGCATCGTGCTCATAAAACGCCCGAGCGACTTGATCGCGGCGGCGCCGAGCCCGGGCACGCGCTCAGCGGCCGCCGCCACCTCCCAGACCGGCGCTCCCACCGAGGCTGAATGAGCGACGATGCGCGACAGCGAAGTCTGTCCAAGCCCGCGCCTGGGAACGTTGGCGATTCGCTGGAAGCTGACGACATCGAACGGGTTGGACAGCCACGTCAGGTATGCGATCGCGTCCTTGATCTCGGCCTTTTCGTAGAACTTCGTGCCCCCGATCACCTGATAGGGGGTCTTGGTCCGCACGAGCGCATCCTCGATTACTCGCGAGATCGTGTTTGTCCTGTAGAGCACGGCAATCTCCGCGCGCGAAGCGCCCTCGTCGGTGAGCCGCTCTATCTCGCCCACGACGAAGCGCGCCTCGCCGTGCTCGTCCTCGCAGCCGCGCGCATGGATCGGGCCGCCGCGCCCGAGCTCGCTCCACAGATGCTTGGCGATCCCGCCCCTGTTGTTCGCGATCACAGCATTGGCGGCATCGAGGATCGTCTGCGTAGAGCGGTAGTTCTGCTCGAGCTTGACGACCCGCGCGTCGGGAAAGTCCTTCTGGAAGTCGAGGATGTTGCGGATGTCGGCGCTGCGGAATCCGTATATCGACTGGCTGTCGTCGCCGACGACCGCAAGGTTGCGGTGCCCGGGGATATCGACCCGCTCGCCCCTCATCGGCTCGCGGCGCCCACCCCCGACGAGCAGCTGCAGCAGGCGGTACTGCGTGTGATTGGTGTCCTGGTACTCGTCGACGAGCACGTGCTTAAAGGTCCCCGCGTAGCGCGTGCGCACATCCTCGTGCAGCTCGAACAGGTTGACCGTACGAAACAAGAGGTCATCGAAGTCCATCGCGTTCATGTTCGACAGCTCACGTTCGTATAGCCGGTAGACCTCGCTCACCATCTCCCCGAAGCCGGGATCCGCGTCGGCAGCATAAGCGTCCGCGTCGAGCAGCCTGTTCTTTGCCTGGGAGATCTGGCTATGGACGGCCGAGGGGGCAAAGCGCTTGGGGTCGACTCCCAGCTCACCCATACAGCGCTTGACCAGACGCCTTGTATCGGACTGGTCGTAGATCGTGAAACGACTCGTGTAGCCGAGCAGATCCCCCTTTGCGCGCAGGATCCGCGCGCACGCGGCATGAAAGGTCATCAGCCACATCCCGTGCGTATCGGTTTCGAGCAGGCGCTCCACGCGACCGCGCATCTCCCCCGCCGCCTTGTTCGTGAACGTGATCGCGAGGATCTCCCCCGGCTTGGCCTGCCCCGTGTAGATCAGAAAGGCGACCCTGTGCGTCAGCACGCGTGTCTTGCCGCTGCCGGCGCCCGCCAGGATCAGCAGCGGTCCCTCGCCGTGCGTAACGGCCTCTCGCTGGGGCTCGTTCAGACCCTCGAGCAGCTCCTCGACGCGCTTTTGATGGCCGACCTCGGGCATGCCCCGGAGCATAGGACCCCCGTCGGGGGAGCCGTCTCGGGCCTCCTGCGCCTACCCCCCTGCCGGGCTCGGGCCAGTGGCGCGCTTCAGGGGACGCACCTGCGTGGCGACCGGGGTCTCCTCGCCGGAGAGCTCCGCGACTGTCCGTTCGAGCTCCTCTATACGCGAAGCGAGCCCTTGCAGTGCCTCGGCGATCGGGTCGGGCAGATGAATCCAGTCGGTGTCGGGTCCCTCCGGCCGGCGCCCTTCCACGCGCACGGGATGGCCGGGGTTGCCCACGACAGTCGTGTTCGGGGGAACGTCAGTGACGACGACGCTGTTGGCGCCGACCTTTGCTCCGTGACCGACCGTGATCGGCCCGAGCAGCTTGGCGCCAGAGCCGATCGTGACGTTGTCCTGGATCGTCGGATGACGCTTTCCCGTCGCGAAGCCCGTGCCGCCGAGCGTGACACCCTGATACAGCGTTACGTCATCGCCGATCTCGGCCGTCTCGCCGATCACTACCCCAGACCCATGGTCGATGAACAGGCCTTCGCCGATGCGCGCCGCCGGGTGGATCTCGATGCCCGTCAACGCCCTCGAGACGAGCGCGATCGAACGCGGGAGCAGCGGGACTCCTGCGCCGTGCAGCGCGTGAGCGACGCGATGGCTCAGCAGCGCCTGGATCCCGGGCCAGGTGGCAAGGATCTCAACAGGCCCGACGCCACGTGCTGCGGGATCGCGGTCCCGCGCGGCGACCACGTCACGGCGAAGCTCCTTCGCGACCCGCGCGACAGTCCCGATGCCGAGCATGCACCAAGCGTAGCGACGCCCTTGCGGACACCGGTGCCGGTCGAGCCGACATGCCGCTGAGAAACGGCTCGGACGCTCAATCAGGCCGGCGCGAAGAACGCCTGCGAGACGTAGCGCTCGCCGGAGTCGGGCATGATCGTCACGATCCGCTTGCCCTTGGACTCCGGGCGCGCCGCGACCTGGAGACTCGCCCACAGCGCGGCCCCAGAGGAGATGCCGGCGAGAAGCCCCTCACGGCGCGCGCACATCCAGGCCGTACCGATCGCGTCGTCGTCGGAGACGGCAATCACCTCGTCGATCAGATCTCGGTTAAGGATCGGCGGCACAAAGCCTGCGCCGATCCCCTGTATGCGGTGGGGACCCGGTGCGCCCCCCGACAGCACGGCCGATCCGCTCGGCTCGACCGCGACGATCTGGAGCTTTGGGGTGCGCTCGCGCAGGTACTCGCCCGCCCCTGTGATCGTGCCACCGGTGCCGACGCCGGCGACGAGCACGTCGACACGTCCGTCGAGCGCACGCTCGATCTCTGGCCCGGTCGTGCGCCTGTGCGCGAGTGGATTGGCGGGATTGGAGAACTGGTCGGGCAGGAAGATATCCGGATCGCGCGCCAGCGCCCGTGCGGCCTGTACCGCCTCCTGCATGCCGCCTAGCGACTCTGTGATCTCGACCCGTGCGCCGTACAGCTTCAAGAGGATCTCCCGCTCGCGGCTCATCCCCTGGGGCAAGGTCAGCACGAGGTCGTATCCCTTCGCGGCGCACACGAACGCGAGCGCAATTCCCGTGTTGCCGCTCGTCGCCTCGACTATCGTGGTGCGGCCCGGCTCGATCCGCCCTTCCGCCTCAGCAGCTTCGATCATCGCGACGCCTACCCTGTCCTTGACGCTGCCGCCCGGGTTGAAGGCCTCGAGCTTCGCGTAGATCTCCACGCCGCCTTCCTGCGCGGGCGTCCCCTCAAGCATACGCTTCAGGCGTGCAGTCGGCGTGTCCCCGACTAGGTCTGAAATGTTGATCGGGATTGCCCCCATCGATGAGGGCGACAATAGTTCAAATGTGGTACATCGACGCGCCCGCCTCGCGCGTCTCGCGCTCGAGCACATCGGCGATCGTGGTCTGCTCGAGCACTTCGCGCGCCGCCTTCGAGGCGTCGGCGAAGACACCCTCGGAGTCTCGCCCGAACGGGCCGTCGAGCAGCTCGACGATCTCGAGCACCGTCACCTCGGAGGGGTCGCGGGCTAAGCGGTAGCCGCCCTTGACGCCGCGTTGCGAGCTGACGACCCCGGCACGCCGCAGCACGGCGAACAGCTGCTCGAGGAACTGGACAGGCATCCCTCGTCGCTTGGCGAGCTCGCCGACCGGCACTGGCTCAGACCCGCCGCTGCGCCCCAGCTCCGCTAGCGCCGCCACGGCATACGGTGACTTGCTCGTGATCGAGATCATCGCGCCATCACAACGCGCGATGCTACGGGTCTAGAGCCAACCGCGCTCTGTAGCGATCAAGACGGCCTGGGCGCGGTCGACCGCACCGAGCTTGCCGTAGATGTTGTGAAGGTGGGTCCTCACCGTGCTCGTCGAGAGCGTCAGCTCGTGAGCGATCTGCTTGTAGACCTTGCCTTCGGCGAGCCGCTGCAGGACACCGAGCTCCCGACCCGACAGCGGGCAGGGGTCGACCAGGCGCTGGCGCTGACTGGGACCGTTGGGCAGCTCGTACATAACCCTGCGCAGCTCAGCCGGCCCGAGTCCGAGCAGACGTGCGCAGCTGAGCATCTCGCCGGGCGAGACGGGCGCGCCGTGAGCGTAGTGCGCGAGCATGTCGGCGAGTCTCACAAGCGCCGCCTCACCGGGCACATCGGCGTTGTGGTGGCGCTCGATCACGGTCGCGATCGACGCGGGCAGACCCCAGCGGCGCGCGAGCACACCCCCGACGAGCG
Source organism: Solirubrobacterales bacterium (assembly GCA_027306855.1). Lineage (GTDB taxonomy): Bacteria > Actinomycetota > Thermoleophilia > Solirubrobacterales > Solirubrobacteraceae > Palsa-744. The sequence goes on along the minus strand of DAHUYZ010000005.1, from coordinate 61,888 downwards.
CGTGGTCGACACCCAGCTCGCGCCGTTCGCGGTGGAGGCGCTTCTCAGGCGTCGCGACCTCTGCTTGGACCTGCGCGACATAGCCCGGATAAGCGTGGACGAGCACGAGCTTGCCGACGTCGTGCAGCAGGCTCGTCACGGTCAGGCGATCGCGATTCTCATAGCCGACCTCGGCGGCGAGCCTGTCGGCCGCTTGCTGGGTCGCGAGCGCGTGTAGCCGGAAGCGCTCGGGCGCGGTCTCCCATCCGTTCGTCCGTTCGAAGAAGTCAAATGTGCGGACCCTGCTGGCCGTCGCCTGTACGGCCTCGGGGCTGAGCCGCTCAACCGCGGCCACGACCGTCTCGATGCGCTCGCCCTGCCTCGCTGTTTCGTTGGCGAGACGCATGACGGCGATGATCAGGGCCACGTCCGACTCGACGGCGCCTACGATGTCGGCCGTCGCGACGTTGTCCTTCGAAATCACCGCCAGCAGCCGGCTGCGCGACTCCGACAGCGCGGGGAATCCGTCGAGCGCTTCGAATGCGAGCGTCAGTCGCCGCCCATGACCCTCGTTCTGGTGGCGCTCAGGCGCACCGACAACTGACACTGCCCGGCGCGCGGGGCCGATCCTGGCCCGCTCCGGCTCGTCGCGATCATCCGCTCGCTTTGTTGCTGTCGCCTGCATGCGCATAGCACCGCCTTGATGTGGGCGGCATCCAGGCCGACCCTTTTAGCTTTCAACCCCCGTATCGGCAGCCGGGGCGCAATGGTTGAGAGCGGCGTCGATCCTGCGCAGCGTCTCCTCTGGACCGAGCAGAGCAACGCTCTCGAAGATCCCTGGCGAGATCGTCGTGCCTGTGAGGGCCACTCGCAGCGGTTGATAGATCTCACGCGGCTTGACGGCACGCTGCTCTACGAGGCCTTCGAGCGTGGATGCGATCGCCACTTGGTCGAACTCGGCGAGCTCGGCAAGCGCCGCACGGACGCCGCGCAACGCCTCGATGCCCTCAACGCCGAGCCAGCGCTCGGCAGCGGCCGGCTTCAGGAGGCGCTCCCCGAAGACGAACCCTGCCAGCGGCCAGAACTCGGCGAGCGTCGCGATCTTCTCCTGGCTGATCTCGACGGCGCGCTGCGTCAGCGCCGGGTCAGCGCCGGCGAGCTGAGCGGCCCGCGCATCAGTCAGCGCGAGGTAGGCCTGCACGCGAGCGGTCAGCTCGGAGGCGTTCATCGTTCGTATGTAGAGACCGTTCAGCCAGCGCAGCTTCGTCTCGTCAAAGCGCGCCGGGTTGCGGCTGACGCGCTCGAGCGTAAAGCGTTTGATCAGCTCTTCGGTGGAAAGGACGGTCGCGTCGTCGCCCGCGCCCCATCCGAGCAGCGCGATGTAGTTGCGGACCGCCTCGGCCAGATAGCCGGCGTCGCGCAGCTCCTGCACGGAGGCGGCGCCGTGGCGCTTGGAGAGCTTCTTACCGTCAGGGCCATGCAGTAACGGCAGGTGCGCATACACAGGCTCCTGCGCGCCCTCCCCGAGGCCGAGCGCTCTGGCGGCTCCAAGCACGAGCAGTTGCTTGGGGGTGTTTGAGAGGTGATCCTCGCCTCGCACCACATGGGTTATGCCCGCGTCGAGATCGTCGATCGCGACCGCGAAGTTGTAGAGCACCGAGCCGTCGGCTCTGGCGATCACGGGATCATCGAGGTGGACGTGCTCGAAGCGCGTGTCGCCACGGATGACGTCGTGCACGACCGTCGCGCCCTCGTCGGGCACGCGCAGACGCACCGCGCCCTCCTTCTCTTGCTCTCCGCGAAAGCCGCAGTCGGCGCCATGGCGCTGCTTGTAGACCTTGACGTCGTCTGCGGTCGCGCTCGAGCGGTATGCATGTCCCGCATCCAGCAAGGCCTCGAGGACCTGCTCGTGGCGTGGCGCGCGCTCGCTCTGGAAGATCGGCCCCTCGTCCCAGTCGAGCTCGAGCCAGCGCAGCGCTTCGAGTATCTGCTCAACGTTCTCTTTGGTGGAGCGCTCCTTGTCGGTGTCCTCGATGCGCAGCACGAGTTGCCCGCCGCTGTGTCTTGCGAGCAGCCAGTTGAACAGGGCGGTACGGGCGCCTCCGATGTGGAGCGCGCCGGTGGGCGACGGTGCGAAGCGGAGCCTCATAGGATGCGCGGCATGCTAGCCGGACCGCCGATCCCCATATTGATGCGCGCCATCGCCTGTGCGGCGCCCGATGGCGATCGCCAATGCTGATCGGGGCGCATGTCTCGCCGGCGGGGGGCCTGCCGAAGGCGATCGAGCGCGGGGTGGAGCGCGGCTGCCGCGCGATCCAGATCTTCAACCAGTCGCCGCGCATGTGGCGACCGACGGTCTATCGCGACGAGGACGTCGAGGCGTTTTGCGAGGCGATGAAGGCAAGCGAGATCGACGCCGTGTTGATTCACGCCGTCTACCTCCTGAACTGCGCGAGCGAGGACGAGGACATCCGCGAGAAGTCGCTGACGTCCTTGGTTCATTCGCTGCGTGTCGGCAAGGCGATCGGCGCCGCCGGCGTGGTTCTGCACCCCGGCTCGGCCAAGACTGGCGATCCGGCCAAGGCGATCGCCAGGGCGGGCAAGGCGATCGAGCACGCACTGTCAGAAAGCGAGGAGTGTCCGCTGCACCTGGAGAACACGGCGGGCGCAGGCGGCACGCTGGGGCGCTCGATTGACGAGCTTGCGGCTCTGATCGAGGCGTGCGGGGCGGGCGGGCGGCTCGGCGTTTGCCTGGACTCGTGCCATCTGTTCGCTTCCGGCTATGACATCCGCACGAGCGAGGGCATGGACCGCGTGATCGAGGAGATCGCCGCGAAGATCGGCCTTGATCGAATCGGGTCGCTTCACCTCAACGACTCGCAGACGCCTCTCGGCTCAAACCGCGACCGTCATGCAAACGTCGGTAAGGGCGAGCTCGGCGAGGAGGGCTGCGCCGCGTTCCTGTCAGCGCCCGCGTTCGAGGACCTTGCGTGCGTGCTGGAGACCCCCGGCGAAAACCGCGAGGGTCCTGACCGTAAAGAAATAGCCCTGGCGATACGCCTGCGCGAGCAGGGAATCGAGCGACGGAAGAAGTCCTAGGAAAAAAGGGATTGGTGATCAAAAAAAGTCCAACGGCGCCGTTGGACTTTTTTTGACTCATCCAATCCCCTTCGCCAGCGCACCCTCCGCTCATCCCGTAGCCGCAAGCGCCGGCGTAAGCGCCGCTTCGAGCTCGGCGCGCACTCCGGGCGTGTGCTGCACGCGATAAGCGTCCCCAAGCCGCCACACGCGTGTTCCGGCGCCCGTGACCATCTCGAGTACGACTTCCGCCGGTCCCTTGTGGGTCTCGATGATGTCCTTGACGTCGTCGATCGCGTCGGCTGACAGTCTCGCCAGATCGATCTGCAAACGTACGGGCGCTGAGACGGCAAGCGCCGCCGCCCTGCGCTCCTCGGCGTCGCTGTCGGCCTGCTCGATCTCTTGCGCGGTCGGCGCGAACTCTTCGACCGTCTGCACGATGAGACACGTCTTGCCTGCTTCCTTGTGGTCGACACGCCCACGCGCGAGCACGACCTTGTCGGGCACGAGGACCGGTTCATGCTCGGCCAGCGCCTTGCCGAACACGAGCATCTCGACCGAGCTCTCGAGATCGTCGAGCGTGGCGAACATCATGTGATCGCCGTTGCGCGTGCGGATCCGCTTGGACTCGGTGATGATCCCGCCGACCGTGACCCAGTCCTTGTCCCGTCGCTGCTCGAGCGCGGCGAGCGGGCAGTCCACGCGCATCCTGATCGCCTCGCGCAGCGGGCGGAGCGGATGCGCCGAGATGAACAGGCCAAGCGCCTCCTTCTCGACGGCGAGCAGCTCGGCCTGGTCGAACTCCTCGGAGCGTATCGGCGGGTGGCTCGGGCGCATCAAGCCCGCCCCCGGCATCGCTGCGCGGGCCGCCCCGTCGCTTGCGAGCGCCTCGCCGGCGGGCTGCAGATCGAAGATCGAGCCTTGACCTATCAGCGCGTCCTGCTGCGCCTTCTGGCCGGCCGACTGGGCGGCTTCGAGCACTTCGAGCATGCCCTTGCGTGTCGCGCCGGTCGATCCCAGCGCGCCGCACTTGATCAGGGCCTCGATCGCCTTCTTGTTGACCGCGCGGTAGTCGACGCGCTCGCAGAAGTCCCACAGCGACTCGAACGGGCGGGCGGGCGGGGTTCCTTCTCGCGCGCGCTTGATCGCCTCGACGGCCTGATAGCCAACGCCCTTGACGGCATCCAGGCCGAAGCGGATCACGCCAAGTGCGGCGCCCGCGCCGGATGCCTCGCCCTGCTCACCGCGGACCTCGACCGTGAACTCGTGATCGGAGAGGTTGACGTCCGGGGGAGCTATCTCGATCCCCATCTCCTCGCAGCGCGCGACGAAGAACGGGACCTTGTCCTTGGTGGACATCACCGAGGAGATCAGCGCCGCCATGTACTCCGCCGGATGGTTCGCCTTCAGCCAGGCTGTACGGTAGGAGATCAGTGCGTAGCAAGCGGCGTGGGACTTGTTGAACGAGTAGTCGGCCGATTTTTCGTTCGTCTGCCAGAGGAACTCGATTACCTCCGATGACGTGCCGGACGCGCGGCAGCCAGCGTAGAACTCAGGCTTCAGGGCGGCCATCGCCTGGCGGTTCTTCTTTCCGATCGCCTTCCTGAGATCGTCAGCCTTCGCCCCCGAGAAGCCGGCGAGCTCCTTGGAGATCTGCATCGCCTGCTCCTGATAGAGGATCACGCCGTTGGTGGATCGCAGGATCGACCGCAGCCGCTCGTCCGGGTAGGCGATCGACTCCGGGTTGTGCTTGCCACGCGCATAGACGGGGATCTGGTCCATCGCGCCGGGACGGATCAGCGCATGCAACGCGACTAGGTCGTTGAACTCGTCGGGCCGCACCCTGTTCAGCGCTTCGCGCGTGCTGTCGGACTCGAACGAGAACACCCCGATCGAGTCGCCGCGCGCGAGCATCTCGTACGTGCGCGCGTCGTCCAGCGCAAGCGTGCCCATGTCGGGCCGCTCGCCGCTGCTGCGCTCGATGATGTCGAGTGCGTCCTCGATCACGTCGAGGTTGCGCAAGCCGAGGAAGTCCATCTTGAGCAGCCCGATTTCCTCGATCGGCTTCATCGAGAACTGCGTGACGGTGCGGAACGAGCGCTCGCCTGCGGCACCATCCGCACCGGCCACAACGCCGGCGTCGGCGAGCTGTAGCGGCACGATATCGGTGAGCGGGCGGTCGGCGATCACGACCGCGGCGGCGTGAATCGAGGAGTTGCGAGCGATCCCCTCGAGGCCCCTCGCGACATCGACGATCTTGCGCGCATCGGGCTCCTCGTCGTAGGCCTTGCGAAGCTGCTCACCGTCTTTGAGGCAGTCCTCGAACGAGGGGGCTCTGCCCATGATGGGATCGGGGATCAGCTTCGCGAGGCGATCACCGGTGCCGTAGTCGTAGCCGAGCACCCGCGCCGCGTCACGCGTCGCGGCGCGCGGGAACATCTTGCCGAACGTGACTATCTGGGCGACCGCCTCGCGCCCGTACTTCTCGGTTACGTAGCGCATCACGCGCTCGCGCCCGCGCACCGAGAAGTCGATGTCGATGTCTGGCATCGACACTCGCTCTGGGTTCAGGAAGCGCTCGAACAGCAGGTCGTAGTGCAGCGGGTCGACGTCGGTGATGGCAAGGCAGTAGGAGACGATCGATCCTGCCGCGGAGCCGCGCCCTGGCCCGACCGCGATCCCGTTCTCCTTGGCGAACTTCACGAAGTCCCACACGATCAAGAAGTAGGCGTTGAAGCCCATACGGTCGATGACCGCGAGCTCCATCTCCATCCGCTCGAGCGCCTCGCTTGGCGGCGGGTCGCCGTAGCGCGCACGCAGCCCATCCTGGACACGCGCCCGCAAGTAGGCCCGCTCATCGTTGCCGTCGGGGGTCTTGAAGCGCGGTATCAGCTGCTTGCCGAGCTCGAGCTCCACAGAGCAGCGTTCGGCGATCTCGATCGTGCTTGCGATCGCCTCAGGCCACTGCGCGAACGCCTTCGCCATCTCTGCGCTGTCGCGCAAGTAGAACTCGTTCGTCTCAAACGTCATCTTGGGCGCCGCGAGCGTGCTCTTGGTCTGCACGCAGAGCAACGCCGTGTGGTGGTCGTAGTCCTCACGGCGCAAGTAGTGGACGTCGCCGGTTCCCACCAGCGGCCCGCCCATCTCGCGGGCGATGCGCACGATTCCCTCGTTGCACTTCTCCTGTGCCGCAAGCCCGTTCTTCTGCAGCTCGAAGTAAACGTTCTCGGCGCCGAAGATCCGCACGAGATCGTCGGCGTGGGCGCGGGCGTCGTCGGGACGGTCCTCGAGCAGCCGTTGGCAGAAGCGCGACGCGAGGCATCCGGTCAGCGCGATGACTCCGTCTGAGTGCCGCTCGAGCTGGACGAGGTCGAGCGTCGGCTTACCGCGCTGCAAACCTTCGAGGAAGCCTGCGGATGAGAGCTGGACAAGGTTACGGTAGCCGGCGTCGTTGGCGGCGAGCAGCGTCAGATGGTTGCGCTCGGCGCGTCCGGGCCCGCTTGCCGTATGGTCGTCGACGAGATAGATCTCGCAGCCGAAGATCGGCTTGACGCCGTGCTTGGCGCACGCTTTGTACAGCTCGACCATGCCGTTCATGACGCCGTGGTCGGTGAGCCCAAGAGCCGGCTGGCCGAACTCGGCCGCTCTGCTCGCAAGCGCCTCGATCTTGCAGGCCCCGTCCAGCAGCGAGTACTCGGAGTGGACGTGAAGGTGGGCGCAATGCTGGTCTGTCACGACTCCCCGATCGTATTTGTCGCGGCGGCGGAGCGACCGGCGACCACATCCGGCCCCGAGCACACCTGGCGAAAGGTCAGGTCTGGGCGAACATGAAACCCTGAGCGCGCCTGAGCGTGAATCAGATCTGGGCGGGCGCCAAGCCCTGAGCGCGCGCGGCCCACGCGAGGAAGCTGTGCACCGCGGCTATGTCGCCGCTAGCCATCGCCTCGCTCCCCGCGGTAACAGGCATACCGGCGAGCAAGCGAATGAGTGTGTGCTCGCCGACCGAGATTGTGGCGACGGGCGCTCCCGCCGTCGCGCGACTCACAAGAATCGGCTCGCCGTCACAGACCCGCATATAGATGACCACTCCGGGGGTCCCGACGATCTCGAACGCGATCTCGAAGCGGTGTCCGGTGGTCCACGACGGGTCGATCGCCTCTGCCAGCGCGAGCAGCAGCAGCCCCGGCCAGACGTCGACATTCGCGTCCGCGAGGTCCGCGAGCGCGATCGGCTCACGCCGCGCTTTGAGCAGGCGGCGTGCGCGCCGGCGTCCCTTGCGCACGCGTACGCCCGGCTGCCTGCGCTTGCCACCGCCGGCAGCCAGCTCGCTGAGGTTCGCCGCCGAGCCCGCCAGCGAGAAGTCGACCTGACCGGACGCGCCGTCACGAGAGATCGTCACGTGGCTGGGATCCGCCGCGACGTGGAACGCGCCGAGCTCGTCGATCTTCAGCTCGTACGTGACGGATCCCTCGATGACCTGTCGCTGCGCGGGCAACAGCTCGATGACGAGCTCCGCCGCAAGCTTTGCATCGCGCTGCGCGGCCACCCTGCGGATCGCGGGCGCAAGCCAGGACATGCGCTCGGACGGCACGACCATCGGCGCGGGTCGCAGCACGACCGGCTCGGCCGCAAACACAGGCGCCTGGGCCGGGGCATCGAGCGCGCTTGCCGTGTCCGCGGCGGACTCGGGGACCGGCGGCGCAAGCGAAGTCTGCTCGCTCGCCGCAAGCTCAAGCGTCTCCTCGGGCGCGGGGGCCGGCTCGGGAGCGGATATCGCCTCAGGCGCGGGAGCCGGCTCAGGAGCGGACACCGCCTCAGCTGCGGAGGGCTCGACCTCTCTGACCTCGGCGACCCGGGCGCGCAGGCGCTCGACCGCCGCGACCAGCGCGTCGGCCATCTCTTGGCGATGGACCACCTCGCGCTCTGACTCAGAGTCGGACCCGGGCTGGGAGGTCACGGCAGGCTCGGCTCTCAACTGCTCGCGCAGGTCGGCGGCGGTGCGGGTCAGCTCGAAACGGAGATCCTCCATGCGCGCAGCCATCGCGGTGAGCTCGCGCACATAGGTCTGGCGCTCCCACACGACCTCCTGCTGGAGCTCTTCCCGCAGGCCGTTCAGCTCCCGCTCGAAGCTGGTTCGCAGCGAGGCGGCAACGTCCCTCAGGTCGTGAACGATCGGCTGCAGGCGCGCGTCACGCTCACGCAGTCGCGTCAGCTCACCGTCCAGCTCGCGGATGTCGCGCTCGGCCTCCTCAAGGCGAGCGCTCAGTGCTCGGATCTCATCGCGCAGCTCCCGCTGGACCCGCTCGGCCCGCTCCTCCGCTTCGACGCGCAGCTGCTGCTCGGTGTACTCGCGCTGCTTGATCTGGCCGACGTCTCGTTCGCGCTCGGCAAGCCGCGACGCCACGCGCTCGCGCTCGCGGCCCACCTCCTCGAGACGTTGCTCCAGCGAGGCGAGGTGTGTCTCGAGGTTGTGCACGGCAGCCTCGGCCGCCTCGGCGCGGCGCAGAACCGCGTGGTCGCTCACTTCGGCACGCCGAGCACGGCGCTCCGCAAGCACGTCCTGTCCCACCTCGGCCCGGGAGGCCATCTCAGGCGTCTCGCTCTCCTCGACCATCAATGCGCGCAAGCCTAGAGGAGCCTTCGGACGGGTCAGCAAACGACGCCGTCCTCCCGCGCGAGCCGCACACCGAGACGCCCGCCGTGACAGGCGCTCAGCGGTTTCGAAGCCTCCAGGCCATGCGCGACTGCAGCGAGAACAGCTCGATGAAGCCGGGTGAGGCGGTCTGCGAGAACAGCCCTCCCGACTCGCCGAAAGAGGCAAGCGACTGGTCGTAGACCGCGTTGGGCGAGGAGCGCGTAACCACGCGCGCATGGCCCTTGTAGAGCTTGACGCCGACCGTTCCACTGACCTGCTCGTTGACGCTGTCCATGTAGGCGTCGAGGTCTTCGCGCAGCGGCTCCCACCAAAGACCGGCGTAGACGAGGTAGGCCCATTGGCGGTCGAGCTGACCCTTGAACTGGTTCTGGTGGATCGTGCAGACGAGCTTCTCGAGCTCCTGGTGGGCGGGCAGCAGGATCGCGGCGGCAGGGGCCTCGTAGATGTCGCGGACCTTCAGCCCCACGATCCGGTCCTCGATGTGGTCGACGATCCCAACGCCGTGGCGCGCGCCGATCTCGGCGGCGCGTTCGAGCAGGTCCACGAGGTCCAGCCGCTCGCCGTTCAGGGCGACCGGCACACCGCGCTCGAACTCGATCTCGACGGTCTCCGGGGCATCGGGCGCAAGCTCCGGTCGGGTGACGAGCTGGAAGACGTCGTCTTCGGGGGCGTGGTCGAGATCCTCGATCCAGCGACCCTCCGAGGAGCGGCCCCAGAGGTTGTCGTCTATCGAGTAGGGCGCGACCTCGGTGCCCTGGGTCGGGTGGGACTTGATCGGGATGCCGTGCTCGTGCGCGTACGCGATCTCCTCTTCCCTGCCCATCTGCCAGGAGCGCACCGGCGCAATCACCTTCAGCTCGGGCGCGAGCGTGGCAACGGTCGCCTCGATCCGCACCTGGTCGTTGCCCTTGCCCGTGCACCCGTGCGCGATCGTGTCGCAGCCGCTCGAGCGCGCGTACTCGACGGCGAGCTTGGCGATCAACGGTCGGCCGAGCGCCGTGAACAGCGGGTAGCCGCCGCCGTAGAGGGCGTTCGCCTTGATCGCGGGCGTGATGTACTCGCGCGCGAGCTCCTCACGCGCATCGACTATGTGGCAGTCGAGCGCCCCAAGCATCCTGGCCTTGCCTTCGATCACCTCGTAGTCCTCGCCGGGCTGGCCGAGATTGACCGTCAGGCAGACCACCCCGGCGTCGTAGCGGTCCTGGATCCACTTGAGCATCACGCTCGTGTCGAGCCCACCCGAATAGAGCAGCAGCACGCGCCCGACGTGCTCGGGATCGGCCTCGTAGGAGGCGGTGCGCGGGGGGAAGCCGTCAGGCAAGTCGGTCACGGCGCGCAACCTTATCCGTCGAGCGCGGCGCCGAGCCTCTGCACTGCATCGGCTATGTGCATCTCGTCGATGATCAGAGGCGGCAGAAGCCGGATCGTGGTCGGACCGGTCGCGCCGGCGATGAGCCGTTGCTCGAGCAGCGCGCGGCGTACGACCTCGGGCGCTGAGACGTCGAGCCCACAGGCGAGCATCAGTCCGCGGCCGCGTACCGTCAGGACGTGGGGCAGTTCGGCGAGACTGTTCGCCAAGAGCGCGCCCAGCTCGCGCACTCGCGCCAGCAGGAAGGGATCTTCGGTCAGCTCGAGCGCGGCCAGTGCGGCCGCCGCGACCACGGGCCCGCCGGCGAACGTGGAGCCATGATCCCCCGGCGCGAACACGTCGGCCAGCTTCCGGTTGGTTATGAGCGCGCCGACCGGCAGCCCGCCGCCGAGGGCCTTGGCGGCAGTGATCGCGTCGGGTCTCACACCTGTCTGCTCATAGGCCCACAGGGCGCCGGTGCGACCCATCCCGCACTGGACTTCGTCGAATATGAGCGCGGCGCCGTGCTTGTCGCAGGCCGCGCGCGCGCACGAGAGCAGCTCATCGGACAGCACGTTGACTCCGCTCTCCCCCTGGATCGGCTCGAGCAGCACCGCCGCGGTCTGCTCGTCGATCGCGCCGGCGAGCGCATCCGGCTCGGGGGGCACCGCGCGAAAGCCCGGCACCATCGGCGCGAACGGAGCCTGCTTGGACTCCTGCGGAGTGGCCGACAGCGCCCCGTAGGTTCGCCCGTGGAAGGCGCCTAACACCGTCACGATGTCTCCGCCCTGCTTGGCCTTGCGCGCAAGCTTGATCGCAGCCTCGTTCGCCTCTGCGCCCGAGTTGCATAGATAGACCTTGCCGCCGAGGCTCGACTTTGACAGGCGCGCGGAGAGCTGCATGGCCGGCTCGGTGTAGAAGAGGTTGCTGACGTGCATCAGCAGCCCTGCCTGCCCTTGGATCGCCTCGACGATCCGTGGATGGCAGTGGCCAAGGCTCGTGACCGAGATGCCGCACAGGAAGTCGAGATACTCGTTGCCCTCGTCATCCCACAGGCGCGCCCCCTCGCCACGCACGAACGCCACCGGCAGGCGCGCATAGTTGCGCATGACGCTCTCGCACTCGATCGCCTGCAAATCGGCGAGGCTCATGCGGCTGCCTGGATCTTCGTGCCGATCCCCGCGTCGGTGAACAGCTCGAGCAGCAGCGAGTGCGGGATGCGCCCGTCGACGATGTGAGCGGAGTTGACGCCTCCGTTGATCGCCTCGACGCAGGCGGCGAGCTTGGGGCGCATGCCGCCCCCTACTTCCGCAAGCTTCGCGTGGACCTCCGCGGCAGTGGCCTGGCCGATCAGCGAGTTGCCGTCCCCCGGATCGGCAAGCCAGCCGGCGACGTCGGTGAGGAAGACGACCTTGTACGCGCCGAGCGCCCCGGCGACGGCGCCTGCCGCCTCGTCGGCGTTGACGTTGTAGGAGTGGCCGTCGCGGTCGGCGCCGACGGAAGCGATCACGGGTATGTAGTCGCTCGCGACGTGGTTGAGCACGTCGACGTTGACGCGCTCGACCTGCCCGACGAAGCCGATGTCCTCACCGCCGGGCGCAGCGCGACGCGCGACGCGCAGCAGCGAGCCGTCGTCTCCGCACAGCCCGACGGCGAGCTGGCCGTGGCGCGAGAGCCGCAACACGATCTCCTTGTTGACCTTGCCGACGAGCACCATCTTGGCCACCTCGACCGTGCTCTCGTCGGAAACGCGTAGGCCGCCGACGAACTCGACGGGCAGTCCGAGGCGCTCCATGTAGGCGGTGATGTCGGGGCCGCCGCCGTGCACGACGATCGGGTTCAGGCCGACGTACTTGAGCAGGACGACGTCGCGCGCGAACTCCTCGCGCAGCGAGGGGTCCTCCATTGCGGCGCCCCCGTACTTGATGACGACGGTCTTGCCGTGGAACTCCCTGATGTAGGGAAGCGCCTCGAGCAGGGTGCCTACGTCGCGCATGGCCTGTGCCCCCTCATGTCGTGTACTCGGCGTTGATTCGTACGTACTCGTAAGAGAGATCCGAGAAGAACACCTCCGTCTCGGCGCCCTCGCCGGGAAGCGTGATGTCGTACTCGACCTCCTCGCGCTCCAGCGCGCTCAGGAGCGCAGCCTCGACCTCATCGTCGGTGAGCAGCGCCGCGCCGGCCGAGCAGACCTGGACGCCCTCGATCGAGATGTCGAGCGGCAGCGGAGCGGTCCCGGGCAAAGCGCCGCCGACGGCCTGCACGATCCGTCCCCAGTTGGGGTCCCCGCCGTAGAGAGCGGTCTTGACGAGCGGCGAGTTGGCGACCGCGCGGGCGGCCGTCTCGACGGTGGGCTGGTGTCCGCCGCGAACGACGACGCGTCCGATCCGCCGTGAGCCCTCGCCGTCGGCGACCATCAGGATGGCCAGACGGCGCAGCAGCGCGTCGAGCGCCTCGCCGAAACGCAGCTCGTCCTCGCTTTCGGGCGCCACCCGGACGCCGCTTTCGCCTGAGCACATCAGTACCGCGGTGTCGTTTGTAGACAACTGGCCGTCAACGCTGCAGCGGTCGAACGATCGCTTGACGCATACGCCGAGCAGCAGATCCGCCGTGGCGGGCTCGAGGATGGCGTCGGTCTGGATGAAGCACAGCATCGTGGCGAAGTTCGGCGAGATCATCCCCGCACCCTTGCACTGGGCGGTGAGCATCACGTCGCCGGAAGGCAACTGCACGCGCAGGCATGCCCGCTTCTCGAACGCGTCGGTCGTCTGGATCGCGTGCTGGAAGGCCCTGTCCCCGTCGCGGCTCAGCTGGGAAGCGGCCTCGCGAATGCCGTTCAGCGCGTTATCGACCGGCAGGTACTGGCTGATCCCCCCGGTCGAGCCGAGCACGACCTGCGCAGGCTCGGCGCCCGTGGCGATCGCCGCGGCGCCCTGCGTCTTGGCTGCGTCTTCGAGGCCCCGCCTGCCGGTGGCGGCGTTAGCGCAGCCCGAGTTCGCCAGTACGACCCGCAGCGAATCGAGCGCACAGCGCTCTTGACTTAGAAGGACCGGCGCCGCCGGGGTGCCCGTTGTGGTGAAGCGCGCCGAGGAGACCGGTTTGTCTGAGTCGCACACGATCAGACCGAGGTCGGGATTGCCGCTCGGCTTGATCCCACACGCCACCCCGGCCGCCCTGAAGCCGGCCGGCAAGCCGGCGTCCGGCCCGAGGTCGTGGACGTGCGCCGGGCGCGGCGACCAGCGCGATGAGAAGAAGGACCGGGGCGGCCCGGCGGAGCTCCGATCGCCCCACACGTCCCTGCCGGCGCTCACAGCAATCCCTCTGCCTCGGGCTTGCCGAACATGATGTTGAGGTTCTGGACCGCTTGCGAGGAGGTCCCCTTCCAGAGGTTGTCGATCGAGGAGAAGACGATCAGCTTGCCCGTGTGGGCGTCGGCGGCCGCGAAGATGCGGCAGAAGTTGGTGTCGCGCACCTCCCTGACGGTGGGCGGACCGTGCACGACCTCGATGAACGGCTCGGTCTCATACGCACTCTCGTACAGAGCCGCCAGCTCCTGCGCAGCGACGTCACGGGTGGGTGTGATGTAGCAGCTGACCATCTCGCCCTGGTCGAGCGAGACGAGATGCGGCTGGAACTGGATCGGGCCGATCTCCCTGCCGGCGAGGTGGGTGAGCTGCTCTTCCATCTCGGGGGTATGCCGATGACCGGCGACCTTGTAGGGGATGATGTTCTCGCCCGTATAGGAGAGGTGCGTGATCTCCGTCTCGGCGGTCCTCCCCGCGCCCGAGATGCCCTGCTTGGCGTCGATCACGACATCGGCGATCAGGCCGGCACGAGCGAGCGGGGCGAGCCCCAGCACAGTGGCCGTCGGGTAGCAGCCTGGATTGGCGACGATCGCCGCCCGCGTAATCTGCTCGCGGTGCAGCTCGGGCAGCCCGTAGACCGCTTCCTCGAGCAGATCGGGACGTGGATGCTCGCCGTACCAGTGCTCGTAGACCGCGAGCTGGGAGAGCCGAAAGTCGGCTGAGAGATCGATGACGCGCAGGCCGCGTTCGAGCAGGGCCCCCACGGTCGGAGCGGCCGCCGCGTGCGGGTAGGCGATGACGGCGGCGTCGATCGCCTCGATGCGGCCAGGGTCGAGCTCGCCGATCGGGAACGGAACCCGATAGCGCGGATAGACGTCGTCCAGGCGTCGGCCAACCTCCGAGCGCCCCGTCACGGCCGCCAGCTCAAAGCCGGGGTGGCGCCAGAGCAGGTACGCGGCCAGCGACCCCGCGAATCCGGTCGCGCCGGCGACGAGCACGCGGGGAGAGTCCTTTTCGAAGCGCTGCTCCGAGCCGCGCTTGGACATGACCGCCACGGCGCCGTGCGTGGCGCCTGCGAGGGTGTCAGCCACGCAGCTCACCCCCCAGCTCGCGCAGCGCGGCGACGATCCGCTCGCGCACGGGCGCGACGTCCTCGTCGGTCAGCGTGCGGTCATGTGCGCGGAACGAGAGGGCGAGAGCGAGCGAGCGCTTGTTCTCGCCGACCTGGGGCCCGCTGTATACGTCGAACACCCTTACGTCGTCGAGCAGCCCTGAAGCGGCGTAGCGAACCGCGAGGAGCGCGTCGGCGGCAGGTACATCGAGCGGCAAGACGACCGACAGATCCTGGCGCAGCGCCGGGAATGAGATCACGTCGCGGTACTCGTGCTCGCCTTGCGCTAGTGCTATGAGCTCATTCAGATCGACTTCCATCACGGCGGCGGCATCGAGGTCCCATGTGCGCGCGACGAGCGGGTGCAGCTCACCGAGCCAGCCGATCCGGCGCTCGCCGCAGAGGACGCTTGCGCTGCGGCCGGGATGCAGAAACGGCTGTTCTCCCGGCGCGCAGTCGATATCGACGCGCAGGGCGTGAGCAAACGCTTCGAGCACTCCCTTGACGGCGAAAACATCCGCCCTGGGCGGGTCGGGCACGCCCCAGGTGACCGGTGCAAGCCGGCCGCACAGCACGACTCCAAGCGCGCGCCGCTCGATCACGCCGGTCTCGCTCAACGGACTCGCGGCACGACGCTCAGCGGCATGCGCTACGCCCGCGAACACCGTCCCGATCTCGAATATGCCGAGGTCGGGCATGCCGCGCAATGTGTTGTGGGCGGCAGCGTCCAGCAGCGAGCCGAGCAGCGTCGTACGCAGCATCGACTGGTCCTCCGACAGTGGGTTCTCCACGACCGGCGCCGCCCGCCTCCGATCGTCTGGACTCAGCCGCAAGCGGTCGGCCAGGCTCGGCGTGGTGAACGTCCAGCCCATTGCCTCATACAGCCCGCAGCCGACGAGCGCGTCGGCGGCACGCCTGCGCAAGCGCTGCTCGCTCGATAGGCGCCCGTACGCGCCCCTGCGCGCGGGCAGCGAGACAGGCAGCCGCTGAAGGCCGTGTATCCGTGCGACCTCCTCGATGAGATCTACCTCGCGCGTGACGTCGTTTCGCCGCACCGCGGGCACTGTGACCTCGAGGCCGTCTGGGGCGTCGCTGACGCCGAAGCCGAGCGCCTGCAGGATCTCAGCCTGGCGCGCACGCGAGACGTGCATCCCGAGCAGCGCGTCGACGCGCGCCTCTCGCAGGTGGACCGCCTCGACCGGCAGAGCCTCGCCCGCGACGTCGATCGTTCCGGGCAGGACTTTTGCTTTGCACAGCTCGATCATCAGCTTCGTCGCGAGCGCCTGTGCGTGCAGGCACTGCTCGGGGGCGAGATCCTTCTCGAAGCGCGCCGAGGCCTCGCTGCGCAGCCCGAGCGCCCATGAGGTGCGGTGGATGTTGGGCCCGTTCCAGTTGGCGACCTCCATCAGAACCTGGGTCGTGCTCTCGGACACCTCCGAGCGGGCGCCGCCCATCACGCCCGCGATCGACGTCGGGCCGAGATCGTCCTCGATCACGACCATCTCGCCGTCGAGCAGGCGCGTCTGAGAGTCGAGGGTCTCTACGGGCTCTCCCTCGCGCGCGCGTCTGACTGTTAGGCGAGCGCCCGCGACACGGTCGAGGTCGAACGCGTGCAACGGCTGGCCGGTCAACAGCATCACGTAGTTGGTGATGTCGACCACGTTGTTGATCGGGCGCTGCCCGGCGGCCGACAGGCGGGCCTTCAGCCACGGTGGCGATGGGGCGACGGTCACGTCCTCGAGAACGCGTGCGGTGAAGCGCCGGCATAGGTCGGGGCATTCGACGAGCACTTGCGCCTCGGCGACGGGCCCTTCGCTGCCGGGATCCTCGCTCCAGGGCTCCTGCGCCAGCGAAGCGCCGGTCGCGGCGTGCAGCTCGCGCGCGACGCCGTAGAGCCCCAGGCAGTCCGGTCTGTTCGGCGTCACCTCGAGCTCGAGCACGTCCGTCGAGATCGCGAGCACGTCCGCAAGCGGCGTGCCGGGGGCAAGCTCGGCGTCGAGGATCAGCTCGTCGAGGACCATGATCCCGCCGTGATCGGAGCCGATCTGCAGCTCGTCCTCCGCAAGGATCATCCCGTTGGACGGCACTCCCCGCAGCTTGGCGGCCTTGATCTCCGTGCCGTCCGGCATGACCGCGCCGGGCAGCGCCACCGCGACCGTCTGGCCCGCGGCGACGTTTGGGGCGCCGCACACGATCTCGGCGACAGCCGCCTCTCCGACCGCGACGCTGCACACCCGCAGCCGGTCGGCGTCGGGATGAGCCTCTGCGGAGAGCACGCGCCCGACTACGAAGCACTCGACCGAGGACACCCCGTGACGGAGCGCTGTCTCGACCTTCGTCCCGGTCATCGTCAAGCGCTCCTCGATGCCGGCCGTGTCGAGGTCGGGATCGCAATATTCGCGTAGCCAGCTCAGAGGAACCTTCATCCGAACTGCTCCAAGAAGCGGATGTCGTTTTCGAAGTACAAGCGCAGATCGGGAATGCCGTGCTTGAGCATGGCGATCCGCTCGACGCCCATCCCCCACGCGTAGCCCTGGACCTTCTCGGGGTCATAGCCGGGCGCGTTGCGCTCTGTGGTGGACACGTATGAGTACACGTTTGGATCGACCTCCCCTGCCCCCAGCACCTCGAGCCAGCCCTCGCCCTTGCAGAGAGGACAGCGCGATCCGTCCTTCATGAAGCCTTTGCCGGAGCAATGGAAGCAGGAGACGTCCACCTCGACGCTCGGCTCGGTGAATGGGAAGAAGTGCGGGCGCAGGCGGATCTCGCGCTCATCCCCGAACACGCTCTTTGCGAACGCCAGCAGCGTCCCCTTCAGGTCGGCGAGGGTGATGTCCTCGTCGACGGCCAGGCCCTCGATCTGATGGAACTGGGGCGTATGCGTCGCGTCACTGTCGGGCCTGTAGACGCGACCGGGGATCACGACATACAGCGGCGGAGGATGGGCCTCCATCGCACGGATCTGCATGGGCGATGTGTGAGTGCGCAGCACAACGTCCTCGGAGAGGTAGAACGTGTCGGTCCTTGCGCGCGCCGGATGTGTCGGAGAGTGGTTGAGCGCGTCGAAGTTGTAGTGGACCGTCTCGATCTCCTGCCCCTCGAGCACGGTGAAGCCGAGCCCGAGGAAGATGTCCTCGAGCTCGCGCATCGTGGCGGTCAGCACATGCAGCCGTCCCACCGGCTTGGGCGGCGTGCCCGGCAACGTGACGTCGACCGCGTCGGCGCGCAGGCGATGCTCTAGCTCGTCCGCGTCAAGCGCAGCGGCCCGCGCTTCGATCAGCCGCTCGAGCGCTCGCCTGGTCTCATTCGCGGTCTTGCCGACCGCGGCGCGCTGCTCGGGCTCGAGCTCTGAGACGCCGCGCAGCAGCTGCGGCAGCTCTGCCTTGCGGCCGAGGTAACGAATGCGCAACTGCTCCAGAGCCTCGCTGGTGGACGCCGCCTCGACCTCCTGCTGTGCTTTAGCGCGCAGTTGCTCAATCCGCTCGATCATGACGCTGGCACCCTAGTCGAGCCTCGTGTCGTCTCGTAGAGAGCCACAGTCGCAGCCATCGCCGCGTTGAGCGACTCCGATGCGATCGGGATGTGGGCGACGTGCTCGCAGGCCGCCGCCACCTCGTCTGGAAGCCCATCGCGCTCGGACCCTACGAGCAGGCTCAGGGGGCCGTGGATCGCCAGCCGCCCGAGCGGCTCCCCGGCATGTGCCACGAGCGCGACACGCTCCCCCGGCAGCTCGCTCAGCTCGCTCGCGCGGGCGATCGCCATCGCGAATATTGCGCCCATGCTGGCGCGTACCGCCTTCGGGGAATGCGGGTCTGCGCAATCGGGCCCGAACGCGACGCACGACGCGCCGAAGGCGAGCGCGCCGCGCAGGATCGTGCCCACGTTGCCGGGGTCGCCGACGCCGTGCAGATAAACGCACAGCGGACCCTCAGGCGCGCCCCACTGCTGCTTGTACACGCCGATTGCGCGCGTTCCTGAGCCGAGCGTCGAGACGGTCGCAAGCGTGTTCGGGTCGACCTCGTGAAAGCCGGGCTCCCCGACATCGACGCCGCACGCGCGAAAGCCCTCGACGGCGGGCCGGCCGGCAAGCTGGGCGGCATGCACGAGATCCTCGCCCTCGGCGGCGAACAGGCCGCTGCGTGAGCGCTCACGCGCGCGGCTCAGCTTGCGCAGCTCCATCAATCTGGGGTTGTTGGTCGATGTGATCAGGGTCATCGCATAAAAAAGGGCGCCGATCCCAAGGGGAGCGACGCCCGAGAAGCTTCGATGCCGGTTGCCGGGATCAGGCAGCCAGCGCCTCGCGGGCGGTCTCGGTGAAACGTCGGAAGGTGTCTGTGTCGCGCACGGCGATGTCCGCGAGGATCTTGCGGTCGAGCTCGACGCCGGCGAGCCGCAGACCGTGCATCAGCTGGGAGTAGCTCATGCCGTTCTGCCTGGCGGCGGCGTTGATGCGCGTGATCCACAGGCGCCTGAAGTCGCGCTTGCGGTTGCGCCGGTCGCGGTAGGCGTAGGCGTCGGCCTTCATCAAGGCCTCCTTGGCGCGCCTGTAGTTCGAGTGCGCCTCGCCCCTGAACCCCTTGGTCAGCTCGAGCGTCGCCTTGCGCTTCTTGCGCGCCGCGACAGAGCGCTTGACGCGGGTCACTTGCCCACCCCCAGCAGCTTCTTGACGCGCGGCGTATCGTGATCGGACAGCATCACAGGGGCCGCGAGAGCGCGCTTGCGCTTGGGCGACTTCTTCTCGAGGATGTGGCTCGAGAAGGCGTGGCGGGCCTTGACCTTGCCACCGCCGGTGACCTTGAAGCGCTTCTTGGCGCCGCTGTGCGTCTTCATCTTGGGCATGACGAGCCGATGATTATGACACGGCGCCGTCTTCGGCGACATCGACAGCCACCGCAGGCAAGTCGGCCTTTCCCACCGGAGAGGCCGACACTGACGAATCGGCCTTTCCGGACAGCACCGCCTTCGACGGCGCGAGCATCATCGTCATGTTGCGCCCTTCCTGCATCGGGCGCTGCTCGACGACGCCAAGTTCGACCAGCTCCTCGGCGAGCCGATCGAGGATCGCGATCCCGCGCTCGGGATGCGTGACCTCGCGGCCACGGAACATGATCGTGACCTTGACCTTGTCCTTGTGGCGCAGGAAGCGCTCGACGTGGGACTTCTTGGTGTCGTAGTCGTGCTGGGCGATCTTTGGCCGGAACTTGATCTCTCTGACCGTGATCTGCTGCTGGTGCTTGCGCGCCTGCTTCTGCTTCTGGGCCTGCTCGTACTTGTACTTGGAGTAGTCGAGCACCCTGCACACGGGCGGACGGGCCTCCGGCGCCACCTCGACCAGATCTAGGTCGCGTTCCTGGGCGAAGCGCAGCGCGTCGGGCGTCTTCATGACGCCGACCTGGTTGCCCTCGTCGTCGATGACGCGGACCTCGGGCACGCGAATACGCTCGTTGGTCCTCGTGAGGTCCCGCTCGGGCGGGCGCCGGTCGAACTTGCGCGGAACCGGCACTAGCTGTCGTGGCTGCGCGTCAAGCTGCTGCTACGCGCTTCGCCGTGAATGGATCGCGGGAGTCAAGGCCGCCGAGTATAGCCGCACGACCTCCTCCAGCGGAAGGGCACCGAGGTCCTGGCGACCGTGGACGCGCACCGAGACCGTGCCGTCCGCCGCCTCGCGATCGCCGACGATCAGCATGTAGGGGATCTTGCGCAGCTCGGCCTCCCTGATCTTGCGGCCGACCGACTCGCCGCGATCGTCCAACTCGACCCGCACGCCAGCGTCGCGTAGACGTTGTAGAACGCTGGTCGCGTACTCGCCGAGGCGGTCTGAGATCGGCAAGACGATTGCCTGCACTGGAGCAAGCCACAACGGCAGCTCGCCGCCGGTGTGCTCGAGCATGATGCCGATGAAGCGCTCATAGGAGCCGAACAGCGCCCTGTGGATCATCACGGGCGTGTGCTCGGCGTTGTCGGCGCCTGTGTAGGCCAGGTCGAAGCGCTCGGGCATCGAGTAGTCGAGCTGGATCGTCCCGAGCTGCCATGAGCGCCCGAGCGAGTCGGTCATGTGCATGTCGATCTTCGGGCCGTAGAACGCTCCGTCGCCGGGGTTCAGCTCGTAGGAAAGCCCCTGGGCGTCGAGCGCGTTCGTCAGCGCGCCCTCGGCGCGGTCCCACATCTCATCGGTCCCGATCCGGTCCTGGGGGCGCGTCGAGAGCTCCAGGCGAACGTCTAGGTTGAACAGGGAATAGGTCGAGAACGCGAACTCCAAGCAGCCGGCGACCTCCTCTCCGACCTGGTCTTCGGTGCAGAAGATGTGCGCGTCGTCCTGCGCGAAATGACGTACCCGCAGAAGTCCGTGCAGCACGCCGGACGCCTCGTTTCGATGGAGCAGGCCCGGCTCGGAGTAGCGTACCGGCAAGTCCCTGTAGGAATGGCGCACGCTCTTGAACAGATGGGCATGGCCGGGGCAGTTCATCGGCTTGACGCCCATTTCGCGCTCGTCCGCGGTGACCGTGAACATGTTGTCCTTGTACTTGCCCCAGTGCCCGGAGGTCTGCCACAGCTTGGAGTCGTAGACGAGCGGCGTCTTGACCTCGGTGTAGCCGCGCGCTGACCCCATCTCGCGAGAGACGGCGACGAGCGCGTTGTAGATGCTCGTGCCAGCGCCCGTCCAGAACGCCGCGCCGGGAGATACGTCGGAGAAGTGGAACAGGCCGAGCTCCCGTCCGAGCTTGCGGTGGTCGCGCTGGGCCGCCTGCTCGAGGCGCTCCAGGTGCTCTTGCAGCTCGGATCTAGTATGGAATGCGGTCCCGTATATACGCGTCAACATCGTCCTCGTCGAGTCGCCCCGCCAGTAGGCGCCCGCGACCGACTGCAGCTTGAACGCGCCGACCGTCTTCGTGCTGGGCGCGTGGGGGCCTCGGCAGAGGTCCGTGAACGGTCCGTTCGTGTAGAGCGATACGGTCTGAAGCGGATGCGACGGGTCGGCGGCGGCGAGCAGGTCGTCGATCAACTCGACCTTGTAGTCCTGACGTTCTGAGACGAAGCGCTCGCGCGCCTGCTCGACGGGCACGTCCTCGCGCACGAATCGCTCGTCCGCCTTGACGTGCTGACGCATCAGGGCTTCGATCGCCGGGAAGTCCTCTTGGGAGATGGAGACGCCGTGGGGGAACTCGAAGTCGTAGTAGAAGCCGTTTGAGATCGGCGGTCCGATCGAGATCTTTACGTCGGGCCACATCTCGATGACGGCCGTCGCGAGCACGTGGGCCGCGTCGTGGCGAATCAACTGCAGCGACTCCTCGCTCTTGCCGGTGACGATCGAGATCTGCGCGCCGTCCGGGAGGGCGCGTGAAAGGTCGCGAATCTCGGGCACATCTGCAACCTCGGGGTGGCTGACTTCGACGGCGAGCGCCGCTTTGGCCAGGCCCGATCCGATCGCCGCGGCCGCATCGGCGCCGGTGGCCCCATCGGCAAGCTCGAGCGCGGTTCCGTCGGGGAGTGTCACGGTGATCGACATCGCTCGTGCAGGCTACATGTCCATCGTCGCGATGCAGGACGTGTGCGCCCGGGCCGCGAACTGCGCGGATCGGCAGTCGCCATCGCCGCGAGACTCGGCGCCGGCGACCAGGGGCTCGAGCGCGGCAGATCAGCATTTAGCCACGGTCGGCGGCCGTGCCTACTGCGGATGGCACGGGAGCCCGCGACTGTGATGCTCCAGGAGATCCACCGATTTGGGCGGGCGGCTCATGCAGGCATCCTCAACCGAAGCCGACAGCAAGCGCGAGCAGGCGCAGACTCTCGGCGCGATGATCCTCTCGGCCGCCCGGCGCGGAGCGGATGTCGCCATGCGGTTCGGGGCGAGCGGGGAGAGCGTGTCGCTGTCCTACGCGGAACTGGGGGTGCTCGCGCGCGAGATAGCGCGCGGGCTGATCGCGCTCGGCGTCAAGGGGGGCGAGCGGGTCGCGATCCTGTCCTCTACGCGCGCCGAGTGGACGCTGTGCGATTGCGGGGCGCTGTGCGCTGGGGCGGTCGTCGTGCCGATCTACCACACCAACTCCCCTCAGGAGTGCGCATACGTGCTGCGCCACTCCGAAGCGCATCTGGTCTTCTGCGAGGACGCCGCCCAGGCCCAGAAGGTGCGCGAGATCCGCGATGAGCTCCCCCGACTGCGGCATGTCGTCATGATCGAGGGCGAGGCGCAGGATGCGATTACGCTCGATGAGCTGCGCAGGCGCGGCTCGCAGACGCCCCAGGACGCCGTCGCCGAGCGCGTGCAGGCGGTGCTCCCCGACGACCTCGCGACGCTCGTCTATACGTCCGGAACGACAGGCCCGCCGAAGGGCTGTCTGCTGACGCACTCAAACCTGCTGAGCACCGCCCGCATGTACGAGGAGCGCCTGCAACTGGACTCCAGTCACGTCCTCTACCAGTTCCTGCCGCTCGCCCATGCACTTGCGAGGGTGGCGCAGATCGTGATCCTCGACGTGGGCGCTCAGATGTGCTTCTGGGGTGGCGATCCGACGAAGATCGTGGCGGAGCTGAGCGATGTCGAGCCGACTCATTTCCCGGCTGTGCCGCGCATCTACGAGAAGATCCACGGGGCGATCGTCGGCAGGGTCGACGATGGGCCGGCGCTGCAGAGGACGCTGTTCAGGCGGGCGCTCACCCAGGCTCGCGCGGTCCGCCGCATACAGGCCGAAGGGGCGACCCTGGGGCCGCTGCGCCGCGCCCGCCATCGGTTCGGCGACGCGCTCGCGCTGTCGAAGGTGCGGAGTATCTTCGGGCGCCGGCTGCGGGTCGCGCTGGTGGGCGCGGCGCCGGTGGCGCGCGAGCTGCTCGAGTTCTTCGACGCCTGCGGGATCACGATCCTGGAGGGGTATGGCCTGACGGAGAGCACCGCCGCGGCGACGCTGAACGCTCCCGGCGAGGTGCGCCTCGGGACGGTCGGCCGGCCGCTGCCGGGCACCGAGGTGAAGATCGCGCCCGACGGCGAGATCCTGCTGCGTGGGTCGAACATCTTCAAGGGCTACTACAAGGACGCGGAGGCGACGCAGGAGACGTTCCATGACGGCTGGCTCTGCTCGGGCGATCTCGGAGCGATCGCCGACGATGGCTACGTCGTGGTGACGGGGCGCAAGAAGGACCTGATCATCACCTCCTCCGGCAAGAACGTGACGCCGGTCAACATCGAGAACGCCCTGCGCGACACGCGCTGGATCTCCGAGGCGGTCGTGTACGGCGACGAACGCCCTTATCTCGTCGCGATGGTGACGCTCGACCGCGACGAGCAGTCCAAGCTCGCCGAGCGCCTGAACCTCGCAAGCGACACGGCCGCGATGGCCCACGACGAGGGCGTGCGCGCAGTTGTGCAGGAGGCTGTGGATGAGGTCAACTCCAAGCTCGCCCGCATCGAGCAGATCAAGCGCTTTGCGATCCTCGATCACGACCTCACGCAAGCCGGCGGTGAGCTGACGCCGACCTTGAAGGTGAAGCGCTCGATCGTGTACGACCGCTACGCCGAACTGTTCGACGGGCTGTACCGCGCGGAGACGCCGCCGTGAGCCGCATGTCGAGCGCAGACGCAGCCTGGCTGCACATGGACCGGCCCACCAACTTGATGGTTATAAACGCCGTGCTCCTGTTCGACGAGCCGCTCGACAGCGAGCGGTTGCGCAGGACGATAGAGAGCCGTCTCGTCGAGCGCTACCCGCGCTTTCGCAAGCGTGTCGTCGAGAGCCGCCTGCCGCTGCTGGCGCCGAGCTTCGAGGACGACAAGGACTTCGCCCTGGAGCACCACATCCACCATTGGGCGCTGCCGGCCCCCGGCGACGACGGAGCGCTGCGTGAGCTGATCGGCGACATGATGACGACGCCGCTCGACCGCTCGAAGCCGTTGTGGCACGTGTATGTCCTCGACAACTACGGGTCAGGGTGCGCGGTGATCGTGCGCATGCACCATTGCATCGCGGACGGGATCGCGCTGGGGCGGGTGATGCTCTCGCTCACCGACTCGAGCCGCAGGGCCGGGATCGAGGGCGCGCGCTCGACCGGGGAGGCGGTGGACGGTGATGGACCGCTTCGCTCGATCTCCAGGCCCTTGATGGGCGCAGTCGAGCTCGGGCGCAGGGCCGGCCAGACGATCGTCAAGCAGGGTCTCGATGTGGCCGCCCATCCGCGCCACGCCGGCGAGCTGGTGGGCGAGATCGCCCGCGACGCGGCTACGGTCGTCAAGCTCGTCATGACGCCCGCCGATCAGGCGAGCGCGATCAAGGGAGAGCCGGGAATCAGCCGGCGCGTGACGTGGACCGATCCGCTGTCGCTGGCGCTCGTCAAGCGCATCGCGCGCGACCATGACGCGACCGTCAACGACGTGCTGCTGGCGGCGGTCAGCGGGGCGCTGCGCCACTACTTGAAGGCGCGCGGAGGATCGGCGCCGGAGATCCAGGCGCTCGTGCCTTTCAATTTGCGCCCGCTCGATGAGCCGGTGCCGAGGGAGCTGGGCAATCGCTTCGGGCTCGTGTTCTTGCCGCTGCCCGTCGGGACGAGCGGCAGCTATAGGCGCCTACTGGCGGTCCATAGGCGTATGGACGCGATCAAGTCATCGCGCGAGGGCCCTGTCTCCTACGGAATCCTCGAGGCGATCGGCATGACTCCTACGGGCATAGAGAGACGTGTGGTGGACATGTTCTCGGGGAAGGGAACTGCGGTCATGACGAACGTGCCGGGGCCGCGCAAGACGATCTATCTCGCCGGCGCGCCTGTCAGGACGGTACTTTTTTGGGGACCGACCTCGGGTCATGTGGGGATGAGCGTGGCGATCTTCAGCTATCGCGGCGAGGTCACGGTCGGCCTGATGGTCGATGCGCGGCTCGTGCCCGACCCCGATCGGATCATTGGGCGCGTCGAGAAGGAGCTGGATGCGCTGGCGGCGCTGGCGGCGACTTCGCGCCAGCATGGACCAAGAGGACGCTCGCGAGGCCCTGCGAGGGAGCGCGCTGAGGGGCGGCCGTCATGAGTGCGCGTCCCGAGGACCCGAAGGTGGCGCTGTTCGCGCCGCACCCGCTGTTGACGGTCACGCTCGAGCGGGAGGGCGCCGATCGTCAGAGCATCCACTTCCATGCGGGCGGCCAGGGCGTTTGGGCGGCGCGGATGACGGCTCACATGGGCGCGACTCCGATTTTGTGCGGCTTTCTCGGCGGCGAGTCGGGCCGGCTGCTGGAGGGCCTGCTGGAGGAGGCGATCGCTCCGGGGCAGACGCGGCTCGTGAAGACGGGGGCGGCAAGCGGCGTGTACGTGACCGACCGGCGCGAGGGCGCGCGCAGGCTGGTTGGGATGACTCTTTCGGATCCGCCGTCGCGCCATGAGCTTGACGAGCTGTTCTCGTTGACGTGTGCCGAAGCGGTTGCGTGTGGCTGGCTCATCGTCACGAATCCGATGCCGGGAAGCACGTTGCCCTTGGAGACATATGGCGATCTCGTCGCAGACGCGAAGGCGAACGGCGCGAAGACGCTGGTCGACCTCTCTTCGCCGCGGATGGACAGCGCGCTGCGCGGAGGGCCGGACGTCGCGAAGCTCAACGACTGGGAGCTTGCGGAGATGGTGCGCGGCCCGGTGTCCGAGCCGGCAGATCTCTTGAAAGCGGCGGAGCGCCTGCGAGACGGTGGCGCGGAGACGGTGATCGTCACCAGGGGCGAGCAGCCTGCGCTCGTCCTTCGCGGCGAGCAGGCGCTGAAGTTGACGCCGCCGCGTTTCGAGCACGGCTTCAGGGAGGGTTGCGGGGACTCGATGATGGGCGCGCTCGGCGCGGCGATGGCAAGCGGCGAGTCCTTCGAGCGGTCGCTCGTGCTGGCAGCGGCGGCGGGTGCGGCGAACTTCTTGCGTCGCGGCTTGGGCAGCGCGTCGCGCGATGTAGTGGACCGCCTGGTCGACAGCGTCGTGTTGGAGCCGTGGCCGGATCTCGTCAGGGCGGGGTGACGGGCTCGCCCGCGACGATCGCACGGGGTGCGATGTTCGCCATCCAGTCGATCCAGTCCGGCGTGCAGGAGCTTCGCAGGCGCTCGAAGGCGCCTGCCAGGCGCACGGGCCGGCCCGCGAGCGATGAGTGGGCGTCGCTGGCGAGCAGGTGTACGAGGCCGTCGCGGGCGTAGCGCAGGACGAGGTCTTCGTCTGACGCTGCGCGTACGAACTCGGCCGTCCACTGGATCAGGCAGCCTTGTTCGACGAAGGTGAGCAGCCTATGCTCCAGGTCGGCGCCGGCGTGGCGCTCGGGGTGGGCGACGATCGCTCGGGCACCGAGGGCGCCGAGGTGGTCAACGACCGCGTGCAGGCCGTCACCGAGCGGCCCGGGCGCCGGCTCGAGCAGGACCCAGCCGAGCGTGCCGCCGAGCGAGACGCGATGAAGCTCCTCGGGCGTGAGATGCCGGGCCGCGGTCTCGGCCAGCTCGCCGCCCGGCAGGATCCGAACGGGCACGCTCTCCCGGTCGAGCGTTGCCTGGAGCGCAGCGACGCGGGCTGCGATCTCGGGGATGTGGACGTCGTGATCGTGGCGGATGTGGGGAGTGGCGCAGACCTTCTCGATCCCGTCGTCGGCCGCCTGTCGCGCCATCGCGACGCTGTCCTGGAGACTTCTGGCGCCGTCGTCGAGCTCGGGGAGAATGTGACAGTGCAGGTCGATCATGCGATCGACCTTATTTTGGGGCTTGGAGTCTGCGGAGAGGCCCTCAGGCTCGGGCGAGTTCCTTGGTGGCGTTCTGGAGGTCGGCGTCGAGCTGTGCCGCGTCGGCCTTCAGTTCGCGTTCGCTCGTCTTGCGCGCCCGGGCGGCAGCCTTTTCGATCTTCTCGCCGAGCTTTGACCGTCCGATCACGATCATGCTCGCCTGGCCCTCGTCGAGCGCGTCGCCGAGCTCCTTGAGATCTGAGCGAGACATGCCGCGCCACAGGTGCCCGATGACGCCGCCGGCCGTCCCGCCGACGATCGCGCCGCCGATGATCGAGGGCGGGAACAGGATGCCGGCGAGCGCCCCGGCCGCAATCCCCGTCCAGGCGCCGTGCTGGGTCGGCTTCTCGGTCTTGTGGACGTGGACCTTGCCTTGCTCGTCCTTCTCGATGACCGCCGCGTCGAACGTGCCGATCACGCCGGCCGCATGCAGATCGAATACCGCCTCATAGTCGAGCTCCGCGTCCCGAGCATCGTCATATGCCGCAAGGAAAACGAAAATAGGTTGATCGGCCATGACCGACTCCTTTCGCCGCTGGATGACGTTCATTCGAGCCCTCGCCGTCGGACAGGGACGGCCTGTCGTCCCGCCGAAGCCTGTCCTGGCACCCGTCGAGAGCGCTTTCTGCTCAAGCTAGGCCCCCCACCCCGGCTGACATCACCTGGATGGGGTGATCTCTACAGGGCGGTCCACGCCTTGCCGTTTGAGTAAAGCTGGAGGATCGCGTGACGCTGGGAAAGATCCCAGTGCGATGCGGAGACCGGATCGTGGATGCGAGCGCCGTGGGGGTCGCCGCCATCCGTTCGCTTAAGGGTCAGTTGCTGCCAGGCGCAAGAGCCAGCGCTGGGGAGGGTGAGTCCGATATCTCCTTCGCCCGCGTCCAGCAGAACGTACTCGTATGCGCGGTCGAGGCTCGTTTTGGTTGGCCCATGCACCGACTTCACGTCGATCCGCGCTTGCGAGGCGTCTGCCGAGGTCGCAGTCGCTATCGTCGCGCGGGCGCGAATGTCCGCAGCGATGATGATTGCGACGGCCAGGAGCGCCCCGGTCACGATCACCCCTACGCTCGCGTAGGCGACAACTACGATCGAATGAGGATCGGTCTTCTTGTCTACGCCGAAGATCGTCAGTGCGGCAGCTCCCGCGCCACCGATCAGAGTAGCGACGCCTCCGACACGTGTGACATTCAACGCATTCGACGAGACCGGCTGAACGTCGTTGGATTCGCCTGGCCCCGGGGCGGCAGGAGCGTCAGCCGACCCCTTGTTGAGCAGTCCGACTGCTTCGAAGATGATGGCCGCGATCTTGGCCAGGTCGAGTGTCTTCCTCTTTGAGCTTTCTCCTCCGAACATCTCCTACCTCCTCTTCCATGTCAACGCAACCAGTAAGCGTCCATCAACGCCCGCATAGACGCATCCGTAGAGGCTCGCGGTCTGGCGTCGTCCTTTAGTGCCGACCCGCGCCAGCCGTTGCCCTTGCTGCGCCACAAGAGCGCGGTGTCAGCAACACACGCCCGGTCGGCCGTCGAACGGCCGTGGCCCCGCACCGGCGTATGTCCCACCGGAACACGCAGCCTGGTTGGTACCAATTCAGGTTGCCGTACGGGCGAACACGGCGGCGATCAGTTCCGCAGGCGCCTCCGGACACCCGTGTCGTTTAAGCGATGGGCGATACTGGGCTCGAACTCGTCTCTGGCGAGAACGTGAGGCGAGAGGCCCCGGATTCATTGGGGTTGCGTGCTCTCGGGTCAGCTCAGATCCGCTCAAATTGCTACCAAGATTGCTACCAAGCACCAGCGCCTGCGGCGGCGATTTTGACTCGGTTGCCGGATCGCGTATTGTGAGGGCACGAGGTCGGCCCGCTTGGACGGCTCCGGTCTCGACCACGCCCCGGGGTGATACCCGGGGCTTTCTTTTTGGGGTCGGCATCCGGGATCAGCGTCGACGAAGGTAGCCGCACCTGGCGCGCGCGTCTCACGAGCGGTGCCCGATCAGTCGCTGAGCACGGTGCCGTAACGCTCGTCGAAGGCGTCACGATCTTTCACAGCCACGGCCTGGGCGAAGCGGCTCATTGTGACCGTGAAGCGGTCCAGGAAGCCGACGTTGCCGAGCAACACTAGGCCGTCGCTGTGCCAGCCCTCGATGAAGCCGACCTGTGCCTGCCACTCGACGTAACGCTGCTCGTCGGCGTCGCGGGGATGCAGACGCAGACCGACGGTCTTGTAACGGGCGACGGCGACCCTACCGCCGACGGCATGGGTGGTTTGGCCCTCGTGGTCGGAGAGATCGATGCCCAGCTGCTCGGTGAGCAGGTCACTCGCAAGAATCGCGTCGGCGCCGCTATCGATCAGCCCTGTGAGCGACCAGGTGCGCTGCTCGCCGTACACGAGAGATACCGGCACGAACGGCCTGAAGACCGGATCACCGAGCCGCGTGGACTGCGCGTCCTCCCGGTAGGGGTAGAGCCAGGGAAGTTGAGGCGGTGCCTCAGCCAAGGCCGACGTAGATCGGCTCGTCCGCGTAGGGCACGCGGCCGTGCACGACGATGTGGTTGCGGCCCTTGGCCTTTTCGAGCACCACGCGCGGGTCCTTGTCGGCGATCACGATCTTGCCTGTGCGCGCGTCGATCGCGACGAACTTGCCCTCATAGCCTTTGAAGTCGGTGCGAATCGGCTGCATGAAGATGACCTCCAGTGAGAGTGTAGTTCAGCCAGCCGCCACGATCTGCCATACCGCGCCGCATGATCCCGCTTCCTAGAGCCAAATCCTGCCATGGGCGATACTGGGCATAGCGCGAACCGGCTGGACGCCGCCGAGTTCACGGGTTGGGCGCTCGATGTTGGGGCGTAGATACAGCGGATCGCGCAGGTCTTGGTGCGCGCCTCACGCGCGGCCCAGCTAAGATCGGCTCAAATTGCTACCAAGATTGCGACCATGACGAGAACCAAGCCAACGGCTAGAATATGGTCATGACAACACGCCTCCAGGCGGCTGAAAACGCTCTGGCCTCCGTTCGCGTCGAGGGCCTCGATCCCGGTGTCGCCGAGGAGCTGCTGGATCGCTGGGCTTGCGGAGAGATCAGCGACGCCCAGCTGGATGAGGCTGCCCAGCGGATCGGCGTCGGCGAGCCGCTTGCCGAGCTGCTCGCGCCGGTGCGCGCGTAAGGCCCCGACACGTTCACCAGATACGGTCCGGCGATGGCCGACGACGACCCGTACGTTTATCCGGGCACCGACATACTGCGCAATCGCCTCGGGATACACGAGGCGACCAAGCTTGCTGGGCAGGAGGCGGCGCTCAGCTCCATTCGCATCGCCCAGCTCGAACGACGCTTCATCCCGGGTGACTACGACCTCGCCCACCTGAAGGCAACCCACGACTACATTTTCGGCGAGGTGTACGCATGGGCCGGCGAGCTTCGCACGGTGCGGATCGCCAAGGGCGGCGACCTGTTTGCCCTGCCAGAGCACATCGGCCCGTATCTGACGACGCTGTTCGCCGACCTGGCTCGCGAGGACCGCCTCCAAGGACTGGAACGCGAGCAGTTCGTGGAGCGACTGACCCACTACTACGCCGAGATCAACGCCGTCCATCCGTTCCGCGAGGGCAACGGCCGCACCCAACGAGTATTCCTCGGCCAGATCGCCAAGGCCGCCGGCCATCCGATCACATGGGCTCGCCTCGATGCCGAACGTAACGTCCATGCTGCCCGCGAGAGTCACCGTGGCAACAATTCGCCGCTTCGGGAGATGCTCGATGAACTCCTATCGTGATCGGCGCTCGACGGACACCCAGCGAGGGGCATCCCGGTAGGGATAGAGCCACGGAAGCGGCAACCGTCAGCCAAGGCCGACGTAGCGTAGCCGGCTCGTGGTCGGCACTGTTGGCGCACCTACGGCATTACAACTGACAGACCGCGAGACGGCCCAGCAGCCGTCGCGGGTCCAAGTCGCGCTCGCCCGTGCGTAGAGCACCCAAGAACACAATCCTTGGTCACCGGAGCACCAAGAGTTCCTGCCTCGGTCGAGTTAAGCGAGCCCGAGCGCCTTCAGCACCGCGTGACTGATGGCCTCGGACGAGGCCGCACTGCCTACGGTCAGCGCGCCTGTGGCGAGCTTCCCGCTCAGCCTCCCGAGCCAACTGCTCGTCGCCGGGCCGAGTTCGTTGCCGTAGTCGGCGTCGCTGACGAGCGCGCCGTGCAGCTCCTCCAGCTCCTCGCCAGGCAGTCCAAGCTCGGTAAGCTCGGCGCACAAGGCGGGCCACAGCGTCTCGACGTGATGCGTGTTCGCGATGGAACTTTTGGCGCTGACCGTGTGCGAGCCGGAACCGCTCGCCGTCGCAGTCGTCACGTTGACGTGTGGATTGCCTCCGTAGATTGCGATGTTGAAGGCGCGGTCGACTGTCTCACCGGTTGGCTCGCTTGCGTTGGCCGGCATCTCTGTGCGCACCTCGGCGACCAGCTCCACGAGCGCTGTTCGGATCTGGTCGAGCGCCCCCGCGATTGCCGGCGCCGCGAGCGACCAATACATCGAGGTGATCCGCTGGAAAGGGTTTCCCACTTCGTGATTCATCACGTTGACGAGATCCTGGCTGTGCGGCAGCGACAGGTTGATCGCTCCGTTCGTCTCGGCTTGCCTAAGCATCGATTCGATTTCAGCCACGGGATTCAGCAACGGCACATATTCGTCGAGCTTGTCCCTCGCGAAGTCCGGGAGCGATCGCGGGCTGATCTGCCGCCCTGTGTTCTTCATGATCCCCCCAGGCACGTTCACTACTCCGTCGACGAGGATCACGGCGCTCGGCTTGCGGTAGGCAGGCAACTCGACACCACTGTCTTTGTAGCTGCGTAGCTCTAGCCCAGCCCATTGGCGAAGCTGTACGGAACCAGTCTCAGCTCCGAGGGCCACCACCTTGCGCAGCGCGTCAGCGAGCGGCTTTCCGCCGAGGGCGTCTTCTCGGATCTGGGTCAGGAGAACGTCAGCGCCAGCCATGCCCCCAAATCTTGGCACGGCGCCCGGCAGGCTGACCGTGCCGGCGTCACGGGTTATGTCGCGTTTGGCGTTGCTAGCCGAGTCACGGCGATACGGTGCGCGGCGGGGCGTGGCGACGCAGCAGGGCCTCCATTGTGCGGCGTCGAACCATCTCTGGGCTCAGTCGCATGAAGAGGTTACGCGGGCGGGTGTGGGTTGAGAGTGCGATGCGGGCGAAGCGCGAGGACTCGCGTTGAAACATGTGCGCCCTACGACGGCGCGCTGTCGCGTAGGCGGTGAGCGCGTGGGGCAGCTCATTGCTGGCGCGCAGCGCGACGAGTAGCGCCTCGGCGTCCTCGATGGTCTGGGCTGCGCCCTGCCCGAGGTTAGGCTCCATCGCGTGAGCGGCGTCGCCGAGCAGCGCTACCGTTCCTCGTGTCCATGCCGGTAGCGCGGCCAGGCGCAGGATGCGGTTGACGAGGATGCTCTCGGACGGTGTGGCGGCGAGCTGGGCTGGTATCGGTGCCGGCCAGTTCGTGGCACCGACTATGGCGAGCGGGTCCCGTTCCACGAGCGCGCTCGGGGCCTCGTAGAACCAGTAGGAGCGTGCGCCGGGCAGCGCCGCTCCGCCGACGATCTCGCCGCAGCCCCATGCCTCGAACGCCTCCCCATGCCCTATGTCGTGGGCAGCTATACCGCGGATCACTGTGTAGCCGGTATCGACCGGCTGGGCGCCTGGACAGACGTGCTCGCGCACGACCGAGCCGATGCCGTCGGCGCCTATCACCGCGTCGGCGTGCACTCGCTCCCCGCCAGCGAGGATGACCCCTCGCTCATCGACCGCGCTTACTGCACTGTCATAGCGCACCGTCACCCCCGCGGCGAGCACCTCGTGCAAAGCCGGTCGCTCGACCACGAGCATCGGCGCCCCCGCACGCCTCCCTACCATCTCCGAATCGACCTCCGACAGCGTGCGCCCGGTAGCGTCGCGGAATACCGCGTGCTGGGCGGGTGCTGCGACCGTGCGCACCGCCGAACCATGCCCCAGTGCGTCCAAGGCGTGCACGGCGTTGGGCCAGAGCATCAGGCCCGCGCCGATCGCGTTGCCGACCGGCGAGCGCTCAAGCACAAGCGGCTCGTGGCCGGCCAGGGCCACGGCCCTCGCCGCGCACAGGCCGCCGATCCCGCCGCCGACGATGACAATCCGCTGCATCACGAACTAGGGTGTTCTGGCCGATGTTGTGTAGATGTGTTCAAAGTGGTTGGCGCATCGCCGCGAGGATTGAGCCGATCATCATTCGTACCGGCGTGTGACGGATCAGCAGCTCTCGTCCCCGGGCCGCTAGAGGGTTCTGGAGGACATCGCGCGGGCCAAGCGGCGCGAGTCGCGCTGGTTGGCCCACACCGTATTCGCGATGCGCTTGACATACCGCTCGATCGCTAGGGGGGCCAGGCGCGCGTCGGCGCGCGAGAGCTCCTCACCGAGGGCAGCGGCGCAGCGCAGCGCCACCGACGCACCTACCCCGGCGGTGGGTAGGAACGCGGCGCCGGCGTCGCCGCAGAGCACGACGCGACCGCTGCTCAGCCGTCGCGAGCGCACATCGCGCAACCGCCACGGCCACACCTCGGAGGCCAGCGCGAGCGCGGCGGCGAGCGCCGGGGTGCTGGCGAGCTGACCAAGTGCGCCGCCGAGCCTTGCCAGCAGCTCTCGCTCATCCAGCTCGCCGGCGGGGTCGGCGACGCTACGCGGTACCGCGATGATGCACATCGTCTGGCCCGGTGCCGGATAGGCGCCGAACAGTGCGCCTGCAAGCCAGTGCTCGCGTGCTGTCTCGGGTGGGAAGATCCTCTCCGGCGCCCACCAGGTCCAGCCCACCCAGCCTGTGTCAAAACCGCGCTGCGGGCCGAACAGCAACTCGCGCGTGACTGAGTGCGCCCCATCACACCCGACGACCAGATCAAAGCGCTCGGTCGTACCGTCGCTGAGCGTCGCCTCGACCTCCTCGCCGGCTTGCTTCAGGGCGCTCACGGTGCTTCCCATCCGCAGCTGCACGCGCTCGCCGCAAGCGCGTCGCAGGCAGTCGATCAGCTGCGCATGGGTGGTGAAGTAGGTTGGGCCGTAGGCGCCCAGCAGGCGCGAGAAATCGATCCTGCGGATCACCCTTCCGCGGCGATCGCCGATCTCGTAGGTCTTCATCTGCACCCCGCGCGTCGCGAGTTCGCGATAAGCGCCGATCCCGTGCAGCACCGCCGAGCCGTACGGGTAGAGCGAAACACTGAACCCGTGCTCGCCATAGCAGGACGACTGCTCCACGACCAGCGGCTCGCGCCCCTGACAGGCCAGCTTCGCCGCCAGCGTCAACCCCGCGACGCCGCCGCCGACAATCAGCACGCGCATAACTTCACACGCCCGTCACACCGTTCCACCCATCGTTCAGCGTCGCGGCGAGTCGCGCGAGCCTGACGGCGTGGAGTGTTCTCGGGTCCCAGTTTCCGCCCAAGCGACGCAGGCGCATGCGGGCGCCCAGCTGCTCGGCGAGGATCGGCGGGTCGCGTCGAACGGTGTTGCCGTGCCCGTCTGTGTTGCCGTAGGCGAAGTGGATCATGTCCTCTTCTGACTGCCAGATGCTTACCGTACAGTTGCCGGTGAGTGGAATGCCCGCGGAGTAGGCGGTAATCAATCCGGGCGCCTCGCGGATAAAAGCCCCCAGCCGGGTCCCCTCGCGCAGGAACCGCACCAGGTTCCGTGACCGTGTGCGGCCAAGGGTGAGCACGGCAAACGCCCCTGAGCCGGTATCGGTCGGGGACAGCGGCGTGGCCCCGTAGTGCGATCCGCGCGTCGAAGCGACCTCGAACAGCGCCCACCACGACTGGGCCTGGGCAGCGAGGCGCTCGGCGATCGGGTGAGCGAGGAACGCATCGAAGTCTGGCTTCGTCCGCCATGCTGTGAGCAGCACTTGGCTGCGATCGGCGGGAACGCCGGCACCGAACCCGGCGCTCGATCGTGAGCCGATAAACGGCATCGCCTTAGCGAACACCAAGCCGGGAAGGTCGGTCATCTGTTGCCTCGCAGCGTGGCGCCACATGGCCGGCGAATGCACACCGCGGAAGTCGGTCACGTGCGCAGCGAGCAGCGGCGCTCGACCACGCTCATCGAGAGACAAGAGCACGTGCGCACGCTAACAGAGCTTGTACGTTTGTGCAAGACATATGTTCAAGCTTCTTTCTAGACTCAGTTCATGGCAGGCCGAGAGAACCATCGCCAGCGCTTGATCGAAGGAGCGCTGAAGTGCTTGCGCGAGAAGGGCTACGCGCACACAACCGCGCGTGACATCGCCGCCGCCTCGAATGCCAACCTCGGCTCGATTGGCTACCACTTCGGCTCCAAGGACGCGCTCCTCAGGGAGGCTCTGAGCGAGGGGCTTCGCCAGTGGACGCAGTACTTCCTTTCGCGCGTGCTCGCGCACGAAGGCGCGGGGCCGATCGAGCATCTGCGCACCTTCTCCTCCGGGGCAGCTGAGAGTATTGAGGAGCAACAGGGGCTGATGCTCGCGCTCATCGAGGCCCTGCCCGCCGCCGCGCGCTCACCCACCCTGCGCGCACAGCTCGCCGACCTCATCGAGGAGACCCGTCGCGCATCCCAGGCGACGATCGAGACCACGATCCCCGGCGCAGATGCGCTCGACGAGCACACCGCGCGGACGCTCGCCTCTCTACTCATCGCCGTCGTCGACGGCCTTGCCCTGCAATGGCTCCTCGACCCCGAGCGCGCGCCAACCGGAGAGGAGCTCACCGGCGCACTGGACTCGATCCTGCCTGCTGCCGCCCGGCGCTTGAGCTAAGCCGGAGAAGGTC
This sequence comes from Solirubrobacterales bacterium, assembly GCA_027306855.1. GTDB lineage: Bacteria > Actinomycetota > Thermoleophilia > Solirubrobacterales > Solirubrobacteraceae > Palsa-744. Next base: position 25,880 of record DAHUYZ010000005.1, on the reverse strand, counting down.
GCCGCCTGATGTCCGACGTTCTAGGCACAGCATCGCTCCCCCGCTGGTGAGCTGTCCACCAGCCATACCTCGCCGCCGTGGTCGATCAGATCCTGCTCACCGGGGTGCTGCTGAAGCGCTGGCTCGATGTCGAGTCGTCGTCCCAACCGATCCGGTCGTTGACGGTGAACATGCGTCGGCCGCACACGGCGTGTTCGAACACGATCCGCGTGTGTGTAGGTGAAACGCGGCTATGAAACACTGCCAACAGTCTCCACCACCACGCCAATGACAAACAGTGCGATGCCGGACAGCTGCCTGTAGAGCGTGCGGCGTAACTCGGTCCGACGATATTCCTCTCGCTCGGCACCATATGACTCGATACTGATAATCCGCTTTTCCAGTTGACCCTCGCGCCGCTGGCCGCGAACATGCTCCCGCTTGTGCTGGTCTTGTAGATAATCGACCGCATCCCATAGCGCCTCGACCTCCTGTCTCAACGAAGCCGCGAGCGGGCGTCCGATTCCCGATGCCAACTCCGCACGGGTGCCTACCTTGACATCGGTGCTGACATGTACGGGACCAGTCCGTTTGACCAGCCAGCGACGGAGTGGCGGTACGCGCTTGACGAGCCATAGCCGAGCACGATCCTCCCACCAGGTCTGGAGATGGACACGAACGGTCCAATCTCCCGGCTTTGTTTCACGGTGCAGAACACCGACAGCGTGCCGCCAAGAAATCAGATAGCCCGCTACCTGAAGTGTCGCACCCATGATTATGAGGCATGTCATCAGGCAGCAAACTACAGCGTCGAGCCGACGACGCATCCAGGCATATACGCCGCGAGCTGCACGAGACGATCCTCATGCGGAGGTTGCCCCGAGGCTCGTAGAACTTTGATGTGACGACGGTCCCTCCCGGCCCGTCCGCTCCTGGTGGGAGCGTCGCTGAGAGCGACGGCTTCGCTTGGCCCCACCGCGACGGTGGGAAAGCCAGCGAACGTCGCAACGGATGAACGTTGTGATCGTAGCCCCAGCTGGTGACGGCACGGGGGAGCGCGTGCAGGAGGAGGCGGGCATGATCGCGGGGGGAGGCGCGGGAGGCGACCGCGCCCGCAAGCGAGCTGTGTCGGCTCGCACACGCCGCGACACGCGAGCCGACCGCGAGCGGGTTACACTGGGCTCATGGCAAACGTGACATGGTCGCCTCGCGTCATTGAGGAGGATCACTGGGTGATCGACGCGATGGAGCGGCAGGTGCGGGAGAGTCGCCAGAGCGTCGAGGAGTTGTGGGCGAGAGCGCGTGAGCTTCGCGGCGAGGCCGCGGCAGAGGAGATCAAAGCATCCGCGACGCCAAGCTGGCCCTCGCCGACCGCTACGAGCAGGAGGCCGCCTCGCGCGTGGCGGCCTGAGCGCCGCTACGTCTTTCTTGCCGAGCGCACACGGTCGGTCAGCTCGGCGGCGATCTCGCGCCGGCGCCCGCGGAGATCGCTGAGTTCGGGCTCGATCTGTGCGAGAGCCGTGGAGGGATCAGCAACCGTCTGCTCGGCTCGTTGCGGATCGAGCAGGTCGCGTCCACGACCAACACAAGATCATCCCCACCTACCGCATTCCGCACGCGGTTCGCACAATGCACAGAACAGTGGCTCTTGCCAAGGGGCTCTCCAACCCGGCCGGGCCGCTCCTGACTTTGCTCGATCAGAAGCGATGGGGATGCAAGGACGCGGCGAGCCTGACTCCCGCTCCTGCGTGCGCGGTGCCAAACATTGTGGCTGAGCACCGACGTGCCGGCTGGGTCGTTGAGGCGGTGGTTCGCGTGCTGGCAGATCGGGGCGAGCCGATGCAAGCGAAAGAAGTCCATGCGGCGGTCGAGGCGTTGCTGGGAGAGCCGGTGCGCTGGCCATCCATCAGACACGCGCTCGCCTCGAACATCAGGGGGCGCTCGCCACGGTTCATCCGCCTGGCCAGAGGGCGGTATGCCCTGGCAGCCGCTTCCTAAAGCGTTCTATTTGACGGCGACTGCACGTTCGAGCCGCTCGATACCGGAGTGGATGGCGCGCAGCTCTGCCAAGACTTGCTGCTCGAAGGTGCGGCTGCCGATATCGCGTCCGGCAATGCGCAGTAGCTCGGACAGGTCGGCTTCCAATACCTCGGCCAGCCGTTCGATGACCTCATCGCTCGGCGGGCCATAGTCGCCGGTCTCCAGCCGGGATAGATGACCGGCGCTCATGGGCATGTGCTCGGCCACATCCTTCTGCTTGAGCTTGCGCTGGCGGCGGAGCGAGCGGATGTGCGCGCCGAAGGCATGGGCGCGCTGGACTTGGGATGCGGGGCGTTGGGCAGGCATCTCCAAGGTCTACCGCCGCGCCGACGTCTCTCCTTGATAGCTTGCGTAAAACACGGGATACCGTGCTATGGCACAATCCTCGACCCTATGCGGCAGACCGACACAAGACAAGGAGACCTACCGTCCATGCAGCCGTATGTCCACCTGCTCTATCGACGCCGGGACTCGATGGGGGCTCTTGCGCCTCTCATCGCCTCGCTCCTGCTCGTGGTCGGCGTCTTGGGGACAGCCCCGGCCAGGGCGGCCGGAGGCTGGTCTGCTCCGACCCCGGTTGACTCGAGCTTCCATACCGCGTCGGTGTCGTGCGCTTCGGCGTCGTTCTGCGTCGGGGTGGACTACAGCGGCAACGGGGACGCGGTGACATTCAACGGCAGCTCGTGGTCGGTACCGGCCACAATCGACAGCGGTGTCGGGCTCGCCTCCGTATCGTGTGCTTCGTCATCCTTCTGCGTCGCCGTGGACTACACCGGAAATGCGGTCGTATTCAACGGCTCGTGGAGTGCGCCTACGAGCATCGACGGCCATCAGGGACTCCGGTCGGTCTCGTGTCCGTCAACGTCGTTCTGCGTTGCGGTGGACTACACCGGCCATGCGGTGACCTTCAATGGCAGTTCGTGGGGTGGGCCTGTCGTCATAGACAGCAACGAAGCGCTCAAGTCAGTGTCGTGTCCGTCAACGTCGTTCTGCGTTGCGATAGACGAAAGCGGGCACGCCGTGATATTCAACGGCAGCTCGTGGTCGGCCCCCGTCAGCATCGACACTAACCCGCTTCGGTCAGTGTCGTGCCCGTCGTCATCTTTCTGTGTCGCCGTGGATGAAAGCGGACACGCCCTGACGTTCAACGGTTCATCCTGGAGTGCGCCAGCGGATATTGACGGCACGACTGAACTTGACTCCGTGTCATGTGTATCCACGTCGTTCTGCATCGTCGTGGACGGCAACGGACACGCCCTGACGTTCAGCGGCAGCTCGTGGAGTGCGCCTGCCAGCATGGATGGCACGCGTGGCCTCTCCTCAGTTTCGTGTGCAACGACGGCTTTCTGCGTCGTGGCCGATGATGACAGCAATGCGCTTACCTTCAACGGCAGCTCATGGTCGGTGCCAGTGGTTCTCGGCGGCGGGAATGACCGGGTGTCTTGCGCGTCAGCGTCATTCTGCGCAGCCGTCGGTGCCACTGGACGAGCAGCGACATTCAACGGCAGCTCCTGGAGCGCGCCGGCCGTCATCGACAACGGTGGCGAACTCAATTCGGTGTCTTGCGCGTCAGCGTCATTCTGCGCAGCCGTCGATGAGCTAGGGAACGCTTTGACATTCAATGGCAGCGCTTGGAGTACGCCCGTCAGCATTGACAGCTCTGGTGCGCTCGTGTCCGTGTCGTGTCCGTCAGTTTCGTTCTGTGCTGCCGTGGACGGCAGCGGCAATGCAGTGACGTTCAACGGTAGCTCGTGGAGTGCGCCCGTCCTCGCTGACAGCTATCAGGCGCTCGATTCGGTGTCGTGCGCCTCGGCGTCGTTTTGCGTCGCGGTGGATTACAACGGCAGTCATGCGGTCATCTTCAACGGCAGTTCGTGGAGCGTGCCAAGCCCCATAGATAGCGAAGGTCAGCTCGCTTCGGCGTCCTGTGCCTCGGCATCTTTCTGTTTCGCCGTGGACAGCACCGGGCATGCCGTGACGTTCAATGGCAGTTCGTGGAGCACGCCCGCGCTTATCGACAGCGCCGGTGGACCTATCTCGGGGGGACTGGCTTCGGTGTCCTGTGCCTCATCGTCTTTTTGCGTCGCCGTGGACTACAACGGCCACACCCTTACCTTCAACGGCAGCTCATGGAGTGCGCCAGTTGGCATCGACGCTACAAGCCTTGTCTCTGTGTCGTGTCCGTCAGCGTCATTCTGTGCTGCCGTAGACACCAGAGGGAACGCACTGCTGTATCCCTCGTCTGCGGCAGGCGACTTTACCTGGAGCGGCGAAGGCTCGGCCAGCACCAACACGTGGTCGAACGGAGCCAACTGGGAAGGCGGCGGCGTGCCCTCGGGGGCCGTAGGGACGCTTACGTTCCCCGCGCTGACAAGTACCGCCTGCACGGCTGAACCACGGACTGCAACCTGCTATACGAGCAATAACAACCTAAGCGGGCTGAATGTCACCGAACTCTCGCTCGCCGACAACGTACCGTATGTGATCGCCGGCAACGGCATCACGCTAGGGGCCGGGGGTATCAGCGCATCGCCTTCCTCGGCCTACCACGGTGAACGCCTCAACCCGACGTTGGAATTGCCGCTGACGCTCAGCGCGCCGCAAACCTGGTCGATCAAAGGGGAAAGTAGCCTCTACGATGAAATGGTTGTGGCCGGGAAGGTCTCAGGTGGTTCTTCGGACACTCTCGGCATCAGCCTCAGTAACGGCACTCTCCACCTCAACAATGACGTTGAGGTAGGTGCCGCCAACGTGACCGGCAAAGGCTACGTGTACCTGGGCTTCCGTTCCATCCCCGGCTCCCTGAACAGCAGTAATGGTAATCCGGTCAGCTTTGGCACTGAACCGATCGTGGAGGCCAAGGGCATTGATATCGCCGTTGGACCGCTCACGGCAGCCGGCACGATCCGCTTGGGGGAAGTAGACGCTTTTGGCGAAAGCAGTACGGCCTCCACGCTCACCGTCCACGGTGGTGTCACGTTCAGTTCCACAACCAGCTTCCAGCCCACGGTCCACTACTCCGGCACGACACCCGGCACGGACTATTCGCAACTGACCGCAAGCGGGAATGTCAATCTCGGCGGCGCACAACTCCAACTCCAGGACGGAGAATCCTTCGGCGAAGTCCGGGCGTGCGATGAACTGATTCCCGGCCATGTGGACACCATCGTCACGACCACCGGGTCACTGACTGGCACGTTCAATGGCGTTCCAGACGGCACGACGGTCCCTGTTTACTGCTTCGGGGAAGCAGGCACGGAACCTACCGCGAAGATCAACTACACGGCGCGCGCTGTGACGGCCACGATTGAGACTGCCGGCTCCGGTGCTAAAGAAGCCAAGGAACAGGAAGAAGCCGCAGCGAAGAAGAAAGCCGAAGAAGAAGTCGCCAAGAAAAAGGCTGAAGAAGAAGCTGCCGCAAAAAAGAAAGCGGAAGAAGGCAGTCACACTGGCGGCAGTCAAGGCACTGGCAGCTCGACGAGCACCGGAGCTGGTTCAGGCACCACTATCACCGCCAGTATCAGCGCCGAACAGATCAAGGCGTCGCTGATGCGCCAGGTCGCACCTCACGGCAAGGGAGCCAAGATTGCGGCTTTGCTCAAGAGCGGCGGCCTCGTGATGCCCTTCACGGCGCCCGAGGCTGGGACCGTCGTCATCCAGTGGTATCTCGTGCCGCACGGAGCAAAGCTGGCGGCGAAGGCCAGAGGACGGGCAAAGGCCAAGAAGCGCTCCAACGCCAAGCCGATCCTGGTAGCGTCCGGCAATCTCACGTTCTCCGGTGCCGGGCGCGGAACTGTCCGACTCCGACTGACAGCGGCTGGGAAGCGGTTGCTGAGGCACGCCAAGACGCTGAGGCTTACGACGAAGGGCGTCTTCACGGGTGTGGTCTTGCCGAGCGTCAGCGTTGCCCGAAGCCTTGCGCTCAGGCGATGATCGCGTAGAGCCCGGCAGGTTCTCGACTCGCCGAGACAGGAGCGCAACCGATGATCTTGGGCCGAGCCCAACATCTTATTGGCTTCTACGAATGTGCCCCGATAATAGAAGCTAATGCGTCGTAGGCGCTGCATAAAGGCGCATAGCCAGCACGGCCATAGTCACCCCGGATACGACTAGATTGAGTTCACGCGGTGACAGGCCGTCTGGACCCTCTCCATATGAGTCGCGTAGCGCTTCTCGAATGGTCTCAGGTAAGCGCGCTACGACTGTGCCGACCTCGCGTTCAAGGATGGAGAAACCACCTTCACCTAGCAAGTGATCGTAGTTATCATAGCTGCCTGTGATAGTAATCGTACCACCTGTAGCAGCACGCGCACCAACTGCGTCTGCGCCTTCTACACGCTCTAGAGTCCGCAACTCATTTTGTAAGCTCACCTATACGCTCCAACTTTACACATGCATTATACCACAAATAGCGCACCATCGCTAGTAGGCCGAAATAATTCAATAGCCTTGCGGACACAAGTGCTCATATCAAAAGGTTATTGATTAGAAAACGGGACTAAACCTAGTTACCCTGGAGTCGTGCTAGGTTATGGCTGGCAGTGTGTCGCTTGTGGCGTGTGAGTGACGGATATTCCTGTGTCAACGACATAGCTAGGTCATTGACGGCCTTTGCGTCTTCTTTTTGATTTGCATGACACTGCGCCCGAAAATAGTAAAGCCAGGCGGTGTGCGGAGTCTCCGTTTCTATCTCGGCAAAATCATCCATAGCAGCGGCTGCTTCACCCAGATGGAATCGCGAATATGCGCGCATAACGCGCACATGCGTCCTATCCACTGTTGAAAGCTTTCTCGCATAGCGCGATAGCACATAATCTAGCTCTTTGATAGCTAGCTCATGTCTACCCAACTCTGCAAGGACTTCACCTTGTGCTCGTCCTGCTAAGTAACGGGGGGAACCATTGGCGAGCGCCGTGGTCAGGGCGGAGTAAGCCTCCAACAATCCTCCCTCAAACCACCATATGCTACCGTTACGATACCAAAGTCTGTGTGCATTTGGATATATCGTCAACCCCTGGCGAACGTAATCCAAGGCAGAGAGCTGGCTGTAGTCGTTCCAGGTGTTGGGGTCAATAGAGTCGTAAGCAACGGACGCCAGTTTATCCCAGATAGCGATTATCGCTTCGTCGTCATAATGCCCTGGCGTGCTGCTACTGTATTGTAGCGCGCGCTTGAACGCCGATTGGGCTCTTTGTGGTTCATCTAGGATAGTGTAAGCACGGCCTAGATAGTCAAGCATCCAAAAAACTGTCTTAGGATCGGTCGTGCGCTTTACCTCGTGTAGCAGCGTATCTCGCACAGTGCGTGCCTGGCCGCTAGATAGCTGAATATCAAAGCCATGTTCTGCCTGTGCTTGATCTTTGTGGACGGGGGTTCGGGTCTCACGAGTTTGGGTCGTACAGGCATCAAGTATCGCCGCTTCTCTGTCTTCGCCGCGCTCGTTACAAAAGGCGATGAGTTGAGTCACAAACGAGCTGCTCGCTCTACCGCCCGTCTCAAGCGCCGCTATAAGCGACCGGGACACATGCAAATGGGCCGCTAGCTGTTCCTGGGTTTCTGGCGGACGGGTACTGTGACGAATGTCCTTCAATAGTGCCGCGAATGATTGCGAGCCTGACTGAGAATTAGGCATAACGAGTCAGGATGTCAGCGTTGACAATGGTGACGTGAAGTTTGACTGACAGGCTATTGCTAACACTGGCGAGCTTTGGAATCGTCTGCAAGGCACCATACCGAGCGCATTAGGAGAGGATGCTATGGCCCATCCCTGCGAAGGGCATAACTGCGACCACTGCTATGTCTGCGATGTAGTAGGCATCTGCTGCGGCACCATATCGTCGCAGACGCGGGCGCAGCTTGAAGCGGCCGTAGAGCAAGGCGGCCAGGGCGACGAGCTGCGGGCCGCCATCGTTGCTGAGGCCGGGACGGTTTCGAGCCTCGGCGAGCTGATGCGCCGTGAGACTGCGACTGGGCCTGAGCCCGCGGCCGCACTGATGCTGCCACCGGCAGCGCCGCTCGGCCTGCCACAAGCGACCGGGCACATCGCCCACAACGACTCAAGAAAGGAGCCGGTCTATGTCTATGTCCAACCTGCCTGCCAGGCTCGATGACGCCGGAGGTATCTCAGCCCGTCAAGTCGAGAAGGCCAAGCGCGCCCAGGCCAGCACCGAGCTGGAGGTCTTCCGCCACGCCCTGGAGAGCCGTGCGCTGGCGGATATTGACGCGCTGGACAGCCAATCCCTGGCCGATGCTTCCCGTGCCGCGCTGGATGCGGAGATCGGCCTAATGGACTACGGCCTGGCGCGGGCCGGGCAGTCAGCGGCCAAGGCCGCGCTGGTCGCCCAGCACGTCGAACGCCTGGCCACAATCAACAACCGCCGGATCACCCGGCGCTTCGGGGGGTGAGAGCAATGCTGATTGTCTGTTTCGCGCTTCTGCTGGGCACACTCGGCGGCGGCCTGGCTGGTGTGTTGATGAGTTGGTGGCTACTGACTCGGCGCTTCAGTGGAGCGCCACCTGCTGCTGACCTGGGCCTTGACCCCGACCTGGACGAGAAGATCAGACGGGCAGCCTCGGATTGGGCTGAGGCTCACGACCGGCCGGAAGTGTCCGCACTGGTCGCTGACAAGCTGCGGCTGGTCTACCTGCTTGGTCAGCGTCGGCACAACCGCAAGGGACGGTCGGCATGGTGACGGTAATTGCCTGGGTATTCGTGGGAGTGATGGCTGTTATCCCGCTGCTGCAAGTATTGGCTTGTCTCACACAGAGCAAATGGTCACAGCGACGACCGGCGACAGCGGAGGACTACCAAGTGATACATGACCTGTACGCGATCCGCCGCCGGTTCGATGTGGCATGGCTTGAAGTGGACCTGCGGCGGGATACTGCTGATGCTCGACGGGCGTTGCGTGCCGAGCAGGACAAGTTGGATAGGCGGGAGAGGGCATGAGCACCCCGCCGTCTCGTTGGCTTGATGGACTGCTGCGAATGGCGCTGACTGTTTTGGCGGTCGCGCTGGTGTTGTACATCGCAGCCAAGCTCATCTTGGCTGTCTGGCCGGTGCTGGTCGGTATTGGCGTGGCGGCGCTGCTCGGCTTCGCCGGTTGGTCGATCTACCAATTTAGGCGGTCGCGTTGGTGACGAACCATTTGAGGTAGAGGGCGTCGTGTCGGTGTAGTGGAATACACAAGACATATTGACCGACAGCGCCCAATTGTCGTTAGATAGAAGGTTCCCGTTTCTACCAGCTAAGACGTAGAACACGGCCCTGGGTTGGGAGATTGAACACACAACTAATAGTGACGTAATCCCTTTAGCTCACGAAGGGGTAGTGCTCTTTGTGTCTCTTTTCCCGGCTCCCCGTGCGCGGAACGGAAAGGAAAGGAGGTCACATATGAGTAGGACTTATCATCATAGGAAAGACCGCCAAATCCGGGTCAGAGGCATTCGCCGCAAGACGGATATTCGGCGGCTGGCCCGTGCCCTGATCGAGCTGGAGTACAGCCGCGCCAAGACCGAAGCGGAAGCCGAGGCTGAGCACAAGGCGGTCAAGCGCAAGAAGGGCAAGGCGTGAAGGTCACGCTAACTTGGCATCGGCTGCGCTGGCCGCGTGAGGTAACAAGCGAGCAAGTCGGGCAGATCTTCCGGCTATTGGCGAGCGCGGCGGGCACGCCGCTGGTTATCGAAACAATCGGCTCGGTGAGTGGCGTGGAGCATCGCTTGGCGATTCCCGCTGCACGCGCCGCGCACGTTGTTGACCAGTGCCGGGCCAGCCTGCCGGGGCTGGCGGTGGCGGAAATGCCCGAACGCTCGCCGGTAGCCGTCACCGCAGCGGTGACGCTCAGGCTGTCAACGCGGCGACGGTCGCTGCGCATTGACGAGCTGCCAAGCGTCAGCCACGCCCTGCTGACGGCGCTGGCCCATGTCCGCAAAGACGAACGGCTGGTCTTGCAGTGGGTCTTGAGACGAACGCTGCCAGCCATGCCCGTGCCGACCCAGCCGTATGTGCTGGGGCACGAGTCTTGGGCCACAGCGCTGCTGTCGGCACCGTTCGGCGGCCCGAAGCCAACTGACGCCGAACTGCGGAGCGCCTTGCGCGCCAAGCAGGCCGAGCCCGGCTGGCGGGTAGCCGGGCGGATAGGCGTTCAAGCCGCCACGCCAGGTCGCCGCCGTCAACTACTGCGCCAGGTCTACGGTGCGCTGCTGATTGCCGAATCACCGGGTGTCAGCTTCCACCTGCGGCGGACTAATCCGGCGAAGCTCGTCCGCCCCGAACGGGCCTGGCTGCTGCCGCTGCACTTGAACGCGACCGAGCTGGCGACCGTCTCGGCGTGGCCGGTAGGCGTGACAAGCGACCTGCCGGTGGAGAAAACCGGCAGTCGGCTGGTGGCTCCCTCGCGCGCCCTGGCTCGCCGTGGCCGAGTGATTGGCGAGGCGACCTTCCCTGGCCGTGAGCGCCCGGTAGCGCTGTCAGTCGGTGACTCGCTGCGGCATCTGCACGTCATCGGACCGACCGGCTCCGGCAAGTCAACGCTGCTACTGAACCTCATCGCCCAGGACATGCGGGCCGGACGGGCGGTCGTGGTCATCGAGCCGAAGGGCGACCTGATCGCCGACGTGCTGGCGCGCGTTCCCGCCGAGCGTGTCGAGGACGTAGTCCTGCTCGATCCGACGGACAGAGATATGCCGGTCGGACTGAACCCGCTCAGTCTCAGGGGGCGCTCACCGGAGCTGGTAGCCGATCAGGTGCTCGGGCTGTTCCATTCTCTTTACGCGGCGCATTGGGGGCCGCGTACACACGACATTCTCGGCGCGTCACTTTTGACACTGGCACGGACGCCGGGCATGACCCTGGCGGCTTTGCCGCTGCTACTGACCGATGCCGGGCTGCGGCGACGGATCGTGCCAAAGGTAGCCGATCCAATCGGCCTGGCCCCGTTCTGGCGGGCCTATGAGGCGTGGAGTGAGGCTGAGCGCGCGGCGGCTACCGCGCCGGTAATGAACAAGCTCCGCCCGCTACTGATGCGTCCCGAGTTGCGGGCCATCATCGGGCAGACGAAGCCCCGTTTCGATCTTCGCGAGGTGTTCACCAAGCGCAAGCTGCTGCTCGTCAACCTGGCGAGCGGGCAGCTCGGGCCGGAAGCCTCGGCGCTGCTCGGCGCGCTGGTCGTGTCGCAGCTCTGGCAGGCGATCCTCGGCCGCTCAGCGATAGAGCCAGGGCGGCGGCATCCGGTGTCGGTCGTGCTGGACGAGTTCCAGACGTATCTGCACCTGCCTGTCGATCTGGCCGACGCGCTGGCCCAGGCACGCGGGTTGGGCGCTTCGTTTGCGCTGGCCCATCAGTTCCTGCACCAGCTCGACCCGGCGATGCGCTCGTCGGTGCTGGCGAACGCGCAGTCGCGGATCGCCTTCCGGCTGCCGGGCGAGGACGCGCGCCTGCTCGCATCCGAAAGCAGCCTCGCACCTGAAGACTTCCAGAGCCTCGGGGCCTTCGAGGCTTACGCTCAGCTCGTCGCCGACTCGGCCGTGCAGCCGTGGTGCAGCATCCGCACGCTGCCGCCGAGTCCGGCCATCAGTAACCCGCGAGCGGTACGCGTCGCGTCACGCGAAAGCTACGGCGTCAGCCGCGCGGACATCGACGCCGACCTGCAACAGCTTCTGTTCGGTCGGCACGGCAGCGGCAATGATGACCTGACGCCGCAGCGGCGGCCACGCGAGGGTGAATCGTGAGCGGCTGTCGTATCGCCCGTCGTCTCGCGTCGAGCGCGCAGGCCGAGAAGCGCTGTATTCACGGGGAAAGCGCTGCGAGATTGGCAACGAAAGTCTCTTGCACAATGCAACCGCCTTTTCCTTACGGCGGCGGGCCGGTGGCCGGGCTTGGGCGACGAGCGTTCGCGGCGCCGTTCACAGATCGAGCGCTAGAGACGGGGGCGGCTTGGTCAGCCTTGCGCGGGGGTGAATGTCGTCTCGCGTGGCACTCGGCTTGGCCGCCGACACCTCTCATGACTCCCACATTGGTCACGAAAGAGAGGATCAAATGAGGGGGTCTGCGCCAAGGCGTCGCTACGTGGGCGCGCGGGGGTTGATCCAAATCCGCGAGCAGCTATCCGACCGTGACCTGGGCGTGATCCGCCAAGTGGTCGAGCTGCGCCTGATGAGCGCCCGGCAGATTCAGGCGCTCCATTTTCCAAACGGTGCGCACTTGAGCGAAGCGTCGGCCACGCGAGCGCGGCAGCGCGTGCTCGCGCGCCTGATCCGCGACGGCCTGCTGGCTTCTTTGCGGCGCAGGGTTGGCGGCGTGCGGGCCGGGTCGGCCGGGCTGGTGGTGGCTCCTGGCCCGCTGGCGCGGCGCGTCCTCAGACTGGACGGCCCCAGGCGGCGGGCTTACGAGCCGACCGAGCGCTTCTTCGCGCATACGCTGGCAACGTCGCAGATCGTGGTGGACTTGACGCTCGCGGGCCGCGAGGGCCTGTTGGACAGCCTGGAAGTCCAGGCAGAGCCAAGCTGCTGGCGACAATTTGCCAGCCTGAGCGGGCGACGGCTGCTCAGACCCGACCTGTACCTGGCGCTCGGCGCGGGCGAGTATGAGCTGCGCTGGTTCTGCGAGGTCGATCAGGCCACCGAGAGCCTGCCTGTGGTGCTGCGCAAGTGTCGGCTGTACGCCGACTACTACCAATCCGGTAACGAGCAGGCTAAGCACGGCATCTTTCCGCGTGTCTGCTGGATCGCGCCGGACGAGACGCGCGCCGAGCGGATCGAAGCGGCCATCGCCCGCGACCGCAGCCTGCCGGAGCGCCTATTTTTGGTGACAACCGCCAGGCAAGTTGTCGGTACACTCAGTTCATATAAATAACACTAAACAGAAGGGAGGTAGCAATATGAAATATGGTACACTTAACAACACTAACGGGCAGCGAGAGGGGTCGTTTATGGCAAAAGCCGATAGTGAACAAAATAGTTGCGCAGCTCCCGCCGTTATCTATCTGCGCGTCTCGACCAAGGAGCAGGCCGAGAAGGGCGGCGAAGCCGAGGGCTTTTCGATCCCGGCGCAGCGCGAGGGCTGCAAGCGCAAGGCAGCCAGTCTGAACGCGGTCATCGTTGAACAGTTCGTGGAGCGCGGCGAGTCGGCCAAGACCGCCGACCGGCCGGAACTACAACGGATGCTCGCCTATCTCGCCGAGAACCCGGTCAAGTACGTCATCGTCCACAAGGTTGACCGCCTCGCCCGCAGTCGGGCCGACGACGTGGCGATCAACCTCGCCATCCGGCAGGCCGGAGCCGAGCTGGTGTCTGTGTCCGAGAACATCGACCAAACGCCGTCTGGCTTGCTGCTGCATGGCATCATGGCGTCGATCAGCGAGTTCTACAGCCGCAACCTGGCGACCGAGGTCATCAAGGGCAGCACGCAAAAGGCCAAGAACGGCGGCACGCCCGGCCGAGTACCGCTGGGCTACCGCAACGTCCGCAAGCTCGAAAACGGCCGCGAAGTCCGCACCGTCGAAGTAGACCCGGAGCGCGGCGCGCTGATCGCCTGGGCGTTCGAGGCATACGCGACCGGCGAGTGGACGATCCTGACGCTGGTGGGCGAGCTGAACCGGCGCGGTCTGACGACTAGGAGCGGCCCCAGGACGGCGAGCAGGCCGCTCAGCGACAGCCAGCTGCACGCTCTGTTGCGCCATCCCTACTACATGGGGATGGTGCGCTACCGAGGCGTGCTCTATCCCGGCAAGCACGACCGGCTCGTGTCGCCGGAAACCTGGCACCAAGTCCAAGACCTGCTCTCCGCCAAGTACCTCGTCGGCGAGAAGCAACGCCAACACCACCACTACCTCAAGGGCAGCCTCTACTGCGGCACCTGCGGGGCTCGGCTGATCGTCAACCACGCCAAGGGCAGGGGCGGCGTCTACCCGTACTTCGTCTGCATCGGGCGCCAGAAGGACAAGCACAGTTGCAACCAGCGCGCGCTCCGGATCGAGCTGGTCGAGCAAGCTGTCATCGCGCACTACGCCACCGTCCAGCTTGAGAAGGACGAGCTGGTGGCCCTGCGCGCCTTCCTCGAAGAAGAACTGTCCAAGCTGCGCCTGGACGCCGAGCACGAACGCGCCGCGCAACAACGCCGCCAGGGCAAGCTCGAAGAACAGCGCAAAGCACTACTGGACGCGCACCTGGCCGAAGCCGTCCCGCTCGACCTGCTCAAGAGCAAGCAAGACATCATCACCGCCGAGCTGACCGCTATTGAGGCACGGCTGGCAGAGATCGACGCCGACTTCTGTAAGGCCGAGACGAACATGCACCGGGCGCTCGACTTCGCCGGGAACTGCGCCGCCGCCTACAGCCAGGCGTCCGGCACCGTCCGTCGCCAGTTCAACCTCGCGTTCTTCGAGCGGCTACTGATTGATGAGGACTATACGGTTAGGAGCGAGCTGGCCCCGCCGTTCGACACGCTCCTGGGCGGCGAGCTACGCCAGGCCGCCAAAGCCAACGCGGGCGAGGAACTGACCGCCGCCATAAGCAAGGCCGAGCGGGAGCGCGAAGCTCAGCCGAAGGCCACAAACGAGAAGCGCCCACAAGGCCGCGAAGTTGTCCTCGTGGGCGCCGACTCGCCCACGACCCCTTGCGAGGTCGTGGGTTGGAGTCAGAACAATATGGTGGGCGATACTGGGCTCGAACCAGTGACCTCCGCCTTGTCGAGGCGGCGCTCTCCCAGCTGAGCTAATCGCCCTGGGATGGGCCTTAGCCTATCAACGAGTCTTCGCCGCGGCGAGACGGCGCAGCGCTCAGGAGGGGCGCCAGATGGCGTCGTCGCCCAGTGGAGCTCGCGTTAGGAGACCTTCGCCGGCGAGCTCGACGAGCGAGCTCTCGGCGGCGGGGCGGTCGGGCGGGTCGTTGCCGGCGGCCATGATCGCGGCGACCTCCTGCGTGACGAGGCCTTCGGGGAAGGAGCGGAGCGCGTCGAGTGGGCTGTCGGGCGGTGGGCGGCGTTCGAGCGTGGGGTCGAGATTGGCGATCAGAACGTCATAGGCCTCGATCGTCTGAAAGCCGCCGGCCTCCATGCGGCGTTCGCCGGCGCTGAAGACGAGCGAGGGCGCGGAGTAGCGGACGGGGCCGTCGGTCTGGCGGGCCTTGCCCTGGAAATGGGTGGGTCCGCCCTCGGCCTGGCGCGCGAGCCGGCGATCGGCCTCGTAGGCCTCGACGACGTTGGGGCTGTCGAGCATCGCGATGACGGCCGCGACGTCGAGCCCGTCGACGGCCTGTAACGCCTGGGCGATGGCGTCGGGCTCGTCCAGCAGGAGCGTCGTCGTGAACCAGCCGAACTGCAGCGCGCGCAGCGCGGGGAGCTCGTGCGAGGGACTGAGCAGGCGCGTGGCGACGATCGCACGACAGGCCGGCGCCGTCGCGAGAACGCGTGAGCGAGGCTCGACGGCGAAGGGCATGCCGTAGCGCGTGCGGTAGCGGATGTAGCCGAGGGCGCTGCGCGCGGGCGTGTAGCCGGTTTGGATGTAGCGCTCGTTCGTCTCGGCCAAGCCGATCGTGACCAGGCGCCAGGAGAGCTGCGAGCCGTAGCGCCAGCGCAGGACCGCAAGCGCGGGACTGACCGAGTAGCCCCATGGGCAGCCGGGGTCGTTGAAAAGGGTCGCTTCGATGGCCATGCACCGACATCCTCGCACTTGGGTGCCGATCGGCTCTTGCGAGCCCTGAACGGTGCCCGCCGTCGCAACGATCGGGCGGCGCCATACGCACCGCGAGCGCCCGCTAGGCTAGGCCGGTACGGCGACGTGGCGGAGTGGCTACGCAGCGGCCTGCAAAGCCGTCTACACCGGTTCGATTCCGGTCGTCGCCTTTTGAGATCGAGGTCAAACCCTCAGCTCAAGCAGCCAGCGCTTTGCCCTTGATCCGGTCGTACTCCTCCTTGGTGATCGCGCCGTCGTCCAGCAGCGACTTCGCCCTCGAGATCTGCGCCGCAGGGTCGTTCTGCCCGGCGACCGACCTGACGTAGTCGGCGACTTCGGTCTGCGCTGCCTGCTGGCGCTCGAGCGAGCGGTCGGCCATGCCCTGGTGCTCGGCGATCAGATATATGAAGACACCGAGGTACGGCAGTATCAATATGAGGATCACCCACGCCACCTTCGCGAGACCCGAGGCATCGCGCCTGCGAAGAATGTCGCCGATCACGACAAACAAGATCCAAAGCCAGATAACGAACGCAAAGAAGATGAGCATCGTCCAGAACACTTCAAGCAGGGGATATGAGGCTGCAACGAGCATGTACGCGCTCCTTTCTCTGGACTGATTGTTGCCTGCACCAGACGCCCAGACATCCTCCGAATCGGGTGAGGCCGAGGGCAAGGGCTATACGGGCTCGCTTTCCTGCGTGCGATAGACGACCACCGTCCGAGCGAGCCGATCCTGCAAACAGCGCCGGCGCTCATCCCAGAGCATGATCAGCAGCCCAACGCCCAGCGAAATCGTCGCGAGATACAGGCCCGCCAGACGCAGCAGCGCCCGCCTCGCCGCCCCCTCGCCCATCATGACGACTATAAATGTTTGACTCTAGCGAAGACCTTGTCTTAGCTAAACGCCTTCGAGCCTACCCCCATACGCGACGAGCGCATAGATCACGAGCACGTCCAGCGTAAACACGGCGAGCGAAAGCCACGGGTAGCTGGGGAGGTAGAGCAACTGAGCGACCGCGCTCAACGAGGCGATCAAGACTCCCGTCCAGCGTGCCCATTGCGCCTGCGCCCAAATGCCGGCCGCCACGCACATCTCGAGGATCCCGACCACCGTCAGCACCCAACCCCAGAATTTCAGCGCGCTGAAGACGAAGTGTGTGTCGGCGACGTAGAAGCTCGATTCGGCGATCGCGGCGATCCCGTAGATGAGGTTCACGACCCCCGCGATCATGATCAGCACGCCCGCAAATACGATCCATCCGAAGCCCGGCGGCTCCTCGGATTCGACATAACGGGATTGCGCGTGCTGCGAAGCGTTGGTCTGCTCTCCGGTGAGGGCATGTCCGTCAGGCATGTGGACTACCTCCTGTGTGGGGTCCCTCATGGTGAGAAACCTTTATGCCGAGCATAGGATTCGCCGGGCCCAGCGCATCACACAAAGAGGGTGATGCGCATAGCGCGCCCACCGTCGATGCTCGGCGTCATGAGCGCGGCCATCCAGAGCAGCCTGCACCGCCACCGCGCGCTCGTAGCGACTCTGCTGGTCGTCGCGACCCTGATCGGCTTCTTCGCGTGCTTCGCCTTATGGGTCAACCGCCAGGCCCTCAACACCGACAACTGGACCAGCACGAGCAGCCAGATCCTTGGAGACGAACATGTTCAGCAGGCGCTCAGCGTCTATCTCGTCAACGAACTGTTCGCCTCCGGCGAAGTCCAGGCGCGGCTGCAGTCGGCGCTGCCCGAACAGCTGCAAGGGCTCTCGGCGCCGCTCACCGCCGGCGTACGCCAGCTCGCCGAGCGGGCGGTGCCAAGGCTGCTCGCCGCACCCAAGGTCCAAGAACTGTGGCGCCGCGCCAATCACGCCGCGCACGCAACCCTGATGCGCATCCTGAACGGCGGCGGCAAAGCCGTCTCGACCGAAGGAGGCGCCGTCACGCTCGACCTCCACCAGCTCCTCACCGAACTGGCGGGAGCGCTCGGGCTCTCAAGTCAACTGGCGAGCGCGCGCTCCAAGCTTTCCGGCGGCTCAGGCGCGGCCGCGCGCACCAAGGCCGAACAGAAGCTCGGCGTCAACATCCCGGCGAGCAGCGGACAGATCGTGATCATGCGCTCCAACCAGCTGCGCGCCGCCCAAGACATAGCCAAAGCGATCCGCGGTCTTGCGGTCGTGCTGCCGCTGCTGAGCATCGCGCTGTTCGTCATCGCCGTATGGCTCGCCTCGGGCTGGCGGCGCCTAGCGCTGCGATCCGCCGGCTGGTGCTTCTTCGGCGTCGGTGTCGCGGTGCTGCTCGTGCGCCGAATAACCGGCGACGCGATCGTCAAAGCGCTCGTCGCCAACCAGGCCAACAAGCCGGCAGGCGAAGCGGTCTGGTCGATCGGCACCTCGCTGCTCTACGACATCGCGATCGCGATGGTCCTCTACGGCCTTGCGCTGCTCCTCGCCGCCTGGCTCGCCGGAGCCACGCGACCGGCCATGTTCCTGCGACACGCGGCCGCGCCCTGGCTGCGCGATCACGCGCTCGGCTCCTACGCGGCGGCGGGTCTCCTACTGATGCTGATCGTCCTCTGGGCCCCCACCCCAGCCACGCGCCAGCTGCTGCCCGTGCTCGGCTTCATAGCGCTCGGAGCGCTCGGCGTAGCGACGCTGCGCCGCCAGACCGCCACCGAGTTCCCCGACGCCCTAGCCGGCGAAGCGATCGCCGGGCTGCGCCGATCCTGGCCGTTCTCGCGCAAACACGAGAGCGGCCCCGTCGAGCGCTCATAGACCTCAGCGCTGACGAATAACGCCGGAGCCCTCGCGCGCAGGCCGCGAATCGCCGTCGGCCAGGAACAACAGCGCCGCCGTCACGCGACGGCTGATGGCGGGCGTGTCGCGCAGGCTCAGCTTGGCGAAGATCGAGTTGACGTGCTTCTCGACGGCCCTCTTCGTCAGCACGAGCGACTGCGCGATCGCTTCGTTGCTCTTGCCTTCCGCGATCTGCGCAAGGATTTCGCGCTCTCGTCGAGTGAGCTCGTCGAGAACGGAGCGCTCTTCTTCGTCCGCGACCGGCCAAGAGTAGCTGTACATCACCTCGCACCGTAGTTGCAGGCAGGCGGCCTCGGATCGGGACTCGTTACGAAAGTCAGAGCGGGTCATCTACGGACCCCTGACAGGGATCACCCGCTTCGGGTGAAGCGTGCCGCGGTCTCAGGCGCCGCGCCTTATACGACAAGCGCGTCGATCAGGCCCGGGCCGTCCAGGCACCGTCACACGACAAGCGCGTCGATCAGGCCGAGCGCATAGGCGTGCGCGACCGCTTCGGTGCGCGAGTCGGCGTCCAGCTTGGAGTAGATCGCGTGCGCCTGGGTCTTGACCGTGTTGTTCGACACGTGCAGACGCTCGCCGATCTCGCGAAACGAGAGATGCGTCGGCAAAAAGCGCAGCACCCGCAGCTCGGCCATCGTCAGCGCGCAGGGGCCGCTCAACGCTTCGGCGCCCACCTCGTCGAGCTCGCCCCACGCCTCGTCCAGCCAGTCCAACAGACGCGGTACCGGCCGCGTGGCGCGCGCTCCGTGCGATGCCGCCGACAACAGAGCCCTGGCGCCCACCACATCGGCGAGTCGCGCGCTGGTGCGCGCCATCGCGATGCGCGTCTCAACCGCAAACCACGGTATGAACTCGCCGAGCGAATGCAGCAGCGCAGCGGCCTGGCGCAGCTCGCGCTTGGCTTCGTCGGCAAGACCGCGGCGGCTGTGGACGAGCGCGGATACGGCATACACCGTCGCGCATGCCGGGCGCCCCTCCAAGCCGTGCTCGCACACGATCGCCCGTGCCTGCCCAACCCGCTGCTCGGCCGCGCTCCACGCCCGATCCTCGACGTCCATCAGCGCAAGCTGGGCGAGACTGAGAGCCCCCAACAACGGCGTCGCGCCGGCACGGTCTCGAGCGGCATCGACCAAGTGCCCGCGGGCGCTGTCGCGCTCGCCGCTCAGGTGCAGTGCGACGCCCCGGAGCAGACCGGCGAGCGGCCAGAGTGGGCTTGTGCTCTCGAGCGCCTCCTGCGCCTGCGCAACGCTGCTCGCCGCCTGCTCGACGCCACCCTCCGCGGCTGCCGCCTCGATCAGAGTGGCGCCGGCACGAAGCGAAGACGCCTGCGAGCCCATATCGAGCGAAGGGGCCTTCGGGCCCGAATCGGCGTGCGCGAGCGCCCGCTGGGCGAGCTCCGACCACCGTCGCGCCACCGGCATGTCTTCCAGGGCGAGCGCGCTGTGCGCGGCCACCAGCGCAAGCGCGGGGTCGGACGCGATCTGCCGCTCGCAGAACATGGCAAGCCACCGTCTGAGGAGCTCGTCCCGGCCGTACAAGAACAGAGCCGCGTGCTCCCACAACAGCTCTCCCGCGCGAGCCTCGTCGCCAGCTGCGCATACGTGCTCGATCGCCTCCTCGATACGGCCGTGGCTCACGAACCACTCCCCGGCACGCCGATGCAAGAGACAGACTTCCTCCGGCGCGCAGGTCTGCAGCTCGGCCTTCAGCACGCCGAGCACGAGCGGGTGCCAGCGATACGACACGCCCGCGGCGTCCTGCTTGCGCAGCGTCGCCCCGCAAGCCTCCAGCTCGCGCAACAGATCCCCCGTTCCGTGTCGATCGAGCACAGCGTCGCACAGCTCGCCCGAGAGCTCGTCGAGCACGGCCGTACGGACCGCAAGCGTCCGGGCGTCGCCCTGCACGGCAGGCAGGACCTCCTCGCGGATATAGCGGTCCAGCGCCTCCCGCGAGACCGCGGCCAGCGAGATCGCGGCCGGCCAGCCCTCTGTACGCTCGACCAGCTCGTCCGCCGCACCGTCGTCGTGCGATACCCCGAGCGCGCCCAACAGCTCCTGGGCCTCGCTCGCGCCCATCGCGAGATCGGATGCGTCGAGGTGCAGCGCGCGCCGGGCGGCGAGAAGGCGGTCCAGGTGCAGCGGCGGGACGTTGCGGCTGGCAAGCCCCAGCCTGACACCGGCAGGGGGCTCCTCGACGATTGAGCCCAGGAGCTCCAGGGATCGCCGGGAGTCGACTCGCTCTACGTTGTCGAGTACCAGCGTGCCCTCGCCATTCCCGCCGTTGACCGTTTCCAACGCGCCGGCGAGCGTGCCGGCAAGGACGCTCGGGTCGTTCTCCGATGCGCTCAGCGCCACCCACGCCAACCGGCCGCCCCGGCTCTGCGCCCATTGCGCGAGCAGCGTCGACTTGCCGTAGCCGGCCGGCGCGTACGCCGCCACGATCGGCGCCTGCGGCGCCTGCGCGATCCGCCACAAGAGCTCGATGCGCTGGACGCTGTTTGCGAGCAGTCCTCGCGGCGGAGTCTGAGCGCTCGTCGAAGGCAGGGCGCGTGCAAGCACGGACATACTCGGAGGTTGCCCAGAGGACGGCGCGCTCATAGGGGTGCGCGCTTGCGTGTCGACGTGGTGTGCGCACCACTGTTCTCATCCGGAATGGATGAGGACCGGCTCGGGAACTGCGCCTATCTTGCGCTTGACCTTCGATGCGAAGCCGTACGACAGTCCTCGTCCTCGGTGCGGCGCAGTTCGTGATGGTGCTCGATACGACCGTTATGAACGTTTCGATCTCGCAGGTAGTCACGGACCTCCACACAACGGTCGCCAAGATGCAGCTGGCGATCACGACGTACACGCTCGTGATGGCCGCGTTCATGCTGACGGGCGCAAAGCTCGGCGACGTCTGGGGCAGACGACGCACGTTCGCGATCGGCCTGTGCGTGTACGGGCTCGGCTCGCTGACCACCGCGCTCAGCCCGAACATCACGGTGCTCTTGATCGGCTGGTCGGGCATCGAGGGGCTTGGCGCGGTGCTGGTCGTTCCCGCGATCGCCGCGCTGACAGCGGCCTCTTATTCGGGCACCGAACGGGCGCTCGCCTTCGGGCTGCTGGGCGGGATTGCGGGCGCCGCCGCGGCCGCCGGCCCGCTGATCGGCGGTGCGATCACAACCGCGCTCAGCTGGCGGGTCGTGTTCGCCGGCGAGGACGTCATCGTCGTGGCGATCCTGCTGTTCGTCCATCGCATCGCCCAGCCCGCTCGGACCGCGAGCGCGAAACTGGACTTGATCGGCACCTGCCTGTCCGCGCTCGGGCTCGGGCTCGTCGTGTTCGGCATCCTGAAGATCAGCCAGTGGGGCTTCTTCAAGCCGATCGGCGCCCCCACCGTCGCCGGTAAGGAGATCACGCCGTTCGGCGTGTCGCTCGTTCCGTTCCTGATCGCCGCCGGGGTGATCGTGCTCGGCGCTTTCGCGCGCTGGGAGCAGCGCGTCGCGCGCCTCGGCGGCACTCCACTGCTCGCGCCGGACCTGCTGCACGTGGCGCAACTGAGGGCGGGCCTGTCGAGCGTCGTCTCCCAGTACCTGATCCTGGCGGGCACGTTCTTCGTGCTGCCGCTGTTCTTGCAGCTCGTGCTGGAAGAGAACGCGCTTCACACGGGCCTGAAGCTGCTTCCGATATCGGTGACTATGGTGCTCGCGGCTCTCGGAGGCCCTCGCCTGGCCCAGCGGATATCTCCGCGCGCGGTGGTGCGCATCGGGCTGGCGTTCCTGCTGGTTTCGATCTTCGGCGTGATGAGCACGATCTCGCTGACGCTGGATTCGCTTGCGTTCGCGTTGTCGCTCGCCGGCTTCGGCCTGGGGATCGGCCTTGTGATCTCTCAGCTCGGCAACGTAGTGATGTCCTCCGTTCCCGAGTCGCGCTCCAGCGAGGCGGGCGGTGCGCAGGGCACCGCCCAGAACCTCGGCCAGTCGCTCGGCACGGCGCTGATCGGCGCGGTCCTGCTGCTCGGTCTGACGACCGGCTTCCAGCAGCGGGTGGAGGCCAATCCGGCGCTGCCGGCACAAGCGAAGCAGGAATTGAAGACGGGCACCGAGGGCGGCCTTCAGATGGTGTCCCGCTCGAGCGCCCGCAAAACGGCGCAGTCGGCGGGCCTTCCCCCCGACCAGGTCAACGCGGTCGTCACCGACTACGAAGATGCCCAGATCGAAGCGCTCAAGCGCGCGCTGCTGTGGGCGTGCTCGTTCGTGCTCGTCGGCCTCTGGTTCGCTCGCAGCCTCCCGGACACGCCGCTTGCGCGAGACTCGCCGCGCGAGCCGGCCACGGGGCTCGAGCACGAGGGTCTCGCTCAGCCCGCCGGCTGAAGCGTCCGCCGCTGCCGGCCGGCGCGCATCTCGATCTTCGATTGTGTCTGCCATCCTGCAAGTCGTGTCGAGTCTCATCGACGCTTGGTGGCGCGCGGCGAACTACCTGTCTGTCGGGCAGATCTATCTGCTGGACAATCCGCTGCTGCGCGAGCCGCTCTCCTCCGAGCACGTCAAGCCGCGGCTGCTCGGCCACTGGGGGACCACGCCGGGGCTCAACCTGGTCTACGCGCACCTCAACCGCGTCATCGGCGAGCGCGACCTGGATGTGATGTACGTGACCGGGCCGGGGCACGGCGGGCCGGGGATCGTCGCCTGCGCGTACCTCGACGGCACGTACTCCGAGGTCTATCCGCATGTCAGCCGCGACGGGGCGGGGATGCGCGAGCTGTTCAGACAGTTCTCCTTCCCGGGCGGGATCCCCAGCCACGTCTCGCCCGAGACGCCCGGGTCGATCAACGAGGGTGGGGAGCTCGGCTACTCGCTCGCGCATGCCTACGGCGCCGCCTTCGACAACCCCGAGCTGATCGTCGCCTGCGTGATCGGCGACGGCGAGGCGGAGACGGGAGCGCTCGCCGCGAGCTGGCATTCGAACAAGCTCCTCTCCCCTAGCCGCGACGGCGCGGTTCTGCCGATCTTGCACCTCAACGGCTACAAGATCTCGGGGCCGACAATCTTGGCGCGCATCCCAGAGGCCGAGCTGGTCTCGCTGCTGGAAGGCTACGGCTACCGCCCGATCCTCGTGAGCGGTGGGCTCGACGGCGAGGCGCCTTCGGCAATCCACCCCCGGCTCGCAGCGGCGCTGGATGAAGCCTTCGATGAGATCGAGCGGGTCAAGGGCACGCAGTTGCACGCGCGCGCACGCGCGCGCGGGGGGCCACGCTGGCCGATGATCGTGCTGCGCACGCCCAAGGGATGGACGGGACCCAAGGTCGTGGACGGCCTGCCAGTCGAGGGCACCTGGCGCGCGCACCAAGTCCCGCTCACCGAAGTTCGCGAACGGCCCGAGCAACTGGCCGCGCTCGAGCAGTGGATGCGCTCCTACCGACCTGATCGGCTGTTCGACGAGCATGGCGCTCCCGTCGCCCAGCTGTCGGAGCTAGCCCCGCGCGGCGAGCGGCGCATGAGCGCCAACCCGCACTCCAACGGAGGGCTGCTCCTGCGCGAGCTGGGGCTACCCGACTTCCGCGACTACGCCGTCGAGGTCCCATCCCCGGCCGCGACGAGCGCCCAGGCGACGACCGTTCTCGGCTCCTTCTTGCGCGACGTGATCGAGTGCAACCCCGATAACTTCAGGCTCTTCGGCCCCGATGAGACGGCCTCCAACCGTCTGTCGGCCGTGTTCGAGGCGACAGACCGCGCCTGGGAGGCCGACATCCTCGACACCGACGAACGTCTCGCGCCCGAGGGCCGCGTAATGGAAGTCCTCTCAGAGCACCTATGCCAGGGCTGGCTGGAGGGCTACCTGCTGACCGGGCGTCACGGCCTGTTCAACTGCTACGAGGCGTTCATCCACATCGTCGACTCGATGTTCAACCAGCACGCCAAGTGGCTGAAGGTGACGGCACACCTGCCCTGGCGGAGGAAGATCGCCTCGCTGAACTACCTTTTGTCTTCGCATGTCTGGCGCCAGGACCACAACGGCTTCTCCCATCAGGACCCCGGCTTCATCGACCACGTCGCCAACAAGAAGGCATCGGTCGTACGCGTGTATCTACCCCCCGACGCGAACTGCCTGCTGTCGGTTGCCGACCACTGCCTGCGCAGCCGCAACTACGTCAATGTGATCATCGCCGGCAAGCAGCCCGAGCTGACCTATCTGACGATGGAGGAGGCGATCGCCCATTGCACGCGCGGTGTCGGGATCTGGGAGTGGGCGTCCAACGACGAGGGCTCAGAGCCCGACGTGGTGCTCGCCTGCTGCGGGGACGTGCCGACCCTGGAGACCGTTGCGGCGGCGGCGCTGCTGCGCGAGCATCTGCCCGACCTGAAGGTGAGGCTCGTCAACGTCGTCGACCTGATGCGCCTGCAACCCTCATCCGAGCATCCCCACGGCATGTCGGACACCGAATTCGACGCGATCTTTACGACTGACCGCCCGATCGTGTTCGCACACCACGGCTACCCCTGGCTGATCCACCGCCTGACGTATCGGCGCGCCAACCATCGCAACCTGCACGTGCGCGGCTACAAGGAGGAGGGCACCACGACGACGCCGTTCGACATCGTGATGCTCAACGACCTCGACCGCTTCCATTTTGTGATCGACGTGATCGACCGCGTGCCGGGGCTGGCCGCACGCGCGGGCGAGCTGCGTCAGGACATGGAGGACCGGCGGCTCGCCTGTCGCGCCTACACGCGCGCCCACGGCGAGGATCATCCCGACGTGCGCGACTGGACGTGGCCGGGAGTGACGCGGCGAAATAATCCCTGCAAATCGGACAATCGTCCGTCCGGCGCGCGAAATCTGCAGCCACCCTTCAGTTAGACGCGCATCGCGCCGATAGGACCGCATGATTCGCCGGATCGTTGGAATCCTCGTGCTCGGTGAGCGATGGTCGCGGCCGTAGGCTCGCTCGCCGGCGGGCTCGCGATGCTGCTCGCCGAATCGGAATTGGGGATCCTCAACACGACGATGCTCGTCGGCGGGAGCTTGACGCTCGTGCTCGGCGGCCTGTCGCTGCGGGCGACCCGCCGCGAGCGCCGTTCGAGGGCGCTCGTCGAACGGCGTCTCGCCGAGAAGGAAGTCGCCGAGCAGGCGCGTGCGCGCGCGGAAACGCAGCTGCGCTACATGGCCGACCACGACCATCTGACGGGCCTGCTCAACCGGCGCGCATTCGAGCAGCGCCTCACCGAGCACCTCGCCCAGGGCGAGCGCTACGGCCATGAGGGCGCCGTGCTGATGCTCGATCTCGACGAGTTCAAGCAGGTCAACGACACGCTCGGCCACCACCCCGGGGACCTGCTCCTCCAGGAGGTAGCCAAGCGACTCCTCTCGGTCCTCAGGTCCGAGGACACCGTGGCCCGG
>DAHUYZ010000059.1 GCA_027306855.1 Solirubrobacterales bacterium | reverse complement strand
ATCGAAGCGACCTCGCTGCCATTGTATGTCACCAGCTTGAAGGGCGTCGACCGGAGGGCCTTGTGGGTGTTGATGGCACTTTCCATTTCGCCGCCGGGAGTCGAAAACTCCAGCACGACACGCTTCGCGCCATGGCTGGCATGTTCGGTCATGTTGGCCATCAAAGCCTCGCTGGACTGACGGGTCATGGCCTCGGCGAAGTATTCGTGAATGTCATCCGACATTGGCTGCATTCACACTATGGTAGGACACCGTTCGGATAGGACCAGTGAGTGCTGGCATTCTCATTCGCAGCCGCCTCCCGGAATTGCCCATACGCGTGTCCTCGCGGCGAACTCCTGCCGAAGTGACAGGATGTGGGAGTCGATGACTACCGATGGCGCGAGCCATTGGGGCACAAACCTCGTTTTTGTGCCCAAACGGCCCGATATGGGCACAAATCTGGCCCTATTCGGAGCCCGCCGCCGCACCGCCGGACACCAAGAATCCCCAGCAATACAGCCAAAATCGGCCCTCGCCCAGAGCCTGCGGGGCCGAAATCGCACCCAGGAGGTCGCGAGTTCGAGTCTCGCTAGCTCCACTGCCGGGCCACTGGTCAGCGCCACCCGCGCGCGCTCGGCGTCCTCGCGGGGAGCTTCGCCTCCCCTACCCCGCCAGGTCCCGCCGCTCGAACAGCGCCACTCCGGCAGCCGCCAGCGCGACCGCCACGACCGTGACCCCTAGAAACGAGACAGGGTCGATCCCGTTCTCGATCGCGTTGCCGTAGTAGCGGAACACCGACGCGTACCTGATCCCGTCGAGGCTCGTGTCCAGGCGGCCTGCCAGGTCGAGCACGTACATGCCGACGAGCACGCCCGCGAGCGACCCCGTCACGATGCTCGTGCGCAGCGACCAGCCGGTGAGGACGATCGTCAGGGCCGCGAACAGCAGCGCCAGCGGCCACACGTTCGCAAAGCCGGCCAGCGCCGAGGAGAACGAGAGATGCGCGCCCGCCAGCAGGCTGCCGATCTCGGTCAACGCCAGCGCCATCGCCAGCACCGCGGCCAGCTCGACCGCGGCCGCGCCAAACGCCGCCCACACCAGCGAGCGGCGCGACACCGGGGCGGACAGCAGCACGTCCAGCCGCCCGCTTTCGGCGGCCCCCGACAGCGCGCTCGCGACCGCGCGCACCGCCAGATAGCCGACCGCCAGCGGCACGATCAAGCTCAGCATCTCGGCGTGCAAGTACTCCTCGACCGTCGACAATTCGCCGATCCCGAACGCCTTCTTCAGCGCCTCCGGGTAGTTGCGGATCGCCTTCTCCAGCGCCCCTTCCACCGACGGGTAGATGGCGACTATGAACGCGGCCCACGCCCCCAGCGGCAAACCCCATGACAGCGGGGAACGGCGACGCTCACGAAGCTGGGCCGCGATCAGCGCGATCAACCTGCACCGCCCTCATCGGCCCCATCCTCGCCCGCCATGCCCTCGTGCACTACGTCTGCGCCTTGCGCTCCTTCGCCGGCTCGATCCTCGTCGCCGCCCTCGTCGTAGTACGTAAGAAAGACCTCCTCGAGCGTCGGATGCGCCACCTCGAGATCGATCAGCCTATGGCGCGCGATCGCCTTGACCACGCCGTCCAGCTCGCCCGCGACCCTGAACGTTATGCGGGCCCCATGCGATTCCAGGCCCATCACACCCGGGAGCGAGCGCAGCTCATCGAGGTCAACCGGTCCGGGCCCGGCGAACTCCACCGACACCCGGCGCTGCGTCTTGCCCACCATGTCGTCGATCCGCTCGATCGCGATCAGCCTGCCGTCCCTGACGATCCCGACCCGATCGCACACACGCTGCACCTCGTCGAGCTCGTGCGAGGACAGGAACACGGTCGCCCCCCGATCCCTTTCCTCCTGCAGTAGAGCCAAGAACTCCTCCTGCATCAACGGGTCGAGCCCGCTCGTCGGCTCGTCGAAGATCAGCAGCTCCGGCCGGTGGAACAGCGCCAGGATCAGCCCCACCTTCTGGCGATTGCCGCGCGAGAGCTGGCCCAGCGGGCGAGTCAAGTCAGCGCGCAGGCGGCGAGCCAGCTCTTCGGCTCTCATAAATGTTTCAATACCTCGTACTCGCGCGAGCAGAGCCAGCGCTTCCCCTCCACTGGTGTGCTTGCCAAAGCCGAAATCTCCCGGCAGGTTGCCCAGGCGTGCTCGGATCGCGACGCTGTCGCGGCGGCTGTCCATCCCAAAGATGCGAGCGCTGCCCGCGCTGGGGTGCAGCAGGTCCAGCAGCGTCCTGATCGTCGTCGTCTTGCCCGCTCCGTTCGGGCCGAGAAAGCCGAAGACCTCCCCCTCCCGCACGCCCATCGTCAGCTCCTCGATGCCGCGCTGACCGTCGTAGAACTTCGTCAGGCCTTCGGTCTCGATGGCGAACACGCGTCCATCGTGGCAGAGCGGCAGGATATGACGACGACATGGGCGCGCTGATAGCAATCGAGGGGATCGACGGAGCCGGGAAGGGCACCCAGACCGAGCTGCTGCGCCGTCGCGCCCAGTCCGAGGGGATGGCCTGCGAGGTGTTCTCCTTCCCTCAATACGGCGCCAACGCCTTCGCCGAAGGGGTCTCTTCGTATCTCAACGGCGCCTTCGGCCCCCTCGATAGCGTGCCCTGCCAGCTCGCCGCCCTGCTCTACGCCGGCGACCGCTACGCGACTCGGCCAAAGCTCGTCGACGCGCTTTCGAGCAACGACCTCGTCGTCTGCGATCGCTACATCGCGTCCAATCTCGCTTACCAGGCGGCCAAGCTGGCGCCGCCCGAGCGCGACGCCTTCATCGGCTGGATCTCCGAGATCGAGCTAAACGTCTACGCGATGCCCCAACCAGATCTGACGTTCCTGCTCGACGTCCCCGTCCCCTTGGCCCAGAAGCTCGTGCGCACCAAGAGCAAGCGCGACTACACCCAGCTCGTCGAAGACATCCACGAGTCCGACGCCCCCTTCCTGGAAGCCTCGCGCGGCGTCTTCAACCAGCTCGCGGCCGAGCGGCGCCTCGGCGCCTGGCGGACGATCGACTGCGCCGCCACCCCCGAGTCCCCCCTGCCGGCCGAGCAGATCGCCGAGCAGGTCTGGTCCGCGGTCGCCTCCACCCTCGCGACCCCCCGGCCGTAGCGTCTACCAGCTCACCTGCAGCTCGCCCTTGCGGGCGAAGATGTCCTCCCACCAGGCCTGATTCTCGACGTACCACTTGACCGTCTCGGCGAGGCCCGTCTCGAACTCGACAAGCGGTCGCCACGACAGGTCGCGTTCGATCTTGCTCGGGTCGATCAGATAACGGCGGTCGTGGTTGGGGCGGTCGGGCACGTGCTCGATCCACTCCTCGGGGTCCTTCTCGAGCAGCTCGATCACGCGCCGGATCAGCTCGACGTTCGTGACCTCGTGGCGCGCGCTTATGTCGAAGATCGGCAGCTTCGCCGAGTCGAACACCGCGTCGTGCTCGATCTTGCTCAGGCGCGCATGCAGGACCGCATGGATCGCGCGGCAGTGGTCTTCGACGTGCAGCCAGTCGCGCATCTGCAGACCGTCCCCATACAGCGGAGCCTTGCGCCCGCGCAGGATGTTGGTGATCGCGAGCGGGATCAGCTTCTCGGGGAGCTGGTACGGGCCGTAGTTGTTGGCGCAGTGCGTCATCCTGATGTCCATCTCTGGATAGGTGTGCATGTACGCCCTGACCATCTGATCGCCGGCGGCCTTGGCGGCGCTGTAGGGGGTCTTCGCGTTCAGCGGGCTCGACTCGTCGAACGAGCCCGCCGTACCCGGCAGCTCGCCGTAGACCTCGATCGTCGAGACGTGCACGTGCGAGCGGACCGGAATCTTGCGCGAGCACTCGAGCATGACCTGGGCGCCCACACCGTTGGAGTGCATGAAGATCGTCGGCTCCGAGATCGCCCTGTCGTTGTGGCTCTCGGCGGCGAAGTTGACGACGAAGTCGGGCTTGTGCTCCTCGTAGACGCCCATCATCGTCTCCAAATCGGCGATGTCCGCGCGCACGAACGTGACGCCGTCCGCCACCGAGTCGAGATTTGGCAGGTTCGAGGCGAAGCCGAGATGGTCGACCGCGACGATCCTCGCGTCAGGGTCCTCGCGGCGCAGGAAGTGGACGTAGTTCGCGCCGATGAACCCCGCGGCGCCGGTGACGAGATATGTGCTCATTTCAGCCCGAGTCTATAGAGAGATCCGCGCCCGCACGCAGTCGCACATGGGCGGACTACGGACGAAGACGGCCTGCCACTCCCGATGACAAATCCGAGGCGTATGCCTACGTTGCCGCCATGATCCGATTGGCGCGTCTGTCGATCGTCAAACCGAGGGCTTCGCTGTTCGCGTGGGGGGCGGTCGCGGTCGTGCTCAGCCTGATCGGCCTCGGCGTCAGCAAATCTCTCTCGCCGACGATCGTGGTCGTGCCCGGGACCGAGAGCTCCAGGGCCCAGCACCTGACGAACGCGCAGTTCGGGCCCTCTCAGCTCATCCCGATCCTGCTGCAAGGGCCCTCGAGCGAACTGAACAAGCAGGGGCCCAAGCTCGTGGGCGACCTCGTCAAGCGCCCGCACACACGCGCGCTCTCAGCCTGGGACGCGGGGCCTGCAAGCACAGAACTGCGCCCGTCGAGCACGGCGGCGATGATCGTCGTATCGGTCGATGAGCCCGAAAAGGACGTCGTCAACTACGACCAGCCCCAGATCGAAGCGCTCGTGGCGCACGACGTCAAAGGTCCGGTCAAGGCAAGCGTCACCGGCCAACCCTCGATCAACAGGGCCCTGAAGGACCAGTCGATCTCGACGACCAGGCGCTCGGAGCTGATCGCGATCGGGATCCTGTTCGTCCTGTTGCTGGCCGGCCTGCGCGCGCCGCTCGCCGCCGCGGCGGTCGCGCTCGTCGGCGCCGCCACGGTGCTCTCCTCGTTCGGCCTCATGGCGCTGATCGGCAAGCTGATCGACGTCGATGCGGTGGCGATCGCGCTCGCGTCGATGACCGGGCTCGCGCTCGGCGTGGGCTATTCGCTGTTGATCCTCGACCGCTTCCACCAGCTCCAGCTCGACCCCCGACACGACCCGCACGAAGCCTCTGCAGCCGCCTCCGAGACGATCGCCACCACCGGCAAGGCGGTGCTGTTCGCGGGCACCGGCCTGATCGGAGCGCTGTTGCTCGCGACGGCGATCGCGCCGACGAAGATCCTCACCTCGCTCGGCGTCGGCGTGCTGCTCTGCTCCGCGCTTGCGGTCGGCGGCGCGGTCGTCGTGATGCCGGCCGCGCTCGTGCTGTTCGGCTCGCGCATCGCACGACCGTCGGTCGCGGCGCCCGGCGTGGCGACGCGCGACTGGGACCGTCTCGTCGGCGCGGGAGCGTGGGTGAGACGCAACGCCGCAATCGCCGGCCTGCTCGCAACCGGCGCCCTACTGGTCCTGGCGGCGCCCGCCCTGTCGCTGAAAACAGGACCGCCCGGCATCGGCCAGCTCCCGAAGGGCGAGGAAGCCAGAGTCGCGTTCGAAGAAGTCGCGCGCGTGATGGGCCCGGGCTGGCCGACCCCCTACAACATCATCGTCGTCAACCCGAAAGGCCCGATCACGACCGCGAAGACGCTGGAACAGCTCGACGCCTTCCAGCAACAGATCGCCAAGGACCCGGCCGTCGCCTCGGTAGCGGGACCGGGGGCGCTCAGCAGCGCGACGCAGCCGCTCGGCAAGCTGCCAAGCGCGCTCAAAGAATCGAGCAAGCTGCTGACGGGCGGCAAGCAGGATCTCGTGCGCCTCTCAAACGGGCTGGGCCAGGCGGGCAGCGGGGCCAGGCAGCTGCAGAGCGGGCTTGCCGAAGCGAGCTCGGGCGCGGGCCAGTTGCACGGCGGCTCAGGCGAAGCGCAGGCCGGCTCTTCAAAGCTGCACGCTGGCCTGGCCGCCGCGCACGCAGGCTCGGCGAAGCTGTCCGGCGGCCTCAACGAAGCGCTCGCGGGCGCCAACGCCTTGAAGGCCGGCGCGACGCAGGCGCTCGCCGGCTCGGTCGACCTGGCGAACGGCTTGGCCTCCACGCACGCGCCCGTCAAGGAAGGCCTGCCCTCGATGAAGCAGCTCTCCTCGCTTACGCAGAGCACGAGCGACACGATCTCTTCTCTTCAAAGTCAGGCGCAGAGCGCATCGAACGAGACGACCAGCGCGCTTGCGGCGCTCAAAGACATGACGAGCGGCAAGGAAGACCCGCGCTACAACGAAGCGCTCGCCGCGCTGCAGCGCGCGAACAGCTCGGCCGGTGGCGTCTCCAGCGGACTCGGCGGAACGTCCCCCGGAGCGAGCGAAGCGGCAAAGCTCGCCTCGAACGTCTACACGCAGGGAACGTTCCTGTCGAACGTCCTCGGCGAACTGGCGAGCGGCTCCACGAAGCTGCAGGCGGGGATCGGCAAGCTGCGCGCCGGCAACGCTCAGCTCGCGACAGGACTGGGGCAGCTCTCCAGCGGCGGCGGCCAGCTGACCTCCGGGCTGGCGCAGCTGCGCGACGGCGCGGGCGCGCTCGAAAGCGGTTTGGGTCAGCTGACGAGCGGCGCCGGCCAGCTGCAGGCCGGGCTCGCGGGCGGCGTCTCGCCGACCGGTCAGCTCGTCAACGGGCTCGGCCAATTGCAGGCGGGCGTGGCGAAGTTCTCGACCACGCTGCCCTCGCCGAAGGACATCGAAACACTGAACGAACAGGCGCCGGGCCTGTTCAACTCCGGCTACTTCCTGCTCGCCGCCGTCGAAGGCGCCCAGCCTGCCGCGGCCAACGAAGCGACGTTTGCGGTCAACGTCTCCAGGGGCGGCAGCGCCGGGCAGATCGTCGTCGTCTCCCGCTACACGCTGAGCGACCCAAGAACGGCCGCGCTCGGCGACCGGCTCGACGCGGCCGCGAAGGCGTTTGCCGTAAAGAACCATCTCGCCACGGCCGTCGGCGGGCCGGCGGGCAGCCTGCAGGACTTCACGAGCGCGACGAACGACCGCCTGCCATGGGTGATCGTCGCGCTTGCGATCGCCGTCGCGCTGACGCTGGGGGTGGCGCTGCGCGCGGTCGCGCTGCCGATCGCGGCGGTCCTGATGCTGCTGTTGACGGCGGCGGCGACCTTCGGGGCGATGCAGCTGTTGTTCGGCGGCTCCGACCCGCCGCTCGGCGGTCCCGGCTATCTCGACCCGATGTCGATCGTCGGGATCTTTACGGCCGTGTTCGGCATCTCGCTCGTCTACCTGACCCAGCTCCTCGCGCGCGCGCGCGAGGAGATCGTCAAGGGCGCCAGCGTCGACGGCGCCCTTGACGAGGCGCTGCGCCGCACCGCCGCCGCGAGCACAGGCACGGGCATCCTGATGATCGCCGCCCTGATCCCGTTCGCGACGACCGAACTGATGACGGTCCGCACGTTCGGGGTCGGGATCGCGATCGCGGTCACGCTCGACACGTTCCTCGTGCGACCCGTCCTGTTGCCGGCGGCGGTCGAGGTGATGGGCCGCTTCAGCTGGTGGCCGACGCGCGTGGAACTACGGACCGACAAGCCGCAAGGACCCCCGATGAGAACACGCCCGCACCACCCTAAAGTCGGTCGCTTCAGGCCAACATGAGCGCGCCAAGGGCGCCAAGGAGGCAGTAATGACAAGGCTCAGGCTCACGGCCGCCGCGCTCGCCGCGACGATGCTGGCGGTGGCGGCGATGGCGGGGTTCGCGCTTGCGAGCGCCCAGTTCAAACAGGTCGCGAAAGTGACGCTGACCGCAAAAAAGCAAGGCGCTTCGACCGGGTTTGGCGCGAGCCTGTCCTCGTCCGACCCCGGCGCGCCGCTCGAAAAGCCGCAGGCGCTCTCGAAGCTCGTGATCGCGTTCCCGGCGAAGACGTCGTTCAACTTCAAAACCAAAGCGCTCGTCGTCTGCAAGGCGAACGACACCGAAATCAAGGCGACCGGCGGAAGCGTGTGCCCGTCGAAGAGCAAGCTCGGCGAAGGCGGCTCGACCGCAAACGGCGCGCCGGTGTTTCCAAAAGTCGACGAGAACGTGACCGCGTTCGCAGGCAGCAACCAGATCATCCTGCTGCTCGCGCCGAAGGTCGTGGGCGGCCCCGGGGCGACGCTCGTGCTCCACGGCAAGATCTCCAAGAACACGATGACGACCGAAGTTCCGCCGATAACCGTCGGTGGGTTGACGATCGTGATCACAGGGCTTCAGCTGAAAGTCAAGGCCGTCGGCAGCGGCAAGACGGCTTGGGCGAAGGCCGGCAAGTGCGTCAAGAAAAAGTTCACGGTGCTCTCGTCGTTCACGTACTCGACGGGCGAAAAACTGACGATCAAGAGCACGTCCGGCTGCAAATGATCTGAGAATCCGCTCTTTGCGAGAAGAATCGAGCGTCCGAGCCCGCGCCCGCGCAACAACCGTCCACACGATCTGAAAGCCTTAGAGCCCAGGGGTACTGCGAAAGGGGGCTTTCAGCAGTGGCTTGGTCGATAGTTGCCGGTGCGGCGCTCGGGATCGTGGCCTTCTCGATCCTGCTGGCGGCTGGGCTCGGGCGGGCGGCGTCGCGCGCCGACGAGATCTCCGAAGAGCTTTATGCCGTCGCGACGGCCATCGAGACGGCGGCCACGACGAGCACGGCCGAGACCGCCATCACGATCCGCTCCGCACCCGCCGTCCGGGGAAAGCTCGGGAAGCGCAGGCCCCAGCCGAGCGTCACTCCGAGGGCCCAGACCACGAGCGCCCCGCCCGCTATATAGAAGGGCGTCTTGCTCTTCTCGGCCGCCAGGATCGGCGTCAAGTTGGCCAGCACAGCGTGCATCTCGCGCGCGAGCCTACCCGATCCGGCGGTGGATATGCTGCGAGGACGATGACCGACGCGGTGCGCACGCCGGACGAGCTGCTCCAGGGTCTCCCCGACTTCCCGTTCGAGCCCCACTACCGCGAGCAGGACGGCTTGCGGCTTGCCCATATCGACGAGGGCGAAGGACCACCCGTCGTGTTCATGCACGGCGAGCCCACCTGGTCGTTTCTGTGGCGCAAGGTGATTGGACCGGTGTGCGACGCGGGCTTTCGCGCGATAGCGCCCGACCTCGCCGGATTTGGGCGCTCGGACAAGCCGATCGACGTCGACTGGTACACCTACGACCGCCACGTCGCGATGATCGCGCCGCTGCTGGCGCAGCTGGACGTCAAAGGCGCAACGATGGTCGTGCACGACTGGGGCGGGCCGATCGGGTTGCGCCTCGCCGTCGAGCACCCGGACCGCTTCGAGAAGCTCGTGATCCTCGATACAGGCCTGTTCACAGGGCACCAGCGCATGACCGAGGCGTGGCTCGCGTTCAGGGACTTCGTCGCGCGCACCGAGGATTTGCCCGTCGGCTTTCTCGTGCGGGGGGCCTGCAAGAACGACCCCGGCGAGGAGGTGGTCGCCGCCTACGAAGCGCCGTTTCCGAGCATCGACTCAAAGGCGGGAGCGCGCGCCTTCCCGCTGATCATCCCCCACTCGACCGACGCTCCCGGCGCCGCCGCGGGTCAGCGCGTGCAGGACGCGCTCGCCAAGGACACGCGCCCTACGCTGATGTTGTGGGCCGACTCGGACCCCGTCCTGCCGCTGTCGGTCGGCGAACGCTTCGCGCAGGTCATCAAACGCGATCCGCCGCGCGTGATCGAGAACGCCTCGCACTTCCTGCAGGAGGACGCGGGCCCCGAGATCGGCCGCCTGATCGCCGAGTGGCTTACTTCCCGCCCGTGATCTGAGGCTTCTCGGGCGCGGGCGCGAGCGCGGGCTCCGAGCGGGCGGCCCTCAGTTCGTAGTCGCGGCGCACATTCGCGTCGGCGCCCGCGAGCACCCTGTCGGCCTTCATCGCGCGCGCCATCCCCTCCGAGAGGGCGCGCGGCAAAAGCGAGCCGAGCAGGTGCGTGCGCTTGGCCGACTTGGGCACCCACACTTCGACGCGCCCCGTCTGGAGCGCCTCGACGATCGCGTCCGCCACGTCGGAGGGCTGCAAGGCCTTCATGCCGCGCGCCTGCCCGAGCCCCGATCCGAGCTCGGTGTTGACGACGAACGGCATCACGTAGCTGATGTCCACGTGCGCGCCCATCAAGCGCAGCTCGCCGCGCACCGCCTCGGTCAGGCCGACGACCGCGTGCTTGGTCGCCGAATAGGTCGCGCCTCCTGGAGCGCCGAACTTGCCTGCCTGGGAGGAGATGTTCACGATGTGGCCCCGATCGCGCGGCACCATCCGCTCCATCGCGAGCTTGCAGCCGAGGATCACGCCGTGCAGGTTGATGTCGATCATCCGGCGCGCCGTCAGGTCGTCCTCGTCGATGAATCGCCCGACGGGCATGATGCCGGCGTTGTTGACGAGCACGTCGACGGGACCGAGCTGTGCTTGGGACTCGTCCAGGAACGCGCTGAAAGACGCCCTGTCGGTCACGTCGAGCTCGAGCGCGATCGTGCTCGGGCCGAGCTCTTGGGCGGTCTGCTTTGCGGCGGCGAGGTCGACGTCGCCGATCGCGACCTTCATGCCTCCACGCACGAGCGCCTGCGCCGTCGCCTTGCCGATTCCCCGTGCCGCGCCTGTGATCGCCGCGGTTTGCCCGGCCAGGATCTTGGGCTGCTTGGCCATCTCTCCTCCAATGGATAGAAACGTTTATGGCAACGCTAGCGGCGACACTAGCGCGACTCTCGCCCGCTCGCTCGTCGCAGTCTGCGCACCTTCGGCGCTGCCGGCGGGTTTCAACCCGCAGGTCGTCTGCCAGTGCGCCGGCAGACGGCTATCGGAGAGGGAACCGGGCCCGGGCGAACCACGGTGTCGTCCGGGCCCGCGTGTCGCAGGGCCCCTCCACCGGGCCCCCCGAAGCCCTGTCGCCGGTCTCCCGACGTCGTCGGCTCGTGCGTATGCGGCGTTGTCCGCTGCGGGGCACGGTAGGCTGGCATGAAGTGCCGTCGTTCCGCTTTCACGACCAGCGCATCGCCTACACCGAGTACGGCGCGGGGCTGGCCGCGCTCGGCAGCAACGGAACGCGGGGGAAGGCCACGCGGCGATCGGCGGCCGCCAAGCGGCCCCTGATCCTCGTCCACGGGCTGCTCATGTCCCAGAAGATGCACCGCCCGCTCGCGCAGGAGCTTGCCGCGATGGGCAACCGCGTGATCACGGTCGACCTGCTCGGACACGGCGAATCGGACCGCCCGCGCGACATGTGGCGCTACTCGATGCGCTCGTTCGGCGAGCAGCTCGTCGCGCTGATGGACCACCTCGAGCTGGACGAGACCGTCGTCATGGGCACCTCGCTCGGCGCGAACGCGTCGCTGGAGGTCGCCTGCGCCGCGCCGGAGCGTCTGCGAGGCATGGTCCTCGAGATGCCCGTGCTCGACAACGCCCTGCTCGCGAGCGCGCTCACGTTCACGCCGATCCTCGTGTCGTTGACGTTCGGCGAGCCGATCATGAAGCTCGTCGCGCGCGGCGCACGCGCGGTCCCGCGTCGCCTGCTCCCCTACTACGGCAACGTCGTGCTCGACCTCGTCCGCCAGGACCCCGGTCCGGGCGGCGCGCTGTTGCAGGGCCTGTTCTTCGGCCGTGTCGCTCCCCATCGCACGGAGCGGCGCACATTTACGACCCC
This sequence comes from Solirubrobacterales bacterium, assembly GCA_027306855.1. Taxonomy (GTDB): domain Bacteria; phylum Actinomycetota; class Thermoleophilia; order Solirubrobacterales; family Solirubrobacteraceae; genus Palsa-744. Next base: position 257 of record DAHUYZ010000059.1, on the reverse strand, counting down.
AGCGCTCGTACTGGGTCACCGCCGCGACCCCGTGCACCCGTTCTCCGACGCCGGCATGCTCGCCGAAGAGCTGCCCAACGCCCGCCTGATCGAGGCCGACTCGCTCGTCGAGCTGCGCCTCAAACCGCAGCGCCTGACCGACGAGATCGCGGGCTTTCTCGACGAGGTGTGGGCGCCTCGCAGCCGCCGCGCCAAGACACGCTCGGCCTGACACAAGCCACCCAGAAGCGGACGTGGCGGGGGGGGGGGGGGGCCCC
>DAHUYZ010000058.1 GCA_027306855.1 Solirubrobacterales bacterium | reverse complement strand
CCCGTCCAAGGCAAAGGCACGACACCCACAGGCGCCATCGATGACTTCCTTTCGGGGGAAAGCGGCACCGTCGGCGGGCTCGACGGCCTGCGCCGCGCGGCGCTCGACCGCGGGGCCGACCTGCTCGCGTTCGCATCGGGTCGCAGTGCCCGTCTCGACCGTGCGGCGCAGTGGGAGCCGCAGAGAAGAAACGTGCTGGTGCTCTGTATCGAGCGGCCGGAGCATCGTGAGTCCTCGCAGGCGATCCGCACCGAGCTGGAACGCTCGCGCCACCATGTGGAGTCGCGCTTTGGAGCCGCCGGCGAGGGAGGCAAGTTCGAGAACCTCAACGTGCTGCTGGGCGCCGGCGGCGGCGATCGGCGAGACCTGCCGCTCCTGCGCGGTCGCGATTGGCTGATCGTCATCGACGACGACATCTCGCTGCCGCGCAACTTCCTCGACCGCTTCCTGCTCCTCGCCGAGCGCTTCGCGCTGGATCTCGCCCAGCCTGCGCACCAGCTCTCCTCACACGCCGCTTGGCGCGTGACGCGACGCCGGCCCGGAAGCCTCGCGCGCGAGACCCACTTTGTCGAGATCGGCCCGGTTACGGCATTCGCGCGGCGCACCTTCCCGACCCTTCTTCCGTTCCCCGAGCTGCGCATGGGCTGGGGGCTCGACGTCCACTGGGCGGCGCTCGCACGCGAGCGGGGCTGGCGCTGCGGCATCATCGACGCCACGCCGATCCGTCACCGCATTGCACCCGCAGCCGATTCCTATCCGCGCGATCAGGCGATCGCTGAGGCGCGCGCCTTTCTCGCGGGCCGGCCTTATCTGCCCGCCGATGAGGCCCAGCAGACACTCGTGACCCATCGGCGCTTGTGAGGAGCTGCGCTTGACGTCCCGCCGCGTGAAGGTGCTGGTCCTCGCCGAGTGGTACCCGTCGCCGGCCGACCCGGTGCACGGCGTGTGGGCGCACCGCCAGGCGATGGCCGCACGCGACGCGGGGGCCGAGGTGAAGGTGCTCGCGCTGCGCCGCCCTGTGCCTCCGATCGCCGTCGCACGCCAGGGCCCTGCCGCAGTCGCGCGCTGGCTGAAGGGGGCCGCGGCGGCTCTCCGGCCGTTCGAGCTCGACGGTCTGCCGGTCTTGCCGGTCAAGTTCCTCGCGCCGCCGCGACCCTGGTCGTATGCGAGCTGGGGGGCCTGGATCGCACCTGCGCTTGCTCGCGCGCTCGCGCGTGAGCGGTTCGATCTCGTCCACGCTCACAACGTCCTGCCGACCGCGGACGCGCTGGTGCGGGGACATGCGCCGCCGCGCTTTGTCGTCTCTACGCATGGGCCTGACATCATCCACCTCGCCACGAGCAGCCAGAAGGCGGCGAGGGCTACTCGCCGAACGCTGCTTGCGGCCGCGGGCGTGATCGCCAACAGCAGCTGGGCCGCCGAGCGCTGCGAGCGGCTCGCGGGCGGGCCGCTCCCCGTCAGCGTCGTTCACTTCGCCGCCGATCTGCCTGTCCAGCCGCCTCCTCGCCACGAGCGTCCCAGCGTGGTCACGGTGGCCCACCTCCAGGCGCGCAAGCGCCATGACATCGTGATGAGAGCGCTCGCCTCGATGGAGCCGCGGACGCGCCCGGACTATGTGATCGTCGGCGAGGGCGAGACGCGCGGCCGCCTCGAAGCGCTCCGCGACAGCCTCGGCCTGCGCGAGCAGGTGCGCTTCCTCGGCAAGCTCGACCATGAGGCGGCGCTGCGGGAGATGTGGCGCTGTCACGTCTATGCGATGCCCAGCGTCGAGGAGCCGTTCGGTGTCGCATATGTCGAGGGGATGGCGGGGGGACTACCCGCGATCGGCTGTGAGACGGAGGGTGGCCCAGTGGACATAGCCGCCGCCGGCGAAGGCATGCTGCTCGTGCCGGCCGACGACACGCAGGCGGTGGCGGCCGCGATCGAGAGGGGCCTGCGCGAACGCGACCGTCTTGGCGCGGCGGCGCGAGAGACGGTGCGCGCCGCGTTCACGTGGGATCGCTGCGGCCGGCGCACGCTGGCGGCTTACGAGCAGGCGCTGCGATGAGGGAGGCGCTGGGGTGAGGCGCGACGACATCCTGCTGCTCTCGCTCGGCACGACGATCGGCCTGCGCGCCGGCGACGAGGCGCTCGCGGATCTGCTGCGCCAGGCGGGGGCGAGCGTCGAGCTCGTGCGCGTGCGGATCGGCGCGGCCGGCGCGCTGCGGCGCGCCTACCCAGTCACCGATCTCGTCGAGGCGGCGGCGGCGCGGCGAGCCCTGAGTATCGCGCTGCGGCGCTCGAAGCCACGCGCTGTGATCTTCTCATCGATCACCTCCTCTCTGCTTGCGCGCCGTCCGCGCGTTCCCTATGCGGTGAGACTCGATGCGCCCTCGCGCTTGAACCGCCCGGGTGCCCGCAACGCGCTCCAGCACGCGCTCGAGATCCGGCGTCTGCGAGACGCGCGCCTCGTCCTTCCGTTCAGCGAAGCGGCGGCCAACGCACTGCCGGCGAGGTCGGCTCCCGCTGTTGTGCTGCCGCAACCGATCGTGCCGGCAGAGTCCCAGCCGGCCGAGCGCGATCGGCTTGCCGTCGCCTACACCCCTGACCCGAAGGCGAAGGGACTCGACGTCGTCGTGGCGGCGTGGGCGCAAGCCGGGCTCGGAGGGTCGCGACTGGAGATCTTTGGCATCGAGCCCGATCGTGGACGGCGCCACCTCGCGCGTCACGGGCTCCCCGAGCCCGCGGGCCTGCTCTGGCGCGGACGGGTGCAGGCGGCGGAGTTCAGAGCGACGCTGCGACGCGCGCACGTCTTTCTCACCGGCGCACGCTGGGAGGACTTCGGATTCGCCCAACTCGAGGCGCTCGCCGACGGTGCGCTGCTCGTTTGCGGCGCGACCGGCGGAGCCTTCGAGGCGCTGTCCCATGCCCGTGAGCTCGCTCCTAGCCTGTGCACAGACGATCTGCGACCGGAGTCGATCGCAGGCGCCTTGCGGCGCGCTTTCGAGATGCCTGATGCCGAGACGGCGAGATACCGCCGGGAAGCGGCTCGGCGGATGGCCGCGTATCGGCCTGAGGCGATCGGCGCGCTCATCGCCGAGCGCGTGCTGCCGATCTTGCTTGGAGATTCCTAGAAGATTACGCCCGCCGCTGTCATGGTCGCGGGGGCCGACTCGACTTCTTGGACAAGACGCTAACGGCCTGCGAGCGAGGCGGCCCGCTTGACCGCTCGAGCGAAGGCCTCGACGTCGCAGGCAAGCGGATGGCGTCGCGCGATGGCGCTACTGGCCGCGCCCATGCTCGCACGCAGCTGAGGGTCGCGGCAGAGCCGGCGCAGCGCGTGCGCCAGCGCACCGACGTCTCCGGGCTCGACCAGGATGGCGTTCAGACCGTCGTGGGCGAGATCGTGGGCGGCGCCGACCGCACTGCTGCAAATCACTGGCAACCCCGCCACCACCGCCTCGCGTAGCGCCACGCCGAACGGCTCGTAGCGCGAGGGCAGCGCGAAGACGTCGGCTGCCGCGTAGCGGGCCGGCAACTCGCTCGCGGACAGAGCGCCGGCGAAGCGGGCCGGCACTCCCAGCTGTCGCGCCCGGTCGCGCAGCTCTGCATCCATCGGGCCGCCGCCTACGATCGACAGGGTGGCATCCTCCTCGCGCAGACCGCTCGCGGCGAACGCGTCGATCAGCGTGCCGACGTCCTGGTCGGGCACGAGCCGCGCGACCGTAATGACCTCGACAGGCGCTCCGTGTGCATGACCGCCGGCGGCGTGCCGTTCGCGTGTCGCGGCGAGCAGGCTTTCTTCGTCGAGGGGCTGCATGCTGACTATGACCTCTTCGGCGGCAACACCGAGTGCGAGCAGGCGCTCGCGCGCAGCCGTGCTCACGGCGATCAGCCCGTCGACGCGCTTGGCGAGCAGACGGTGCAGCCGTCTCTGCGGCGCGGACAGCGTCCGCTCGACATCGCTCGTGACCTCGCTCAGAACGACCAGGGCGCGACGTCGCAACCGGCACCACGCGAGCGAGCGCAAGGTCGCGGGACCGAACTCCGACACGACGACCACGTCGGGGTCAAAGCGCGAGAGCTCGCGCTCGAGGCCACGAGGCCAGGTGATCGGACTGCGCCCCGGGCGGGCTATATGCCGGGGAGCAAGGCGCACGGCTTCATAGCCGTGTGAATCGGGAAACCAGCCCGCCGGCTGGTCCCAGCTGGGCTGGCCGGAGGCCTGGTAGATCACCTTGACGAAGAGATCCGTGCGAGCGGCCAGACCGCGCAGCAGCGGCTCGCGGTAAGGCACAGGCACAGGCGGCACGATCGCGCAGCGAAGCATCGCGTTGAAGTCTCTCGCACGCCGGTAGACACCGGGCTGCGGGCGCCCCGGCGCCGGACCGGTCACCGTTTGCGAGCCGGCGATCGCGGGAAAAGGGACTGGGGGTGCTCACGGAGGCTTGGAGCAGATCGGGCCCCGATGCGCCTACCGCCGCGCTCGTCCTCGTCGGCGCGGGATCCACCCCCCCTTGGGTCCGCGCCGGCGGCGCGGTGGCGCGCACGCGGTCGACTGAGACGTGTTCTGAGGATCCCCGTCAAACGAAGCGGCGGATCTGGGGTGGTCGGGCAGGCGGACATCTTGGAAGACGTCCTCGAGGAAACAGGCCGACCTTTCAGCGGCCGAGGCGGACGGACGGGCGTGGTCGCGTCGGGTTGCCGGCGCGCCGTGCGGCCCTGGTAGCGTTGCGAAGGTTGGGAGCACAAAGGGTCACATCGCAGAGTCCCCTGCGGCGCATGGCCGCGCTCGCGGCGGGTGTCGCGATCGTGCTCACAGGCGCCTCGACGGCCCAGGCGAGCGAAGCGACGAAGATCATCGAACGGTGCGCGCACGGGGAATCGATTCAGGGCTTCAAGCCAAGCGCGTACCGAGAAGCGCTCAAACAGCTGCCGACCGAGATCATCGAGTACCTCGACCCCTGCGTGAACCAGATCCGCAAAGCGGCGCTCGCAAGCGCCGGCGGGTCGAGCGGGGGCCCGACGGGCGGGTCGTCCAACACCCCGATCCCGCTTACGCCGGCCGAGAGCAAGGCGGTCCAGAGCGCGCATAAAGGCGCGCCCGCGGTCCCCATCGGGAATGCGCCGATCCGCCCGGGAGTCGTGCATGCGGACATCGCCTCAGCTATCAACAAACTGCCCCACTCGCTGTTTGCGATGCTCGCCTTCTTGATCGCCTGTGCTCTGGTCCTGATCGGTGGAGAGGCGCGTAAGCGTGTCAGCGCACGCCGCAACGGCTGAGCATCCACTCCTGCGGCCAGTCGCCGGCCCTGCCGGGGCGCCTTCGCGGCCGGTGAGGAGACCCGTGCCGTATGGAGCGACCGCCGCCGCGACCGTGGCCTTCGCGGGAGCGCTCTGCTTTGCGACGTTCCTCGCCGGCGGGGGGCTGCGCCTCGCGCCGATGACGACGTTCGAGATCGTGGTCACGATCCTCGCAGGACTCATCGTGGCAGGCGCGGTTGTGCTCGCGCCTGAGCGCATGCGCGCGTACGGCGCCTGGCCGGTCGGCCTGCTGCTCGCGCTGACGGCGTTTACGGGACTGTCGGTCGTGTGGTCGGTTGCGCCCGACTCGAGCTGGCAGGACGCGGGAAGGATGCTCGCCTACAGCGCCTGCCTCGCCACGGCCGTCGCGCTTGCTCGCGTCGCACCCGGCGCCTGGCGTGCGCTGCTCGGCGGGATCGTGCTCGGGGCGGCGGTCGTGTGTGGATACGCGCTCTTGACGAAGACGCTGCCGAACGATCTCGCCGCAAACGAAACCTACGCGCGGCTGCAGGCCCCTTACGGCTACTGGAACGCGACCGGCCTGACCGCCGCGATGGGCATGGTCGCGTGTCTGTGGCTCGGCTCCAGGCGCACCGGCCACGCCCTGCTCAGCGCGCTCGCCTACCCCGCGGCGGGCCTTGCGCTCGTGACGCTGATGCTCGCCTACTCGCGCGGCGCGCTGATCGTCGCTGCGCTTGGGATCGCATTGTGGCTGTGCCTCGTGCCGCTGCGCCTACGCGCCGCGCGCCTGCTGATCGTGGTCGTGCTCGGTGCGGGCCCGGTCATTGCGTGGGCGTTCAGCGAGCACGCGCTCTCCAGTGACAACGTCGTGCTGTCGGCGCGCACCTCGGCGGGACATCAGCTCGGAGCGCTCCTGCTCGCGATGCTCGCGCTGCTGACGCTTGCGGGCATCGCGATCGGGTTCTTCGGTGGTAGGCGGGCGCCTTCGCCGCAGGCACGGCGGAGGGTCGGCACGGTGTTGATAGCGCTGCTCGTGCTCGTGCTGCTCGTCGCGGCCGGCGGCCTGGCGGCGTCGAGGAGGGGCTTGACGGGCACGATCTCCCACGACGTCTCCTCGCTGACCGATCCAAACGCGCCGGTCCCCCCGAACACGCCTGGACGTCTCACCGCGATCGCGAGCGTCAGGGCGCGCTACTGGAAGGAGGCCCTGGAAGTCTGGAGGGCGCACCCGGCGCTCGGCGTCGGGGCGTCCGGATACGAAACCGCGCGCCTTCGTTACCGCAAGGAGACGCTCGACGTCAAGCACGCGCACGGTTTCATCGTGCAGACGCTCGCCGATCTCGGGATCGTCGGCTTGGCGCTCTCGCTTGCGCTGCTCGCCGCTTGGATGGCGGCAGCGGGGCGTGCCACGCATCCCTTCAACCGCCGCTGGATCTTGCGCCGCTCGCCATTCTCATTGAGCTGGGTCGCCCAGCCGGGCGCCTATACGAACGAGCGGATCGGGATGCTCACGATGCTCTGCGTCGTCGTCGTCTTCGGCCTGCACTCGCTCGCCGACTGGACGTGGTACGTGCCCGGCAACGCGCTCGTCGCGCTGCTCTGCGCCGGCTGGCTTGCGGGCCGCGGGCCGCTGCCAGAGGGCGACATCGGAGCGCCCGCGGGAGTCGAGGGGACACCTGCGCTTCCCCGCTCGCCTTCGGCGAGCGAGGTCTCGCCGGGGGCGCCACTGCGCCTGCCCCGATCATGGACGCAGCTCGGCTCGGTCAGGATCGCCGTTGCCGGCGCCGCGATCGCGGGGGCGCTACTGGCAGCTTGGACGCAGTGGCAGCCCCAGCGGTCGGTCGACGCGTCCGAACAGGCTCTTGCACTGCTTGCCGGCCGTCCCGCCGCGGCGGCCGCGGCCGCTCAGACGGCGGTCAATCGCGATCCGCTGTCAACGCAGGCTTTGTTCACGCTCTCTGCCGTTGAGCACGCGCGCGGCCAGAGCACGCTCGCCCGCGAAACGCTCGAGCAGGCCGTACGCCTTCAGCCGAGCGACCCCCAGACGTGGCTCGCGCTCGGGCAGTACGAACTGGCGAACGACCCGAGCGCGGCCGTGAACGAGCTGCGCGCCGCGGTCTACCTCGATCCGGAATCGATCGCGACGCAGAACGCGTACGTCGTAGCGCTGCGCGGCGTCGAAGCCAGGGAAGCTCAGAATCGCCTGCGCCCGGCGGCCGCGAGCAGCAGGCGGCGCGCGCCGGGCAAGCCGCCGGCGCGGCGGATCAAGACATCCTCGAAGCCGAAGTCTTCGAGCAGGTCGGCGAGCGCGCGGAGGTTGTAGAAGCGCAGATGGTCCGAGCGCACCTGGAAGCGCTCAGCGAAGCGACGCGGGTGCAGCGCGAGCCAAAACAACGAGACCGGTCCGTGATCGGGCGTGCTGATCAGGAGCAGCCCGCCTGAACGGAGAACGCGGCGCAGCTCGGAGAGGAAGGCGGCCGTGTCGTGGACATGCTCGATCGTCTCTCCGACCCACACGACGTCGAAACTCGAGTCCTCGAGCGGCAGAGGGGCTTCGGGCTGGGCCAGGCGCAGATCCAGATCGAGGTCCGGGTAAGCGGTCTCGGCACGGCGCAACGGCTCGCGAGCGACGTCGATCGCCACGACCTCGGCGAGTCTCGCGCCGTCTACACGCGCACGCGTCATCGCGGCGGCGAAATGACCGGCGCCGCAGCCGACGTCGAGCACGCGAAGCGGCGGATCTGATGGTCCTCGACGTTGGCGGGCTCGCTCAGCGCGCAGGCGATCGAGCATGAACGTTTCGCGCAATCGCACATCGCTCGGCTCGGCGCCTTCCGGAACGCTCTGCCATGCCTGCTCGTAGTAGTCGCGCGAGGGCAATCAGTAGGCGCCGCGCTGCATCAGCACGGCGGGGATCGTCTTCAGAATGATCGCCAGGTCGAGCGCGAGCGACCAGCGCTCCAGGTAGATGAAGTCGAGGTGGACGAGGTCGTCGAAGTCGAGCTCCGAGCGCCCCGAGACCTGCCACAGACCGGTGATGCCCGGGAGGACGAGGTAGCGCTTGCGGTGCCAGTCCTCGAGCATCTGGAAGTCCCGCTCCGGCAAGGGTCTTGGCCCGACCAGCGACATATCGCCGCGCATCACGTTGACGAGCTGAGGGAGCTCGTCCATCGAGAAACGGCGCAAGAAACGCCCGACCGGCGTCAGGCGCGGGTCTTCGCGGATCTTGAACAGGGCGCCGTCAGCCTCGTTGAGCTTCTCCAGCGACTCCTGGTGCTCGTGGGCGTCGCAGTACATGGTGCGGAACTTCAGGCACGCGAACGGCATCTGCCCGATGCCGGGGCGCATCGAGCGGTAGAGGACCGGGCCGCGTGAGCTGAGCTTGACCGCCAGCGCGATCGCGATCAGCAGCGGGCTCAGCGCAAGCAGGAGCAGGCTCGAGCCGATCACGTCGAACGTGCGCTTGACGGCAAAGTCGATGCCCTCGAACACGGGAGGGCCGAGCTCAAACAGCGGCACAGACTGCCCGGGGACGAACTCTGCGCGGTGGATCAGGATCTCCATCGTGGACGGCGCGATGCGCACGCGCACACCGCGCCTGTGACATTGATCGACGAGCTCTACGGCCCGGTCCTGGGGAAAGTCGGGATCGGCGATGATGATCTCGTCGACGCGCTCTGTGCCGATCACGTCCTCGAGGTCGTCGAGCGCGCCGAGACAGCGCACTCCGTTGGGCGGGATGGGGGCGGGTGAGAGGAATCCGATCACGTTGATCGGCGAATGGGGGGCGTCGCCGAGGGCGTGCGCGACATCCCTTATGTGCTTGCCGGTGCCGACCAGAACGGCGCGACGCTGATAGCCGGCCGCGCGCAGGATCGCGCCGGTGCCCCGCTCGTAGACGTAGCGCAGCGAGGAGATGTAGAGCAACGCGAAGGCGAGCGAGCCATAGAAGATGTAGTAGCTGGAGAAGTGCTGGCCGTCGACGATCGCAAAGCCGAGCGCGACGAGCGTGACCTCGAACAGCGACGCCATGATGCGCGCGAGCCCGGGCCGCTGGGATCGCTCGGCGTAGAGACCGGAGCGCCAGAAGAGGAGCACTGTCAGCAGATAGGCGAACGCGAGGATGCGCTTGGTCTCGTGCAGCGATTCGCCCAGGTCCAGGTGGCTGAGCAGCGCGGCCTTGAGGCTGAGCGCCGTGACGATCGCCAGCCAGATCCCGACGAAATCGAGCGCCAGCAGCGTGAGGACTCGCATGCAGCGCCGCAGGGTGTCCATACGCAGCACGAACGACAGCGCCGGGGGGCGCTTGGCTCGTACGTCGCGATCGCGGGCTTGCGGCATGGCCTGCGTGGGGACGCGCACTCCCATGTCGCTGCTCACAACTATCTAGGTTCCCAGATGTAGCGGTCGTGACGCGTGCTGGTCGGGCCTGTGCAGGCCTCAGCCGACGAGCTGCTCGACGCCGGAGTCCTCGATCGTGAGCCGCAGCCCGTCGCGCAGCGAGACTTCGGGCGCCCAGCCGAGCAGCTCGCGCGCGAGCGTGATGTCGGGCCGGCGCTGCTTGGGATCGTCGATCGGCAGGGCCTCATAGATGATCTCCGAGCTCGACTCGGTGACCTCCTTGACCGCTTCGGCGAGCTCGAGCAGCGTGTACTCGTCGGGGTTGCCGATGTTGACGGGGTCGTGATAGCCGGACTCGACAAGCGCGATCAGGCCGCGGATGAGATCGCTGACGAAGCAGAACGAGCGCGTCTGCGAGCCGTCCCCGAACACGGTCAGTGGCCGGCTTGCAAGCGCCTGGCGCAGGAACGTCGGGATCGCGCGGCCGTCGTGCGGGCGCATGCGCGCGCCGTAGGTGTTGAAGATGCGCACGATCGACGTGTCGACGCCCTGCTGGCGGTGATAGGCCATCGTGAGCGCCTCGGCGTAGCGCTTGGCCTCGTCGTAGACGCCGCGCGGGCCGATCGGGTTGACATGGCCCCAGTAGGACTCGGACTGGGGGTGCTCCTGGGGATCGCCGTAGACCTCGCTCGTGGAGGCGAGCAAGAAACGGGCGCGATGGCGCTTGGCGAGGCCGAGCGTGTGGTGGGTGCCGTAGGAGCCGACCTTCAGCGTGTGCAGCGGCAGGCGCAGGTAGTCGATCGGCGAGGCGGGCGAGGCGAGGTGGTAGACGAAGTCGACGGGCTCATCGATCTCGTACGGGTCGATGATGTCCACGTTGACGTGCCTGAAGCGCTCGGGATCGCGAATGTGCTCGATGTTGGCGAGCGAGCCGGTCTCGAGGTTGTCTACGCAGATCACACGATGGCCACGCGAGAGCAGCTCGTCGCAGAGATGGGAGCCGAGGAAGCCGGCGCCGCCGGTGACCAGACAGGTGGGCACGACGTGAGGATAACCTCTCGCCGATGACAGAGTCTGACGAGAAGCTGACAGTCGCCCCGATCGTGGGGTCAGAGGACCCGCGCAGGTTCACCGACTCGGGAATCGAGATCGCCGAGCTCTACACCGAGGAGGACCTGCCAGAGAACCTTGACCTCGGCGCTCCGGGCGAGTTCCCATATACCAGGGGCGTGCATCGCGAGATGTACCGCAAACAGCTCTGGACGATGCGCCAGTACGCGGGATATGCCTCCGCGAAGGAGTCGAATGAGCGCTACCGCTACCTGCTGAGCAAGGGCTCGACGGGCCTGTCGATGGCGTTCGACCTGCCGACACAGCTGGGCCTGGACTCGGACAACCCCCGCTGCCTTGGCGAGGTGGGCCGCACTGGGGTGGCGATCGACACGATCGATGACATGAGGACCGCGTTCGACGGGATACCGCTCGATCAGGTGTCCACGTCGATGACGATCAACGCCCCGGCGGCATGCCTGCTGGCGCTGTACGAGCTGGTCGGCGAGGAGCAGGGCGTTCCGAGCGAGAAGCTGAGGGGCACGACCCAGAACGACGTGCTCAAGGAGTACATCGCGCGCGGCAACTACATCTATCCGCCGGCCCCGACGATGCGGCTGACGACCGACCTGTTCCAGTACTGCCAGGAGCGGGTGCCGAAGTGGAACACGATCTCGATCTCGGGCTACCACTTCAGGGAGAAGGGCTGCTCGGCCGTGCAGGAGGTGGCGTTCACGTTGTGCTCGGGCATCGCGTACGTGAGCGCGGCGATCGAGAAGGGACTCGGTGTTGATGACTTCGCACCGCGACTGGCTTTCTTCTTCAATGGCCACAACAACGTCTTTCAGGAGGTCGCCAAGTTCAGGGCGGCGCGACGGATGTGGGCGCACATCATGGCCGAGCGCTTCGGGGCGAAGAGCCAGAAGTCGATGATGCTGCGCTTCCATACGCAGACGGGCGGGGTGACGCTGACGGCACAGCAGCCGGAGAACAACATCGTGCGGGTCGCGTTGCAGGGCTTTGCGGCCGTGTGTGGGGGAACCCAGTCGCTGCACACCAACGGCTTCGACGAGGCGCTGGCACTGCCGACGGAGCGGGCGGCGAAGATCGCGCTGCGCACCCAGCAGATCCTCGCGCATGAGTCCGGCGCGGCAGACACGGTCGACCCGTTCGCGGGCAGCTACTTCGTGGAGGCCCTGACGGACGAGATCGAAGCGCGCGCGAGCGAGCTGATCGCCAAGGTGGACGCGCTGGGCGGGAGCGTGAAGGCGATCGAGTTCATCACCAAGGAGATCGACGAGTCGGCGTGGGGCTATCAGGAGCGATACCGCATCGGCCAGGACATCGTGGTGGGCGTCAACAAGTTCGAGGAGGACGACGTCGAGGTGCCTGACCTGCTGCGCGTAGATCCGCAATCAGAGCGCGAGCAGGTAGAGCGTGTTGAAACATTCAAGAAGAACCGCGATCAGGATCTCGTGCAGCGGCGCCTGCAGGAGCTGCGCGAAGTGGCGCGCGGCACGGACAACCTGCTCCCCGCGATCAGGCAGGCGCTGAAGGACCGCTGCTCGCTTGGCGAGGTGTGCGG
>DAHUYZ010000057.1 GCA_027306855.1 Solirubrobacterales bacterium | reverse complement strand
CCGAACCAGGTCGCGTTCAGACCGTTACTGCACGATCCGGGTTAGCCCCGGCTCCTCATGCGCCGATCGGCGGACAATACGCCGTACCTTCGTCAACGGCGAACCGCCTTGCCGCTGAGAGCGGTCGAACTCGGGCTCGAGAAACGTCTTGATCGAAGAAAGCATCTCGGTCACACGAGCCGGCGAGCAGCGATCGAGATTGTCGATCGCGATCACGAGACGTTCGGTGGTCACATTGTCTAGTAGCTCCCTGAAGCTTCTCGTAAACTGATCTGGGTACTCAAGACGACGTCGCGTTGCGTGCACGGGATCGGGTGTGACTAATCGACGTAACGGAAGCAGCACAAACGCCGCTACGGCACCGGCAACCGCAATCATGGCGTTTGCCCGGGTCGAGCTGGACGCACCAACCTTGTTCAGCATCAGGATCAACGACACAGCAATACAAAGCGCTACAGCTGCCGCCAGGGCACTGTCGAGTAGAACACCCAGTTGCAGGCGTCGCGCTCGGCGTACTGTCATCGTCGTGTCAGCTTCAAAGGCCTCGATGTGGCGCTCGAAGTCAAACCGTGGCAGCAATACCCCGGTGCTCTTCAGCGCTTCGCCGACCGACCTGATGAACTCGCGGCGCAGCGAGTCGCCCTCGTACCGCCACGCGTCAAAGACAACGAACGCCGTCTTCGAGTGGCCACCATCCTTCAGCCTCCTCCCAACCTCCTCCAGGATCGTCGACTTGCCCGAACCCCACTCCCCGAAGAGCCCCAAGGTAAATTGGGGTGGAAAATGCTCCATCTCGCTTACCACGAGGTTGGCGTAGTCACGGTGGCCAAACGCATCCGTTGCGTCCGAGCCGATGCTCGATGGACGGTCGCTCAGGTATTCGAACTGCGATTGACCCGCTGCATTGCCCACGCCCTCACCGGTTGGTTGTGCGTCCTCCGGCGTACGCCCTCTCGGTACCGAAGAGGATGAGGACTGGCCTGCAGCACGACCTTTTGGCTCAGTCTCAGCGACAGGCATCGAACGTCCCCTTCTCGCGCGGCATCGTTGTTTCGAGTCCGGTCGCGTCCTACTGGGACGCCGTCTTACCGGCAGCTAGCTCTTCGATCGCCGATATCGACGGAGCGAAGAAATACTCCCCTGCTGTCACGCTGACGACCTCAGGTCCGAGCGCGAACGTATGGATGCCAGATGCCTCGTGTAGGGCGTTGGTCGCGCCGTCTTCATGCTCGCCGACGACCGGATCAGGGCCATCCGCCGGTTCGCCGGGCTTGGGCTGGCTGTATGGCCCGTTCGGCTGTTCCGGCTTGCCGCCGCTCGGGAAATTCGGTTCGTTGAGCCATTGACGCTGCACAAACTCGAACTGACGATCGAGGTCGGCCACGAAGCAGAAGAAGTGCAGACCACGAGGTTGTCCATCATCGCTCGTCGCGCCCGCGGGCAGCGGGGGACCGAAGGGTACGCCGCGGCGGATCATGCGATGACGCGCGGCGGGATGTTCGGTGTCGGGTTGGGTCTCGTCGCGTGGGTTTGCCTTACGCACGTGCGCGAAACGGGGTGTCTTGTGGCCGTCGTCGTCGCTGAAAGGTTCAGCCTTGTACTGGAAAGCGTTCGTGACACCTTCTTCGCCGGAATCGCCTCCCGGGGCGGTCTCGAGCGGCGCACCGCTCGGCCACCGTCCCACCATCTTCGCTTCCATCGTGGCTGCGTCCAGAGGCGGATTCGTCCCTTCTGCCGCTTTTGCTGCCTGCTCGCGAAACGCGACCACGTTCTGAGCGATCCGCTCGAACGCGACGAAGCTGCCGTCCTTCCACAGGCTGCCGACCTTGGCGGTCTGGCCCGCTTCGTCGTGATAACCGAGCACGAACTCTCCAAGCGCAGCCACGGCTGGCTCGCCCGGCGCGGGTTCCGGATCGACGCCGGCTACGGCCGGCTGAGAGATGCCGTCCTTGAAACCGAAATGCTCGTGGCCCTTGAGCGGGCCGGGCAGGACAGCGCTCAGCTCTTGATAGACGGGCTCGCACCCTGCCGCGCTGACGGCATCTGAGATTTCCACCAGCACAGCGTCCAGGTCGTCCTTGTCGTCGCTTGCGATGAGAATGCACGCGTCGACCCCGTTTTCCGGCCTGAACTCCGTGATCCAGCCGCCCGGGGCATCGTTGGGGTGTGTATGGCCGATTTGTGGCGCTCGCGAAGCCATCCCGGCCTTGAAGGCTTCGTAGGCGGGTTCCGAAGGCATCTCGTTCGCCAGGTTGACGCCGAGCTTGGTGTAGCCCTTGGGCGAGATCATCAACCCAACCCATGTCGCCTCGATCACGTCGTCGCGACCGGTGCGTTTGCGCACCTCCGAGTACGCCCGGTTGAACGACGAGACCTCCAAATGGGAGGCGACGACGTCCTTCAGCGACGCAAGCAGGCGACACCCGCTCGCCGCATCGTCGAAACAGACGAACAGCAGCTGCTGGTAGTCCTTGCGAAAGCCGGCAAGGCCGACGCCTTGGATGTTGCGTTCTTGTTCAGTGGTGAGCGCTGATGACTGATCCATCGGACGACCTCCTTGAACGGGATTGTGAGGACGCTCCGAACGCAAGGACGGGCTGAGGCACCAGCCCGCATCTTGTCCGATTTTCCGGATGTCCTTGTGACGATCGCGTCATGGTCCGCATTCTCGTGGACGCACCGGACGGACCCTTTGAACGGCGCCTTGAAGGACGCCGTATGGTCGAGTTCTGCCGCCGGGGCAGGCGTTAGCCTCATGGTCATCACACCGGCACATATCAGAGGAGAAGCCATGAAGCTGCGAGTTGGCCTTGATGAGATCCTGCCCTCCAAGACCGCCGCGCGTGAGCTTCCTCAGGCACTCGAGCGACTCGAGAGCGGCGAGGCGGAGCAGCTGATCATCACGCGCCGCAGCGTGCCTCGGGCGGTGCTCATCACGTTGGAGCGCTACGAGGAGCTGCTGCGTGGCAACCTCGCAACAGCGGCCTGAGGGGGGCACAAGCTCGCTCGCCGGCAAAGCCAAGGTGCTCAATCACTCGCAACCCCTATTTGTGCTGGATCCTTCAGAGCCAACGCGGGAACCAACCCCGTCCCCAACATTGAACATAGGGGAGCAGGCTCCCCCCACACGGCTCACCGAGCGCTGAAAGCCGACGCCCGGATTCGAACCGGGGACCCCTTCATTACGAGTGAAGTGCTCTACCAGCTGAGCTACGTCGGCGCAGACCTGGATGCTATCGACGTCCGGCGCCCGGCTCTGAAGAGGTCCGACCCAGACTCTGAGGGCGGGATTCAGGCGTCCGGAGACGTCCACCGTCGGGCTCTTCGCTCAGAGCGTCGCCAGCACGCCGAGCAGCGACTCCCCATGACGCTCGCAAAAGGAGGGACCGATGCCCTTGACGCCTAGCAGCTGATCCAGGTTGGCCGGCCTTGCGCGCAGGACGCCTTCGAGGGCGGCATTGGGCGCGACGGTGTAGGCGGGCTTGCCCTCGGCTCGCGTCAGACGCCAGGCCTTCAGCTTCTCGAACGCTTCCTCATCGACGGGCTCGAGGGGATCCTCCTGGAGCGAGGCCGCCGTGCCTTCGCTTCCGAAAGCGTCTCCCTGTCGAGCACCCGCGATCGCGGCGCCCGGTGTCCGGCGTCCGCGCGTACGGCTCCCCCTCCCAGCGCCGGCCATCCGCCGCGAGACATCGACGAGCTCTTCGTCGGGGCCGCACACATCGCAGCAGCGACCCTCCGCCCGGCATGGCTCAGAGTCGCCGAAGTGGTCGAGGATCTGCCGGCGCCGGCAGCGCTCGGCGCTCGATATGAAGCGCTCGATCGATCGATACGACTCCCAACCGCGGTCCTTCGCCACCTTGATCGCCTGGTACGCGGCCTTCGAGGACCCACGCCCCGTGAGCTGCACGCGCAGCGTTCCGCCCGCGCCCGGCTCGAGCACCGCCGCACCGGCGCGCTCTGCGATCGCGAGAAGCAACCGTCCCCTGTCATCAAGCCCGCCGCTACCGATCTCGGCGACACCGTCGACGACATGACGCCGCAACGATCCGACGAAGCGCCTGACCTCCTCGACGCTCGTGTCGCGCTCGGTGTTGAACCTGACCAGCCGGCCCAGGTCCATCCTCGCCGCCAGCAAGACCGCTCTCGAAGGCTCACCGTCGCGCCCGGCTCGACCCGCCTCCTGGTAGTAGGCCTCGAGGCTCTTCGGGACGGCCCAGTGGACGACCGTACGCACGTCGGCCTTGTCGACGCCCATGCCGAATGCGTTGGTGGCGACGACAACCTCCGCACGCCCGCCAATAAACGCGTCCTGGCTCTCACGACGAGCGTCAGGCGCCATGCCCGCGTGGTAGCGGACCGCCGCCAATCCCTCCTGCGCGAGCAGCCCCGCAACCTCCTCGGTGTCCTTGCGCGTACCGCAATACACGATCGCCGGCCTCGCCTCGTCACGTCCGAGCAGATGCAGCAGCGTGGCGCGCTTGCGCGCGACGGCGCCCTTGCCTTCGAAGCCGACGACGTCGAAGGAGAGGTTCGGCCGATCGAAGCCGGAGCGGATCGCAACCGGATCGCGCAGACCTAGCCGAGCCGCTATCTCAACGGCGACGCGCGGGGTCGCCGTCGCGGTGGCGGCCATCACCGGCGGCCGCTCGCCTTGCCCGTAGCCGTAAGCCAGCTCCTCGATCGCCCTATGAAGGCGCAGGTAGTCGGGCCTGAAATCATGTCCCCACTCGGACACGCAGTGAGCCTCATCGACGACGAACAGCGCGACCTTGCGCCGAGCAAGCGTCTCGCGGAAGGCGTGCGACGCAAAGCGCTCGGGAGCAGCCAGCACGAGACGAGCCTCACCGGATGCGATGTCGCGCAGCGCCTGCTCGTTGTGACCGTCGGCCATGCCGGACGCGAGCATCGCCGCGCTTACGCCCGCCTGCTCCAAGCGCCTGCGCTGGTCGGCCATCAGCGCGATCAACGGACTCACGACGAGCACGAACGGGCGGTCGGGATCATCGCCCGTCGCGAGCGCCGGGAGCTGGTAGCAGAGCGACTTTCCACCGCCGGTCGGCATCACGACGAGACTGTCGCGCCCGTCGAGCGCCGCTTGGACGGCCTCCCGTTGACCCGGCCTGAACTCGCTCAAGCCGAAGCGCTCGAGCAGCCGCTGCGGGGTCAAGGAGCTGGTGGTCGCGCCGTGATCGTGCACGACCGAGACGCTACTCGCCGCTGCGGGCGGTACTTCTTCGCGTGTAATCCGGCGCTGCGTTGCGCCCTACTGCCGCGCGCGCCTGTTCCACACCACGCGCGTGCCCCCCGCCGGCACAAGCGTGATCGCGCGTCTGCGGTTGTACTCGCCGCGCCTGAAGAGCGGCCCTCGACTTGGCGCGCTCGGGGCCAGCTCGCGCAGGATGGTCCTCAGGATGTGCTTCATCTCGAATGTCGCGAACGACGCTCCGATGCAGCGCCTGATACCGCCGCCGAACGGGATCCACGAAAACGTCTCCGGCGGATCCTCCAGGAAGCGCTCGGGCCTGAACTCGGTGGGCGCGTCGTACACGCGCGGGTTTCTGTTGACCAGATAGATACAAGGAACGATGCGCGTGCCAACGGGCAGCTCACGACCGGCGACCGTGAAGGGCTCGGTGAGCATCCTGATCACGAACGGCACGACCGGCCTTACGCGCAGCGTCTCGGAGATGACGGCCTGCATGTAGTCATCGCCCTCCCCTACGTCGATCTCCGCGTGCAGGCGCGCGAGCACCTGAGGGTGCCTGATGAGACGCTCGATCGCCCAGGCGACCGCCGTCGCGGTCGTCTCGTGCCCGGCGAGCAGCAGCGTGACGAGCTCGTCGCGCAGCTCGGAGTCGGTCATCTCCTGCCCGCTCTCGTCGCGCGCCAGCAACAGCAGCGACATGATGTCGGCGCGCTCGCCGAGGTCCTCCTGCTCGCGGCGCCTTGCGATCTCCTGGTAGATGACCGAGTCGAGGTGGTCGAGCGCTCGACCGATCGCGCCCGTCGGCCGCTCCAGCGTCGGCCGGCGCAGCGCGGCCAGCAGCAGCGCGGGCGTTTGGCTCTCTTTGAGAAGCCCCGCGATCGCGTCGCGCAGCGTCCCCATGCGCTCGGCCTCGACGCCGAACACCGCGCGCAGGATCACCTCGAGCGTGATCCCACGCGTACGAGAGGCGAGCCTCATCGGCCTGCCGATCGGCCACTGAGCCATGCTGTTCTTGGTCGCCTGCACGATCACGTCCTCGTACTCGCGCATCCGCTCGCCGTGGAAGGGCGGCAAGAGCAGCTTGCGCTGGCGCATGTGCTCAGGCCCGATCAGCGTCAGCACCGAGCTCGGCCCCATGATCGGCGCGACCGGAGAGACGCCCGCCGCCGACGGAGCGATCTCGGGCGGGGCGGTGAACACGGTCTTGACCGCCTCCGGATCGCTGACCATCACGAGCTTGCGCCCGCTCGGCGCGAACGTCAACGTAAAGGTGTCGCCGTAGCGCTTGGCGCAACGGTCCATCACCCACGTCGGGGCAAATGCCCACGCGAGCGTCACGAGCGTCGCCGGCAAGCGCGGGCCAGGCGGCAGGCGATCGGCTGGAATCTCGACGTCTACCGGCAGCGGCGGCTGTGCGACGGCTGTGGCCACGACACGAAGCCTACCGGCGCTGCCCGGGATTCCCGAGATCCGTCCCACAACACCCCAACGCCCGATTGGCCCCGCGTCCTCGGCCGCGGATCGGCGCAATCGCGAAAGGCGTACTCAGCGCGAGGCGCGCTCGCCCCGCCGCAGGGCCGCCACGAGCCGGCCATGAGCGCGCTCGACCTGCTCGGCCGTAAGCCTTGGGCGCGAGCGGGACAGGTAGCCGATCAGCATCCTCGCCGGCAGCACCCTGACGCCGTGGCGCCGAGCGAGCGGCTTGTCGACCCAGGCGCGGCTGTAGACGAGCAGCGCCTCGACGCGCTCCCCGGTGATGTCCTCCAACGCTTCGCGCTGGGTCTGCGCCTGGCGAAAAGCGCCGCCATGGATCTGCCTGACATGGACGGGCCCAGGATGGCTCTTAGTCTCGATCGTATACAGGCCGCCCGGCCCGACGGCAATGTGGTCGACATTGCCCTGTCCCAGGCTCGCGTCGTGGACCACGCGCCACTCCCCGCTTTCGAGGTCGTCGAGCAGCGCGCCGACCCGCTCCTCGCCGGTCGCTCCCCTGTCGTGTCGCTCGACGATCGGCAGCACATAACGAGAGACGAGGAAGATCGTGACGAGCAGCGCGAGCTCCGATCCAACGAATAGAGGGCTCGACAGGCCAAAGGCGCGGCCGAACAGCCCGGTCAGGACCGCAAGCATCCCGAGCGTCACGAGCGTGCGCATGCGCAGGCGCAGCACGACCGAGCGCGCATGCTGACCGGGCATGCGGGCCGCCGGGTCCTCGCCGCCGAGCGAGTGACGAGCCGGCATGCGAGCGATGGGTCCGGTCAGCGAAGACATCTGCTCCAAGCATCGGCCGGCGCGGGCGCCGATCTTTAGGCGGGAGTCCTTGGTTCCGTCGGTCGATATCAATGTTTCCTCCACATCAATCAAGACCCCCACCCCACCAATCGAGGCCCACCGCTTCGATCGAGACCTTCCGTCCGCCAGCCCAATACCCGGCGACCTTACCGACGATGCGCGCTTTGGCCGACTGTTCGAGCGTACGAGCGCCGGCGAGCCAGGTTCGCAGGAAAAGCGTGGAAAGTCCGTCCATAGCCCTAAAGCCCCGTACGTGCAAAGCCGAAGCGATAGGCAGACAGCGATCTGCGCGAGCACGCAGGTCGGCGAGCGCCAGAGGGTCCCCTCAGCCGACATCCTTCAACGAGGCCAGCATTCCATATGTCACATCGATTCGACTCAGCCCTACCTTCCGACATCTGCGTGCTGCTGCGCGCCGACGCCGAGCAGTCCTGGCTGAACCGCGAGGTGATCCCGGTGCTGCGCCAGATCGAGACACGCGAGCAGCTGCCCGACGATCAGGTTGACGCCGCGCTCGCCTACCTCGAGGCGACCTGGGACGAGGCGCTCGTGCGGGCCCACGCGACAGACGCCGCCCACACCGGCCTGCGCCGGCGCGGCGACGAACACGAAGGGCTGAGCGGCTCCGCCGATCGCTACCACGCGGCCGTGCGCGTGCTGAGGAGCACGCTCGCCGAGCGCGTAACGCCGCTGATGGAGTCGACCTTCGAGCCAGACGACGAGCTGGGCAGGGGCGCGACGGAGCGCCCTTCGGACGGCTGCGCTCCCCAAGCAGCCTGAGCGCCTGAGCGGCGATCCCATACGCTTGCGGCCGTGGCCGGCCCGCTCGCCTTCGACCTGCAATCGCATTCGACGCGCTCCGACGGCGCGCTCGAGCCGGCCGAGGTCGTCGCGGCCGCGGCGCGCAGCGGCGTTGAGCTGCTGGCGCTCTCAGACCACGACACGCTTTCGGGCGTAAGCGAGGCGATCGACGCCGGCAAGGCCCACGGCGTGCACGTCGTGCCCGCGATCGAGATCTCCGCGATCGACGACGGCGGACAGGGCGGCGTGGCGCGCGAGCTGCACATCCTCGGCTATCTCATCGACCACAAAAGCCCGCGGTTGGGCGCGACGATCGACGACTTCCTGGCCGACCGCGAGCGGCGCACGCTGCGCATGGCCGCCAAGCTGAAGGCGCTCGGTCTCGAGCTCGACGAAGACGCCCTCTCGGCGCGTATCGCCGCCGGTGAGCCGATCGGCCGACCGCACCTGGCGAGCGCGGCGCTCGGCCATCCTTCCAACGAACAGCGCCTTCGATCCGAGCAGATCGACGACGTCGGCTCGTTCATCAAAGCCTATTTGATCGAGGGTCGCCCGGCCTTCTGTCTGCGCGAGACCCCAACGATCGCCCAGTCGATCGACGCGATCCACCAAGCCGGCGGAGTAGCCGTATGGGCGCACCCCTTCTGGGACGTCTCCGACCCCGACGAGGTCCTCACGATGATCGATCGCTTCAGGGCCCTCGGGATCGACGGGGTCGAGGCCTTCTATGTCACCCACACACGTGAGCAGACCGAGCTCTTGGCGCGGCGTTGCGAGGAGCTTGGGCTGCTGAGCACCGGCTCGACAGACTTCCACGGGCCCGAGAACAGGCTGTTTTCCAAGTTCATGGGCTTCGAGACGTACGGCCTCGAGCCCAACCTCGGGCCGATCGCGGCTAGCTGAGCAGATCCGCCAGCCTGTAGGCAAGCGCCTCCAGCGCCAGCTCCTCGGAAACATTGAGCGCGAGCCTCAGGCGCGTGTCGCACACGAGCTCGACGCCCCTGAGCAGCATCGAGGCGTCGCGGCCCTCCGCGGCGCTCGATATCTCAGGCAGGCGATCGACCGCGAACACCAGCTCGGGAGCGCCGATCGCGACGCACCAAACGTCGCGCAGCCACAGCTCAGCCAGGCGCAGGAGGAGGTCGAGCGTGGCGGTGCGCGCCCTGCGCTCCGCTCTGCGCGCCACCTCCACACCGTCGCGCTCATGGCGGCGGCGCTCCTTCGCCGGCAACATCTCAGCCTCGCCGGCAACCCTCTCGGTGACACTCTCGTTCGCCCTGGCGCCCGCCTCGCGCGCGCCGTTCAGCAGCTCCATCCAGCGTCGCTCTCCGCTGCGGCCGTCCAGAGCGGCGCGCACGAACCCTTCCGCCCCGGCCCGCAGTCGCTCGCCCTCCTCGCAGGCCAGACGCCCCGCAAGGCCCCCGTCGCCTCCAGATACACGCGCGCACGCGAGGGCTCGCTCGTTGCTCAGGCCGCCACCAGCGAGCAGGCCTTCATGCACGGCGGCGCTCGAGAGCGCGTCGAAGCGCACGCGCTGGCAGCGGGAGGCGACCGTCGGCAGCACCTCCTCGCTGTGCTCGGCGAGCAGGATCAGATGCGCGAAGGGCGGCGGCTCCTCGAGCGTCTTGAGCATCCTGTTGGCCGCCTGGTCGTTCATCGTGCCGGCCGCCTCGATCACGAACACGCGCCTGCTCGACTCCAGCGGCGTGTGCGCGACGGCCGCGACCACCCGCTCGCTGATGTCGCTGACGAGCAGTTCGCTCGCCCCGCTCGGCGTCACCCAGGTCAGGTCCGGATGCGCGTCACGCCAGACACGCGCCCTGACCGACTCCTCATCCGCCGATCCCTTCGCGAGCAGCTCAGCGGCGAACGCGCGTGCGGCCGTGCGCTTGCCGGCGCCCGTCGGTCCGTAGAACAGATATGCATGAGAAGGCGCCGAGCCGTCCGCCAGCGCTCCAAGCAGGATCGCGCGTGCGTGCGGGTGGCCGTCCACGGCGTGCGACACCATCGGATGGGCCGGGCCGCTCATGTGACGATCCAAGCTAGCATGACCCGAGGTGATCGTTTCAGTCAGATGGTGCGTGGCCGCGTGCGCAACGGCCGGGGCCACGATCGTGCTCGCCTCCGCAACGCCCGTCCAGGCGCTTGCGGCTACCGGCTCGGCGGCGCCGCAGAGCTCGCGCGCCGCCACAAGCAAGCCGCCCAGCGTCCCGATCCCCGCGTCCGAGCGTCTTGGCAACGCGACGGCCAAGGCGACGAAAGCGGGCGCTTCGAGCGCGCTAGCGACGCCGAGCGCGACGAGCACTCCCAACCCGGCGGGCCCAACGGCGACCACGCCCAGTAGCGCGACCTCACAGACCGCCGCCACCACCACGCCCGCGACCCCGCCAGCGAGCACCCCAGCCGGTACGACCCCGAGCGCGTCGGCCGGCACGCTGACCCCCACGGGCGCTCCGCTCACGACGGCTCGGAGCGCACACGCGGGATCGAGCCACCTCTCGACGGTCGCGATCGTCGTCGCGATCTTCGCCGCGCTCATTGCGCTCGCCGGGTGCGTGTGGGTGCTCGTGCGCTGGCTTTCGCCAGAGCCGATGTGGGCGCGCTCGATCATGTACTCGATCGACGAGGCGAGCTTCAGGGCGTCCGCGACGTGGGCCGAGTTCATCGACTGGGCCCGTCTCGGACGCTGAGAAATCCCCTCTAAAATGGGTGGTTCCGACTGTCTGTCCGGACCGAGCGCAACTATGATCGGTCCCACGTGAACAGAGTCGAGCGGGCGTCGCGCAGTGCCGGCGCAGAGGAGGTCAGGCCGATGGATTCAACCCCGCACACCACAGCTTTGAAGGACACGACGGCCGGCGCCGCGCTGTCGATCGAGCGCCTGTTCACCACGCCCGGAACGCATCCGTTCGACACGGTGCAGTGGGAGCTGCGCGACGCGAAGATCGGCCACGGCGACCGGGTCGCCTTCGAACAGACCGGCGTCGAGTTCCCCAAGAGCTGGAGCCAGAACGCGACCAACATCGTCGCCCAGAAGTACTTCAGGGGCCAGATCGGCCACCCCGAGCGCGAGCGCTCCGTCAAGCAGATGATCGGCCGCGTCGCGGGCACGATCGCCGGCTGGGGCCGTGAGCGCGGCTACTTCGCGAGCGACGAGGACGCAGAAGCGTTCGAGGCCGAGCTGACCCACATCCTGCTGCACCAGATGGCCGCCTTCAACTCGCCGGTCTGGTTCAACGTCGGCTTCGAGGAGAGCCCTCAGTGTAGCGCGTGTTTCATACTGTCAGTAAAGGACACGATGGAGTCGATCCTCGCCTGGAACACCAAGGAGGGGATGATCTTCAGAGGCGGGTCCGGCTCTGGCATCAACCTGTCGAACATCAGAGGCTCGATGGAGCACCTCGCCAAGGGCGGCACCGCGTCCGGCCCCGTCTCGTTCATGCGCGGCGCGGACTCCTGGGCAGGCACGATCAAGTCTGGCGGCAAGACGCGCCGGGCGGCGAAGATGGTGGTGCTCGACATCGACCACCCTGACATCGTCGACTTCATCACGTGCAAGGCGCGTGAGGAGGAGAAGGCGTTGGCGCTGCGCGAAGCGGGCTTCGACATGTCGATCGACGGCGAGGGCTTCTTCTCGATCCAGTACCAGAACGCCAACAACTCGGTCAGGGTCACCGACGAGTTCATGCGGGCCGTCGAGAACGACGAAGACTGGCGCCTGATCGCGCGCACCACCGGCGAGCCGGTAGGAGAGCCGATCCCCGCGCGCGAGCTGATGCGCGAGATCGCGCAGGCGGCCTGGCGCTGCGCGGACCCGGGGGTGCAGTACGACACGACGATCAACCGCTGGCACACCTGCCCTGTCAGCGGGCGCATCAACGCGTCGAACCCCTGCAGCGAGTACATGCACCTGGACAACTCCTCGTGCAATCTCGCCTCGCTGAACCTGGTCAAGTTCATGGCCGATGACGGATCGTTCCGCATCGACCACTTCGTCAAGTCCATCGAGTTCATCACCACCGCGATGGACCTGTTGAT
>DAHUYZ010000056.1 GCA_027306855.1 Solirubrobacterales bacterium | reverse complement strand
TGGTGCACTTCCAGTGGCTCGCGGTCCAGCACGTCGACCGGTACCTGCTTCCGCGTGAGCGCCCGCTAGTGCTCACCGCCCACGACGTGCTGCCGCGCGAGCCCCGCCCGGGCCAGCTGCGCGCCCAGCGCAGGCTGTACGAGCGCTTCGACGCGATCGTCGTCCACTCCGAGCACGGGCGGGGGCGTCTGATCGAGTTGGGCGTAGACCCTGCGCGCGTGCACGCGATCCCGCACGGCGCGTTCACGCACCTTGCCCAGCGCACGCCGGGGAGCCCAGCGCCGCGCCCCCCGCTCCAGTCCGACAAGCAGGTCGTGCTCTTCTTCGGCCTGATGCGCCCGTACAAGGGGATCGACGTGCTGCTCGAGGCATGGCGCGATATCGACGGGGCCGAGCTGTGGATCGCGGGTATGCCTCGCATGGACGTCTCCGCTCTGCGGGCAGAATCCCCGTCGAACGTGCGCTGGGAGGCGCGCTTCATCACTGACGAGGAGCTGCCCGCCTACTTCGAACGGGCCGATCTCGTCGTGCTTCCATACCTGCAGGCCGACCAGTCGGGCGTGCTGTTCACGGCGCTCGCGTTCGGTAAGCCTGTGTTGCTCAGCGACGTGGGCGGCTTTCCGGAGATGGCGCAGACGGGCGCGGCCAGGATCGTGCCGGCGGGGGACCCGCGCGCGTTGGGTGGGGCTCTTCAGGACCTGCTCTCAGACCACCCGGCGCTCGCCGAGATGGGAGCGAAGGCCAGAGCGGCCGCCGAGGGTCGCTACTCCTGGGACTCGATCGCAGGGGCCCACCTGGAGCTGTACGAGTCGCTGCTCGGAGAGAATGTCCCCCGTGCGCATGGCGCTTGAAATCGTCTTCTGGGTCTCGATCGCCCTGATCGCCTGGACGCAAGTCGGTTACGGGATCGCGCTTGCCCTGCTCGCCGGCGTGCAGGCGCCGGCGCCGAGGGCCGGCGAGCCGGGCAGGGAACGTGCCGGGCGTAGGCCCGCCAGGGCCGGAGCGTTTCCAAACGAGACGGACATGACCCAGCCGACGGTCTCGCTGATCGTCGCTGCCCATGACGAGGAGGCGGTGATCGCGGAGAAGGTCGAGAACGCGCTCGCTCTCGACTACCCGAGAGAGCGCTTGCAGGTGATCGTGACGTGCGACGGGTGCACGGACGAGACAGCCGCGCGGGCGAGGGACGCCGGCGCCGACCTCGTGCTGGAGCTTCCCAGGGGCGGCAAGATCGCCGCGCAGGACGCCGCCGTGGAGCGCGCGAGCGGGGAGATCGTGGCCTTCTCGGACGCGAACGCGCTGTGGGAGCCCGATGCGCTGAAGCGGCTCGTTGGCGCCTTTGAGGAGCCTGACGTCGGCTATGCATGCGGGCAGGTGTGCTTCGTGCAGGCGCTTGACGGCGCGCGCGCGACCAACCAGGAGGGAGCGTACTGGCGCTATGAGATGGCGTTGCGCGAACGCGAGTCGCGCCTGTCGTCGGTCACGGCAGGCAACGGCGCGATCTATGCGACCAGGAAGGACACGTACATCGTGGTCGACCCGATCATGGGCCACGATCTCTCGTTGCCCTTTAAAATCGTCAAGCGCGGGCGGCGCGCGGTGTATGTGCCGAGCGCGATGGCGCGCGAGAAGATGGTGCCTTCGATCGAGGGCGAGTTTGAACGCAAGCGGCGCATGATGAGCCACACGTGGCCGATCGTCCTGCGTGGCGGGATGCTCTCGCCGAAGGGCTACACGCTTGGATATGCGCTGATGATGCTGTCTCATCGCGTGCTGCGCTACTCCACGCCGTTCCTCTACGCTGCCTCTCTCGCCGCGAACGTCACGCTCGTCGCGATCGGCGCCGGCACGCTGTACACCGTCACGCTCGCGCTCCAGATTGCGCCGCTCGCCGCCGGCGGGCTCGGGGGGCTCGTGCGCGTGCGGCCGCTGCTCATCGCGCGCTACTACGTGTTCACGATGGTCTCTCCGGTGCTCGGGCTGTACGACTGGCTGCGCCACGGCACCCCCGCGTCGTGGGAAGCGGCGGAGGGGACCCGCTGATGAGACGCGCGCTCGACATCGCGATCGGCGGGATCGCGCTGCTCGTGGCGGCGCCGTTCATCGCGCTTGCGATGCTCGCAATACGGATCGAGTCCAAGGGCCATCCGATCTACAGGCAGCGGCGGATCGGCAAGGACGGACGCGCGTTCGACCTGCTCAAGCTGCGCACGATGGTCGACGGCGCAGAGGGAATCGGCGCGGGCCTCGCGGTCAACGAGAACGACCCCCGCATCACGCGGGTGGGCGCATTCCTGCGCAGGACCTCGCTCGATGAGCTGCCCAACCTGCTGAACGTCGTGCGCGGCGAGATGTCGCTGATCGGTCCGCGCCCGACGATCCCGGTGCAGGTCGCCCAGTACACCGAGCGTCAGCGCGGGCGCTTGGCCGTCAAGCCGGGGATCACGGGGTGGGCGCAGGTCAACGGGCGCACCTCGCTTCCTTGGGGGCAGCGGATCGAGCTCGACCTCCACTACATAGAGCACCGCTCGCTGGAGCTGGACCTGCGCATCCTGTGGCGCACGCTGCACATCGTGCTCGGCGGCAAAGGCCTCTACAAGGGCCAGACCGGCGGTTGGGAGGGAAGCCTTTGAGCCCTCCCGCGATCATGCTGACGGGCGTCGGCAAGCGCTATGACATCGTGTCCTGCTTCGCCGCGCAGACGTTGGTCGTGGCGGTCGACCCCAACCCGCTTGCGCCGGCTCAGTACGCGGCGCAGGTCAGGACCAGCGCTCCGCCGATCGAGGACCCCGACTACGTGCCGGCGCTCGCGCGGCTGTGCGAGGAGCACGGGGTCGGTCTCGTGCTGGGGCTCACCGACCTCGACATCCACAAGCTCGCGCTCGCGCGGGAGACGGACCCACCCACCCTGCCTGCGCTGGTGCCCTCCTCGGAGGTCGCGCGCTGCACCTACGACAAGTACGAGGCTCACCTGTTGCTGGAGCGCCTCGGCCTGCCCTCGCCGCCGACCGTCCCATCTGAGGCCGACCTGGACGCGATCGACTACCCAGTGATGGTCAAGCCGCGCAAGGGCTCGGGCGCGCGCTCGATCCACTTTGCCCGCGATGCCGCGCAGGCGCGTTTCTTCATCGACTACGTCCAGGAGCCGACGATGGCGCAGCGCGCCATGAAAGGGCCCGAGCTGTCGATCGACTGCCTCGGCGACCTCGAGGGACGCTGCCTGAACGCGATCCCCCGCACGATGCTCGAGTCGCGTGGCGGGGAGTCGATCAAGGGGACCGTCATCCGCGACGAGGAGCTCGTCGAGCTCGGGCGGCGTGTCATGGAGGCGCTTGGAGTGAGGGGTCCCGCGACGATCCAGGTGTTCAGGGACCCCGACCTCGGTCTGCGCATCACCGACATAAACACCCGCTTCGGCGGCGCCTTCCCCGCCCCCGCGCTCGCGGCGCTACCGGGCCGCACCTACCCGGAGCTGATCGTCGAGATGGCGGCGGGCGAGACGATCGAGCCGCACCTCGGCGACTACAGAGCGCCCGTCACCTTCACGCGCTACTACTGGCAGCTCGAGCTGGATGAGCGCATGCAGCCGACCGGCAAAAACATAGTGCCGGGGTGTGCTTGAGCGCCCAGGTGCAAGAATGTGGGTGTGAGTAGCCTGCTCACGAGACCGACGACTGACTCCGGGTCGAGCGAAGCGGCGCAATCCAATGGGTCGCCGCCGAACGGCTCGCAGCCCAAGGACGCGCCTGCGCCACAGCGCCCCTGCCCAAAATGCGGGTCTCCGTTGCAGCCGCTGCAGGACTGGTGCCTGCAGTGCGGAGCGGGCGCTCCCGGCAGCCTCGGCAGGCCGAGCCGGCGCGCCGCGATGACCGCGCTCGCGATCGCGCTGGCGCTCGTAGTGGGAGCGGCCGCCGCCGCGTATGCGGCGCTCAGCGACAAAGGCAAGCGCCCGCCGACCGCGCTCGCGGCGAGGACCGCGCTGACGCCGACCACGACGCCCGCCATCCCCGCGACGCCCGTCACTCCCGCGACCCCAACCACGCCCGGCGCCGCCGCGAAGGGGCCGGGAACGCCGACCACCATCAAAGCGACCCCACCGAAGATCCCGCTGCAGACGCCGACGCCCAGCTCGTCCTCCTCGAGCGCGGGCGGGGCTAACGAAGAAGCGAACAACGCGCTGTTCGCCGGCGAAGGCAAATCGAGCAAATCGAGTCCGGCGGGCAAAGCGACGAGCCCGGCCAAAGCGCCGAGCACGCCGAGCGGTGGATCGAGCAAAGCGCCCGCAAGCACAGCCGAAGGGGGCGAAGGCGCCGGCTCGCAAGGCGGCTCGGGCAACGGCGCCGAACCCCCGAGCCCGATCCTGCTCGATACGAACGCGGCGAGCACGTACAACCCCTACTCCGCCCCCGCGACCGGCTTTGGCGATCCCAGCCTTGCGATCGACGGCGAAGAAAAGACGGCATGGACCGCTCCCGTCGATCCTTCGACGGCTCCGAAGATGGCGGTCGGTCTCGTGCTCGACTGCAAGAGCGCCCAGAAGATCGGCAGCGCGACCGTCGAGACGACGAGCACCGGCATCACCGTCACGATGTATGGCTCAAACGGCCACAACCTGCCGGCATCGATCACCGACCACGCCTGGAAACGCCTCAGCGGCTCCAAGACGCTGTCCAAGAAGAGCACGACGCTCCAGCTGAAAACGAACGGGTCGAGCTATCGCTTCATCTTGTTGTGGATCACCAAGGCGCCCGCCGCATCGACGCCCGCCAAGCCGGGGTCGGTTTCGATCGACGAACTAGAACTGTTCCCGCCGAAATAGCCCAATCACGCGTGTGCCCGGCCGGCCGGGCACCTCACCGTCGTGCTCGCCTGAGCGCGCGTGCCGTCGGAGAAGACGAAGATCGCGGCGAAGGGGAAGCTCGCGCGAGGGCACTTCGGCGGCAGCAGGATGCCCTGCGGGCGGAACGCGAGCGACACTCCGTCGACATTGTGGTAGTAGGGGAGGTGTTCGGGCCCGATCGTTGCGTGCAGGTGCAGCACCGACACGTACGGGGCGCCCGGCAGGGTTTCGACGAGTGGCACGTCGATCTTGACGTTGCCGGCGAACGGTTCTCTGGCGGAGAGCAAGAGCCCTGAGAAGATCACGTTCGTCACAACCGGCTGTCTGCCTTCCGCAAAGAACAGCAGCGCGAGGTGGCCTTCCTGTTCGGGCGCGCGCAGGATCGTGATCGGCGAGCTCTCTTCGACGGGTGTGCCGCCGAGCACGATGCCGGTCCTGACGACGCCGTAGCCCATCGCCGAGTTGGGCGGGCACGCGGCCGGCCCGGACGCCTGCAGCACCTGCTCGGAGCATCTTCTGATGCCGAGGTCGTTGAGGAAGAAGTTGATGCCGCGCGGGTAGCGCAGCTGCATTTCGACGAGCGGCGGCGGGTCCTCGCCAGCCGGCGCGAAGAACGCGAATTCGAACTGCAGCGTCGCGCGCCTGCCGAGCCGGTAGGGCTGGAAGGTGGCGTGCAGCGACGCGGTCGTCTGGGCTTGCGCGCGGGCGACGCCGAGCAGGAAGCAGGCGCCGAGCGCCGCGCCGGCGAGCGCGAGCGCGCCGAGCGCCGAGCGCATTCGCCGCGGGCGCCTTCTCGGATTCATCGCGACCACCTCAGAAGCGCAGCGTTCCCGCCGTCTGGATCGTCAGCGCGTAGTTTTCGCGATCGAAGACGCCGTAGAGGCGGGCCGTGCCGTGGGCGTGGCGGTAGCGTCCTGTCCCGCCGCCTACGACGAGCGTTCCGGCGAAGCTCTCATATACGCCTTCGCCGTGCGGCTTGGCACTACCGTGTCCGTCGATCCTGCCGCCGCGCGTGTAGATCTGAAAGCTGCCGCTGAAAGTCGCGGCGAAGATCATGTGCACGCGTATGCTGCCCGGCAGGGTGCCGTGTGCGCTGCCCGTCTCATAGACCTCTTCGCCGACCGCGCCTCCGTAGCGCAGCTTCGCCGTGTCGCTGGCGTGCAGCTGCGCCCCAGCAGCGAGGCCGGGCGCCGCACCGAGCCCTATCGTGAGCGTGAGCGCGACCAGCCCTCTGCACGCCGCGCGGAGTCCTCCTCGTCGTCTGACCGTCGATCTGTCGTGAGTGCTCACAACAGTCACATCGCTTCGAGCATTACAAAAGTTTCTCTTCCACACGCCGCTCACTCCGCCAGCGCATAGCTCGGCGAGACCCGCGAGGCCAGGACGATCGGCGTGAGCGCTGCCGCGAGCCCGATGCTCACGACGAGCGCGAAGATCTGAAGCGGACGCCCGTCGGCGGTTATCGCGGCGACCGGAAAGCCTGTCACGTGCCCGAGATAGCCGTCTATGATCGCCTGGCCGTACACGCCTACGAGCGCGCCCGTAACGCAGCCGGCGCTCAAGAGCAGCCCCGCTTCCAGCAGCAGGATGCGGCGCAGGCGCGCGGGAGAGACGCCGCACAGGCGCAGTCCGGCGAGCGCGCCGCGTCGCTGCCATACAGCCGAGGTCAGGGCGGCCGCCATCGCGACGATCGCGGCGCTCAGCAGCAGATTCGAGATCTCGCGCAGCTGGTCGAGCCCTTCTCTGGTGAGGGTGTCGATGCTCGCTTGCAGAGATGAGCTCGTGCGGACGGTCAGCCCGCTCGAGCGGCCGAGCGCGTGGCGTATGCGCTGTGCGATCAGGTGCGCGCTCGCCCCCGGCTTCAGCGACACGCCGAGCGCGGTCGCGTTGCTCGGGCCTCCGTCTGTGCCCCACAGGCGCGCGTACTGTTCGCTGCCCAAGAACAGCGCGCCGGGGCTCCACGCGAGGTTGCTCGTAAGCGCGGCGATCCGCAGCGAGACCTCGCCGCTTGGCGTGGGCAGGGTCAACTCGCCGCCGAGCCCGACGTGCTGCTCTTGCGCGATCTGCTGTGAGACGACGACCCAGCCGCCTGCCGCCAGCAGGCGTTCCGCGCCTTGAGCCGAGCCCTCGACTATCTGCGAGGCGAGCACGCTGCGCGCTGCGCCTGGTGGCCTTGCGATCACCCATACGCGGCGGCCGCCGATCACGACGAAGCCGCCCCTGTAGACCGCGACGTGCTCGACGCCGGATAGCCGGGAGATGCGCCGCGGCAGCTCTCCGGCGGCGAAGGGAACGACCGCCTGATCGTCGCCGCGAGTGCCGACCCACAGCGTCGCGTCGGAAGCGTAGCTGTGCGCGAAGCGCGCGATCCCCTGCGATAGGTCGCTGCGCGCGCCGCCGAGCGCGATGCTCCCGAACAGCGCCAGAGCCCCTGTCGACGCCAGCGCGAAACTGCGCAGAGTCGTCGCCTGCAGCGAGCTCAGGGCGACCGGCATCGCGGTCAGCGTTCCTCGCCAGCGCGCAAGCCGCGTGCAGAGCGCGATCACGGTGCGCAGTGCCAGCGGGACGGCGCATACCGTCGAAAGCGCCAGCAGCACGCACGCCGGCAGCGCGAGCGACGGGGTCGTGGCGAGCAGCGCCGTCGCCGCGACGAGCAAGAGCAGCGCGCCGGCGTCCAGGGCGCGGCGCGTGGAGAGACGCAGGGCGTTGCCCGGAATGCCCTGCTGCTGATAGATGTTGCGCAGCGGGTTGCGGTCGCGAAGGTCGAGCAGCGACAGCGTCGAGGCGATGCCACAGCTCAGGATCCCGGTCGCCAGCGCGGCGAGCAGCGATACGCCGCTGAGCGCTGTCTGGGTGCCGAGCGTGAACGCCTCGGCCAGGTAGTGCGGTGACTGCGCGAGCAGCGTCACAGAGAGCCAGTAGCCGCACAGGATCCCGAGCAGCGAAGCGGCTGACCCCAGCATCAAGGTCTGGACTATGAAGGTCTGCACGATCGCGCTGCGGCGCATGCCCATCAGGCGCAAGTCGGCTATCGCTCGGCGCCTGTCTGGGGCGCTGAGCAGCAGCGCCGCTGTCGCGAGCAGCCCGCCGAGCAGCGCGCTTACGGCCGCGAACAGGGCGCTCGCCTCATCGCTCGGTCTTAGCGCCTGGCTGAGCAGGCCGATGTCCTGGTCCGCTGCCGCGACATCGATACGACCATTCGCGAGCCGCGCCAGCTCGGAGCGGACCTTCGCGCCCTGTCCCGGCCGGGGCTGCACGAGTATGCGCGAGACGCGATCGCGCAGGCCCATCAACCTCTGGAGCTCTGCCAGCTGCATCACCGCGACGCTCGTGTGGGAGAGCGCGCCGAAGGCTTCTCCGCCGAGCACCGCCGAGATCGGCACCGACGCCGCTCTGTCGCGCGTATAGATCTCGACGCTCGAGTGCTGGGCGGCCGGGGAGCCGCCGATCGCGAGCTCTGCCGCGGTGCGGGAGCTCAGACCGATGCCGTGCGCCGAGAGCGTGGTGGTCGGGATCGTGCGTGCGAGGCCGTCCAGGAAGACGAGGCTTGTGCCGGCGCCGGCGAGATCGACGGTCGCCGCATGTCCGCTGCGGGCGCGCAGCGTCGCAGGCGCTTCGAGCAGGGGCCCGGCCGCCTGCACGCCCGGCAGACGCTGGACCGCGCGCAGCAATGTGCCGCTGATGCCTTCGCTCGAGCGTGCGTGCAGCTGCAGCGTTGCCGGTCCGATCACGGTGCGCACCGCCTGTGCGCTCGAGCCGGAGACGCTGCCGGCGGCCACGATCGTCGCGAATACGAGCGCGACCGCGATCGCTACGCCGATCCCGGCGAGCAGCTCCTCCACGAGGTGGCGGCGCAGCCAGCGAATGTAGAACCAGAAGAGGGCAGAGGGCCCCACCAGCGCCCGCGGGCGCGGCTCGTGCGCCCGCCGGGCGCTCCCGCGCGGGCTGCGCGCAAGCTCCGCGGCGAGACCCTTCGACATCAGGCGCTGGCGGAGGCTCGCAGCTGCACGACCTCGGCGAGCTCGGGCGCCAAGCGGCCGTGCAGGCGGCCCTCCGAGAGCGTCAGCGCGCGGTCGGCGCCGGCGAGCGCGGGGATCTCATCCGTGCTCGTCAGCACGGCTAGGCCGTCGTCGGCGAGCGAGCGCAAGAGGCGCAGGATGGAGCGGCGCTGCACGAGCTCTACGCCCGCAACGACATCGTCGACGAGCAGCAGCCGGGGCGTGCTCGTGAGCGCTAGGGCGAGCATCGCGCGCACCTGCTCGGCGCCACGCAGCGTTCGCAGCAGACGCCCTGAAAGCTCGTGCGCGCCGGTGCGCGCGAGCGCCTCTTGTGCGCGGGCCCGCGCGCGCCGGCGGGGGACGCCGCGCGCCAGCTGAACCTCTATGAGCTCGCGCTCGAGCGGCCAGGCTTCGCCGACACGAAAGCTGGCGGAGCAGTAGGCGATTCCGTCGCCGATCGCCGCAGGGCCGCGCAGCGCTCGTCCTTCGAAACGTACGCCGCCGCCATCGGGCTGGACGAGGCCGCAGGCGAGGTGCAGAAGGCTCGAGCGGCCCGACCTGCGTTTGCCCCAGATCGCGACGAGCTCACCGGCGTCCAGGTCCAGGCAGATGTCGTCGAGCAGCAGCCGGCCCGGGCTCTCGCGATCGAGCAGCCGCACATGCTCGATGCTCAGCAGGCTCACCGACGGGTCCCGCCCGCGGCGGCACGGAGTTCGCTGCGGGCGTACTCGATCCAGCTCAGCACCGCCCCTGCGCGCAGCCGCTCCTCTTCGCCGGCGAGCCTCTCGGCGAGCGCCTCCGGGCGCTCGGAGCGGCGCTCGTCGTCCTCCGCCGCGACCCTGCCCGCGGCGTCAAGGCAGACCTCCGCGCAGCGCTCGAGCACGCGCAGCGCGTGCTCTGGGGGCAGCGCGGCGAAGTGTTGGGCGATCAAGCGCGAGCGGCGCTCGTCGTCGCTCACCTGCTCGATCAGCCAGCGTTCGTACGCGCTGACCCCGTCTTGGGTGACCTTGTAGTGGGGCTTCGGCTGGCGCAGGGCGTTCTCGACGCGCTCATCCTGGGCGTGCTCGACCAGGTTGCGGCGCATGAGGCTGTCGAGCGCCGTGTAGATCTGCGAGCGGCTCGAGAGCTCGAGCGTGCTGCCGTAGGTTCGTTCGAAGCGCTGCACGAGCTCATACCCGTAGCTCGGCCGCTGGATCAAGAGTCCCAGGAGCGCCCAGTTGATCGGTGAGCGCATCGCCGCGGCGCTTCTGTGGCCCAACTGTGCTGACTCCATCGCTCCTCCCTCTGATCCGCCGGTTAAGCCTACACCCAGCCGGGCCCTCCGTGCGGTTGGTCACTAAGTCGAACGTTCTTCTTAGAGACCAAGGGGCCCGCCAATGGGTCCGGTAGGCGCGGCCAAGAACGATCGGGTGCTGGACTAGAACCATGTCTTCCAGCCCACACCTGAGCGTTTCACCCCGCGTCTAGCGGTCGTAGGCGCGACCGCGGGGCAGAACGCGCTGGACGTTGATCGTGCGGGTCTGCACGTCGAGCGTCAGCAGAACGCGCCAGTTGCCCACGCGCAGGCGGGATTCGTCTCGACCGGTCAGCTTGCGCAGGGATCCGCCAAGGGGATTCTCAGCAAGCGCTTCGAGTGCCACGATGACGCGGTCGCGCACCGGCCGGTCCAAGCGGGAGATGTCTCGGTCGGCGCGTCGCTTGACTTCGATGGACCAAGGCTTCTCGCTCACGAGAGCCCGTACTTGGCCTTGATCTCCTCGAACGGGATGCTTGGCACCCCTGCCGCGTCGTCGGCTCTCACCTCGGCCATCGCCGCCTCGTCGTCCTCGGTCCACGGCTCGTCGTCGTCGGGAGCGTCGCGGAACGCGGCGATCACGGGGTCCTCTTGCCGCGAGGCGATGAACTCGAGCACGGGCTCGAGCTCGGACTCTGGCAGTCCGTTCAGCGCCTGGTCGATCTTCTCACGCGTGCTCATGAACTCAATGGTAGCGCAGCGTGGGGGCGAAGCCACACCGACGGCCTCAAAGGACGCGCTGGCCAGCGCGTCCCCGCTAACCAATCTTCCCCCCTCGTCCCGCACCTCCGGTGTCGAGACTGGAGTGGCAATGAAAAGGGCAACGACAGGTTGCCGTGCAAACTTTCATGGTCGCCTTCGGGCGGCCAGGATTGAAGTAAGTAACAAGTAATGAGTAAAGTGAAAAGTAAATCTCACTCAACCTCTAACCTGAACCATGTCTTTTAGTCCGATAGCTGAGCGTTTCGTTGTGAAATTGGACGAACGAACTTTTCTGAGCAGCGCCGGCTCACCGCGCTCGCTTCTTGCGGCAGGACGCGAGGCGGGAGCGGTCGGTGTAGATCGCGAGCTGTGTTGCGGGCAGCAGCGCAAAGCCGGTGTCGAGCGTGACGATCGCCCTGGCGCCGGCGGCTATGGCACTGGCTGCGTGGATCGCGTCGTAGGAAGCGAGCCCATAGTCGATCATGAGCGTGGGCGCGGAGCTGGGTACTTGACCGAGACGAACGGAGCTGTGGGGGAGGCTCCCGAGCATGTCGTCATACCGGGCGAGAGTGTGGTTGAGCAGTCGCCCGGCGCGGGGGCGGGAGCGTCCATCGGTTCGGTGCGTTCGCCACTTGCCGCGCCAGCGTTCCTTCAGGGCATTCGCAAAGGTCGCCTCGGCGAGCTCGGCGCGCAGCAGTTCGCTGGTGACGACTCTGATGCCGCTGTCGAAGATGCGTGTGAGGAAGGCGTCGCAGACGCCGTGCAGCGGCTGGGTGGCTATCAGTGCCTCGAGGACGAAGCTGGTGTCCAGGGCGATCGGGTCGGGCAGGACGAGCTGCTCCTGCTCGAGCGCAAAGACGCCGCGAGTGTGGACGGGTCGGCGCCCGCCTGCAGGACTCATCGGGACCTACCGACGGCGGTACATGTCCAGCGTGATGCGGGTCTTGAAGCGCAGACCGGTGGTGGCGCGCTTCAGGGCAGCCCGTCGTTCCTCGACGGTCGCGTACTTGGGCAGGTGGGTGATCTCGGCCAGCTCCTCGGGACTGAGCCGGTCGATCTTCCCGTTGCTGGTCTGCGCTTTGGCCATGCTCGTCATGGTAGCTCTCCTGTCGGTCGACACGAAGCGACCGCGTCCGATCGCCGTCCATGCACGCTACGCGCGGTAGGGGATGGGGAATTTGCGGCGAGCCCAAGGCCCGCCCCCCGAGACCGACCCTCGGTCGATCTCCGAGGCGCTCGGAGCGCCCCGCGACCCAATCTTCCCCCCTCGTCCCGCACCTCCGGTGTCGAGACAGGAGTGGCAGTCAAGACGGCAACCAGAGGTTGCCGTGGAAACTTTCATGGTCGCCCGCGGGCGACCAGGATTGAAGCAAGTAACGAGTAATGAGTAATGAGTAAAGTGAAAAGTAAGTCTCTACTCACTATCAATCTGAACCATGTCCTTTATCCCAATAGCTGAGCGTGTGACCGGAGCCTGTCGCAAGTCGGCTATCGCGGCTGTGATGGTGTCGACATGACTGCGGTCGGGAGCGTCGTGGAGCAGCTCGAGCGTGATGATCGGACAGGCGATCAGATCACCCGCGAGGGCTGCCTCCTCCCATTGCGGCGCGATGGCGGGGTCGGATGCGCGCGCCCGTGTCCAGCGAGTATCCGGCCAGCTTCTCGCGCACGCCATACGCCGCCCCTGCCCGCGGCAGCGGTTCGCCCATCTGAGGCGGCCAGGGGCTCTCGAGACTCATCGGTCGGTGCGCGTCGGTTGTGAGCACGCTGGCCACCCTACGCACCGCCTGGGATGGTTTTTTGCGCCGCGATCGCATTCCGCGGGCCATAGTCGCGGCCAAGAACGGTCAAGCGCTGGACTAGACGAATGAGTACGCGGACCGCATGATGGCCCTGTCAGGTCGCGGAGCAGTTTCCGCGACGAGGCTTCAGGGTCGGCTCATGGGGAGCAGGAGAGGGAAGCGGTGGAGAGGACGGAGCAGCGCATCGGGGTGACGGGCGAGAGGTCCACAGTGACCGCGCCGTCCCCTCGCCATGCAACCTCGCCCCTTTGGCCGGCGCCTCGCACAAAGCTTGTGGGCAACTTTGAGTGAAGTATCGAGTTACGAGTAACAAGTAAAACATTC
>DAHUYZ010000055.1 GCA_027306855.1 Solirubrobacterales bacterium | reverse complement strand
AAGACCGCTCTGATCGCGGGCGGTGAGCTGTGGGAGCGCGTCGCGGCAGACGAGCCGCTGGACGAGCGCACGATCCTCGCGTGCGCGCGCGCGAAGGTAGACGTGGTCGCGCAGGACGAGCGCGACGCGGGACGCCGCCAGGCGCTGAACCTCGGGCACACCGTCGCCCACGCGATCGAGACGGTCACGGGCTACGCGCGCTACCGCCACGGGGAGGCCGTCGGGCTCGGGCTGCTGTGCGCGCTGCGCCTGTCAGGGCGCAAGGAGCTGCGCGAGCTGGTGCGCTCCATCCTGCTCGCCCACCGCCTGCCGGTCGCGCTTCACCCCGACATCGACCCCGATGCGCTGATCGCCGCCACGCGACGCGACAAGAAGCGCATGGGCGCGCAGGTCCCGTTCGTACTCGTCAGCGAGCCCGGCGAGGTGCGGACCGGCTGTGAGATCGCCGAGGACGATCTGCGCGGGGCGCTCGCGGAACTCTACGTATCATGAGCGCCCAGACATGAGCGCCGCGGAATACCGCATCGAAGTGATGCACGGCGTCAACCTCGACATGCTCGGACGGCGCGATCCGGTCCACTACGGCACGCTCACGCTCGATGAGCTCGAGCGGCGGATCGAGTCCTTCGCGACCGAGCTCGGGATCGAGGCGCGTTTCTTCCACACGAACTCCGAGACCGAGTACGTCGAGCGCCTGCACGGACTGCGCGATCTCGTCGACGGCGCGATCCTCAACCCCGGCGCGTGGACGCACTACTCCTGGGCCATCCACGACGCTTTGGATCTCGCCGCCGTGCCCGCCGTCGAGGTCCACCTCTCAGACGTGAAGGCGCGCGAGCCGTGGCGGGCGCTGTCCGTGATCGAAGACCTGTGCCTGGAGTCGATCCGCGGCAAGGGCGAGGAGGGCTACAGGCTCGCGCTCGCCCGGCTGAAGCAGCATTTGGACGAGAGGCCAAACGTGACGGGGGAGACTGAGCAGTGAGCGAGCTCGAGCGTCTCGACAGGCTCGCCCAGGAGATGGGGGAGCTGGAGCTCGACCGCCTGGTCGTCTTCGCGCCCGTCAACCTGCGCTACATCGCCGGTTTCACCGGCTCGAACGGGCTGGCGCTGATCGCGTCGGCGATCGGCAGAGAGCGCCACATGTTCTTCACCGACTTCCGCTACAAGACGCAGGTCCTCGAAGAGGTGCCCGACGTCTTCGAGATCGTGATCGCCCCGGTCGACGTGATCGAGAGCGCCGCGCAGGCGCTGACCGAAGAGGCGCAACAGCGCGGGCCGACGGCCGTGCGCGGGGCGATCGGCTTCGAAGAGCGCACGCTCACGTACGGGCGCCACGCCCGCCTGCGCGAGCTGCTGCCGCCAAGCTGGAAGACGCGAAAGGCAAGCGGCCTGATCGAGGCGATGCGCGAAGTCAAGGACGAGGCCGAGGTCGCCCGCGTCAGGGCGGCGGCGCAGCTTGCCGACGAGGCGATGCGGGGAGTGCTCGAAGACGGCCTGGCCGGGCGCATCGAGCGCGACGTGGCGATCGACCTGGAGCTGCGCATGCGCAGGCTCGGCGCCGACGTTCCGAGCTTCTCCTCGATCGTGGCAAGCGGCGCCCGTGGCGCGCTCCCGCACGCCCAGCCGAGCGCCGCGCCGATCCCGCGCAACGCGCTCGTCACGATCGACTGGGGCGCGGAGCTCGACGGCTACTGCTCGGACTGCACGCGCACGTACGCCACCGGCAAGCTGTCGTCAGAGGCGGGCGATGTATATGAGCTCGTCCTGCGTGCCCAACAGGCCGCGCTCGCCGGTGTGCGCGCCGGCGCGGGCACGCGCGATGTGGACGCGATCGCGCGCGAGATCATCGACGACGCCGGTCACGGCGAATGCTTCCGCCACGGCCTCGGCCACGGCGTCGGGATGGAGGTGCACGAGGGGCCGCGCCTCTCGTTCAACGCGCCCGAGAAGGACCTGGTGGCCGGGAACGTCGTGACGATCGAGCCCGGCGTCTACCTACCCGATCGCCTCGGCGTGCGCATCGAGGACCTGGCGGTCGTTACCGACGAGGGCTGCGAGCTGCTCACCGGGCTCCCCAAGGAGCTTACGGTCGTCGCGTAGGCGCCTCATGAGCGGCGCGCCATAGAGCCTGGCGGCGAGCGCGAGGGCGAGCGGCACAGTCCAGACGGCGAAGAAAGCGGCCTGGACGTCCGGCGTGACGATCAGCCCGATCGAGCGATGGCCGATCCAGACGGCCAGCATCGCGCCCGCCGCCAGCAGCGCGGGGCGACGCAGCGCCAACGTCTCCCAAGCGAGCAGGGCCAGCAGGAACGGCAGCGGGTAGTAGACGTTGTCCCACGGGTCGAGCATGAAGCGCTCGAGCAACAGCAGGGCGAGCAGCAAGAGGGCGGTGTGCTCAGGCGAGACACCGCGCGAGCGGCGCATCGCAAGCCACGCCGCCAGCGTCAGAGGCAGGGCGAGCAGCACGATCAAGGGATGGCCGACCTGCTCGACCCAGCCGGGCGCGAGTCGAGCGCCGGCCGGTATCGCGTTCAGGGCAGCGCCGGCAGCGTGGGCAGGCGAGCCGAGAAACCACCAAATCTGCCACGGCTGAAAGCTCGTGCCCGCCGCGCCCGCGCCACCCGCTGAGGTCGCGGCGCTGTGCAGGCCCGCGAGAAAGCCGCCGCCGGCGAGCGCGAACGGCGCCAGCAGGGCGGCCGTGACGGCGCCCGCGATGGACATGCAGCGAACGCGTCCGGCGGGCAGCGCGAGCAGGACGGGCCCGATCGCGAGCACCGCCCACTCCTTGTTTGCGATCGCCAGGCCCAGCGCAAGCCCCGCCCAGACGTCGTGACGGCGCGATGCGAGCAGCACGGCCGCTACGCACAGCGCGCCGCCGAACAACTCGTCGGGATGGCCGATTTCAAGCGCGAGCAGCGTCACGGGGTTGGCGACGCACACGATCAGCGCGACCGCCTGCGCGAGCCGGCTCTGACCGTCGCGGCGCATCCAGGCGATCAGCCA
Source organism: Solirubrobacterales bacterium (assembly GCA_027306855.1). GTDB lineage: Bacteria > Actinomycetota > Thermoleophilia > Solirubrobacterales > Solirubrobacteraceae > Palsa-744. The sequence goes on along the minus strand of DAHUYZ010000055.1, from coordinate 10,081 downwards.
TATGCCGAGCGCCGCGCCGGCGAGCAGGCAGGGGAGCGCCATCATCCGGTAGACGGCCAGCTCGCCCCCGCCAAACAGGCCGGCCGCCAGCGCGAACGGGGTGCGCTCCAGCAAAGACCCGCCGTACACGGGCGCGAGCGTCAAGAACGAGCCGAGATGGCCGTGCACGAGCGCCTCGACCGCGGGCCGCGCCTCGTTGTCGTAGTCGTTGAATGCGAATTCCCGAAGCCCGAGGAAGGCCATCGCCGCGACCGCCACGCCGGCCAGGGCGATCCAAACAGCGTTCTCGTCCGCACGCCGCCTCACACAGGGAGCATCGGCTTTTCAGCGCAAGCGCTTGAGAACGTGCTCTGCGGGGACGTGCTCTATTGGAAGTCGGTGATCGTGTAAATGTCGGACTGACGGAGCACGATGGGATCGGGTGGCCGGCCTGGGTCGGCGCCGAGGTGGTGCACGGTGTAGGTGTCTCGGCCGAGCTGGATGATGGCAGTCACCATTTGGCCGTTGCCGGCGTCGTGCTCGCCGACGCGCAGCAGGCAGTCGCGTCCGCTTCGCCTGCAAAGCAGGCCTTCTATGCGGCGCTCTCGGGAGATCGCTCCTGTGTGCAGCTCGGCTTGGTCGCGCAGCTCGCGGTAGGTGCGCTCGGCTGCCGGGCCGCCGTCGGCGAGCGGTGGGATGAAGAAGCGGGCCATCAGCGCCGGTTGCCGCGTGAGCTCGAGGCTGCAGGCTCACGCGGCGGGAAGCGCTTGCGCTCCTGCGGCGTCATCTGGCGGATCACGAGCTTCCCGTTGGCCACCTGCTCGCGGATGTCCTCGAGCTTCTGTTCGTGCTGCTCCTGTTGACGCTGCTGGTAGGGAGTTGGCACCGTGCTCTCCTAGCATTCATGCGTTCAGAGCTGTCCCATACCCCGGCGCTGATTGGGAGAGGGATCGCGCGAAGAAGAATTCCTTTGCCGCAGGCAAAGCCTGCGCGGGCTGCGTCGCCTCGCCGCATGTTCGTATCAATAGGAGCTTACCGTGCCGCAGCCGTCGCGCCGGACGATCGCCATGAGGCAGCGCTCCGGGGGCGTGGAGGGGTCCACGCGGTGGCTGTCTGTTAGCGTCTGTGCCGGCGGTCGAGTCTTTCGGCCGCGGGGTTAGCTCGCTTGAGTCCCGCCAGGGGCGGTTCGGGTCAGCCAGAGCCTCCGAACCGCAGGCGCCTGCGAGCGCCGTCAGGAGCAGTAGTCAGATGTCTAAGCAGTCCTTCGCCGATCTCGGCGTTTCCGGCGCCGTGTGCGGCGCCCTGTCGCGCCGTGCGATCACGGCGCCCTTCCCGGTCCAGCGACTGGTCCTCCAGGACGTGTTGGCCGGCCGGGACGTTCTCGTCAAGGCCCCAACCGGCTCGGGCAAGACGCTCGCCTTCGGTATCCCGCTCGCGGAGCGCATCGACAGTGGTCCGGCACCCGCCGCGCTGGTGTTGGCGCCCACGCGCGAGCTCGCCGCCCAGATCGTGACCGAGCTGGAGGACCTCGCTGCCGCGAAGGGTCTGCGCGTGGCTGCCGTCTATGGTGGCGTCTCCGTCTCGGCGCAGGCGGCGAGGGCGAAACACGCGCACATCCTGGTCGCTACCCCGGGTCGCCTCGAGGATCTCCTTGCGCGAGGGACGTTCACGCTCGAGCGGATCCGCATGCTCGTGCTCGACGAGGCAGATCGCATGCTCGACATGGGATTCCGACCCGCGATCGATCGCATCCTAGGGGCGTGTCCCAGCGAGCGGCAGACGCTGTTCTTCTCCGCCACGCTCGACGGCGTCGCCGGCGATCTTGCCGCCCGCTACACCTCCGACGCGATCGCCCACGAGCATCGTGCGCCCTCTCGTCAAGCGGAGGCGCTGGTGGAGCACAGGTTCGTCGCGGTCCGTGGCGAGCAGCGTCTCGAGGCGCTGGTCCAGGAGCTGCAGGGGGACCGCGACCGAACGATCGTGTTCGTGCGCACCAAGCGCGGAGCGGACCGTCTCGTCAAGCGCCTGGACGCACGGGGCCAGAAGGCTGTAGCGATCCATGGCAACAAGTCCCAGAGCCAGCGCGACCGAGCACTGTCGCGCCTGCGGTCGGGGCATGTGGATACGCTCGTCGCGACCGATCTCGCCGCGCGCGGGATCGACGTCGAGGGGGTCTCACACGTGATCAACTTCGACCCGCCGGCTGACCATCAGACCTACATTCACCGTGTCGGGCGAACCGGGCGCGCCGGCAACCGCGGAGTGGGGGTGACGCTCGTCGGCACCAGCGAGCGCCAAGAGATGCGCCAGCTCGCCCGGCGGCTGGGCCTGAGCCACGGCCTGGGCGGCGAGGAGCACAGCCCAGAGCAGACTGTCAACCGGTCACGCAGGCGGCGCGGGCGATAGCCTGCCGCTGGCAGATCAAGGTAGGGCAATGTGGCTCTGAGTACAAATCAGTTCAAGAACGGCAACCACATCGACGTCGAGGGGACGGTCTTCAAGATCCTCGAGTTCCAGCACGTCAAGCCGGGCAAGGGTGGGGCCTTCGTGCGCACGAAGCTGCGCAGGGCCTCGGACGGCGCCGTGATCGACCGGACGTTCAGGGCGGGGGAGAAGTTCAGGGCGGTCAGGACGGAGGCGCGCAAGATGCAGTTCCTCTACGCCGACGGCACCGACGCGCACTTCATGGACAGCGAGTCCTTCGAGCAGATTGCGATCCCCGAGGCGAGCGTCGCGCAAACGCTGCGCTGGATCACGCCGTCGAGCGAGGTCGACGTGCTGTTCATAGACGACGCGCCGTCGGACATCCAGTTGCCGAGCGCCGTGGACCTGCAGGTCACGCAGACCGAGCCGGGCCTGCGCGGGGACACCGCGTCCGGAGGGGGCAACAAGCCCGCAACGCTCGAGACCGGCGCGGTGATTCAGGTGCCGTTGTTCGTCGAGGTCGGCGAGAAGGTGCGCGTGGACACGCGCTCCGGCGACTACGTATCGCGCGCATGAGGGCTGTCGTCCCGCCCTTGCCCGTGTGCGAAACGGCTATCCCGCCGGCGACTCGCTGAGAGAGCGATGCGCCGCTCCGAGCAGCGAAGGGCGGCCGTCGTGGCGCTCTATCAGCATGACCTGACGGGCCGGCCGTTGGAGGAGACGCTGGGCAGCGACGCGTCCCTGTTCACGCGCGCGCTCGCGCACGCCGCGGCGGACCGCGCACAAGAGCTCGACGAGCTGATCGGCCGTCACGCGACGGGCTGGTCGGTGCAGCGGATAGCGCCCTTGGAGCGCAACATCATGAGGGTCGCGCTGATCGAGATGCTGCACCCGGACGCCGCACCGGCGGACGAGCCGATCCCGGCGGAGGGCGCGATCGAGGAGGCCGTTGTAACCGCGAAGACGTTCTGCGGCCCGGACGCGCCGGCGTTCGTGAACGGCGTGCTCGGCGCGGTGCTGCGCGAGGTGCGCCACAATGCGAGTCAGACATGAGAGCGACCAGCCTCGAGCAGATAGACGAGCTGATCGAACAGCTCGAGCGAGCCGCTGACCAGCTGCGCTCGGGCGAGCTGTCGATGGACGCCGCGGCGGCGATGGTCGAGGAGTGCGCCACACTCGCGACACGCGCGAGCACAGAGCTCGAGCTCAAGGCGCGAGCCGAGGTCGCTCCGCCCGTGCCGGGCCAGGACTCGCTGTTGTAGATGGCCGGGTGCGCCGCTGCGCCTCTGGCGGGGGCGTGCAGGGTAGACCGGGACAGACGCGCATGAACGCTTCTTATCCCGAGCATCTGCGCAAGGAGGTCGAGCGCTACCTGGAGGGATTGCGCTTCTCCCACGAGCCGTTGACGGCCGGGCTCGAGGAGGCGATGCGCTATTCGCTGCTGGCGCCCGCCAAGCGCATCCGCCCGGTGCTTGCGCTCGCCACGGCGCACGCGATCGGTCTGGAACGCGAGGAGGCGATGCCGCTGGCGGGCGCGATCGAGCTGATCCACACCTACTCGCTGATCCACGACGACCTGCCGGCGATGGACGACGACGATCTGCGGCGCGGGCGACCGACGTGCCATGTCGCGTTCGGTCAGGACGTGGCGATCCTCGCGGGGGACGGGCTGTACGCGGAGGCATTCCGCCACCTGCTCGCCGAGCAGCGCTCGCCGGCTGAGCGCGTGCTAGCCGCGGCGGCCGAGCTGGCGGCGGCGACGGGCGTAAACGGGATGGTGGGGGGGCAGTACGTGGACGTGCGCGGGCAGGCGCCGGACGGCGCGGAGGGCCTGAGACGCTTGCACGAGCTGAAGACCGGGCGTCTGATCGGCGCCTCGGTAGTGTGCGTGCTGTGCTTGGCGGACCTGCGCGGACCTGCGACAATGGCCTTTCAGCGCTTTGCGTCGGAGCTTGGGGTGCTGTTCCAGATCGTCGACGACATACTGGACGTAACCGGCACGGACGCGGCGCTGGGCAAGCCGCGAGGTAGCGATGAGAGGCACGGCAAGCGCACATACGTAAGCGAGTTCGGCATCGATCGAGCCAGGGAGCTGGCGGCCGACTCTCACCGGACGGCCCACGAGGCGCTCGGTGAGGCGATGGCGGCGCTCCCGGGCGACGGCGCCGCGGCGGGCGAGCTCGAGCAGATAACAGACTTCATCTACACCCGGACATCGTGAGCATCCTCGACGGCATAGACGGCCCCAACGATCTGAAGACACTCAGCGACGAGCAGCTAGTCCAGCTCGCGCAGGAGGTGCGCGAGCACATCATCGAGACGGTCGGCGAGATCGGCGGGCACTTCGGCGCGAACCTCGGCACGTGCGAGCTGGCGGTCGCGCTGCACTCGCTGCTGGACTCCCCGCGCGACAAGATCCTGTGGGACGTCGGCCATCAGGCCTACCCGCACAAGGTGCTGACGGGCAGGCGCGACGCTCTGTGCACGATCCGTCAGTACGAAGGGCTCGCGCCGTTCTGCTCGATCGCGGAGTCAGAGCACGACATCATGGGCGCCGGCCACGCCTCGACGTCGGTCGGCTATGCGGTCGGCATCAAGGAGGGGATGCGCCACCTCGGCGGCGACGGCGCCGACGGGAAGGTCGTAGCGGTGATCGGCGATGGCGCGATGACCGGTGGAGTCGCGTTCGAGGCGATCGGCCAGGCGGGCGGCCTGGGAACGCCGATCGTGGTGGTGCTCAACGACAACGGCATGTCGATCGCGCCGAACGTGGGCGCGCTGTCGCGTTATTTCAACAGGGTGCGCCTGAACCCGAAGCTGTGGCATGCGCGCTCAGGCGTGGAGGGCAACCTGACGCGCCTGCCGGGCGGGATCGGCGCGGCGTTCGAGCGGCTGGGCCCGCAATTGAAGGAGTCGATCAAGGCGTTCTGGGCGCCGGGACTGTGGTGGGAGGAGCTCGACTGGGCGTACATGGGCGTGATCGACGGTCATGACGTGCATGCTCTGAGGGTCGCTCTGCGCGAGGCGCTCGCGGCGCAGCGGCCGGTCGTGGTCCACATCGCGACTGTCAAGGGCAAGGGCTTTGCTCCCGCGGAGGACGGGGGACTGGAGGGCATGGAGAAGTGGCACGCGGCCAAGCCCAAGTCGATCTCGACGGCGCCCCCGCGCCCGCCGGGAGCGCGCCAGCGGCGAAAGCGGCGCCGGCGCAGTACACACAGGTGTTCGGCGAAGCGCTTCTACGCGAGTGCGAACGCGACGCTCGCGTCGTGGGGATCACGGCCGCGATGAACTCGGGGACGGGCCTGAACATCCTGCAGAAGGCGCTGCCGGAGCGCTACTTCGACGTCGGCATCGCCGAGCAGCAGGCGGTCCTGTTCGCCGCGGGACTCTCGTTGCAGGGCGTCAAGCCGGTCGCGGCGATCTACTCGACGTTCTTGCAGCGGGCGTTCGACCAGATCGTCCACGACGTCTGCCTGCAGAAGCTGAACGTCGTGTTCGCGATGGACCGCGCGGGTCTGGTTGGCGACGACGGTCCGACGCACCATGGGGCCTTCGACATCGCTTATCTGCGCTGCTTGCCGAACATAGTGCTGATGGCGCCGCGCGACGAGGCGATGCTCGTGCACATGCTGCGCACGGCGCTGAGCTACGACGACGGCCCGATCGCTCTGCGTTACCCCCGCGGGGAGGGGGTCGGCGTCGCGCTGCCGGACGAGCCGAAGACGATCGCGATCGGGTCGGGGGAGATCCTGCGGGAGGGCAAGGGTGCGACGACCGGGCGCCGCGTGGCGCTGATCGGCTACGGAACGGGGGTCGGCAAGGCGCTGGCGGCGGCCGACCTGCTCGCGGGAGACGAGCTGTCGGTGACCGTGGCGGACGCGCGCTTTGCCAAGCCGATCGATGCCGGTCTGATGGCCCAGCTGGCGGCCGAGCACGACCTGCTCGTGACCGTCGAGGAGGGCGTCGTCGCGGGCGGCTTCGGCTCGGCGGTCTGGGAGACCCTGAACGAGGCGGGCGCCGGCGCGAGCGGCGTGCGCATCCTGAGGGTCGGTCTGCCCGACCGCTACGTGACGCACGGCAAGCCGAGCCTCTTGCACGAGGAGATCGGCTTCACGGGCGAGCGCATCGCGGAGCGCGTACGGGCCGCGATCGGCGATCGCAGCTCAGCCGCCGTCGGCGCCTAAAAGAAACGGCCCGCTGGGGAGGCGGGCCGTTTCGGGGAGGAGGGATGCTGCTGTACTTCGGGTCGAGCACCATGATGCAGCAGGGGAACGCATGTTTGTGTGATGTCGATCACATAGGCAATGCGCGGTCGTGGGAAGCGGCTCGATCGCGGCCGCTCGGTTGGAGAATCATAGGCGTAACGGGCTACCGTTCGCGCAAGCGAAGATGACGAGAGCGGTCACGAAGAAGCGGCTGGACGCGTTGCTTTCCGAGCGAGGGTTGTTCGCGTCGCGCAGCAGGGCGGCGGCGGCGGTGATGGCGGGGGATGTGACGGTCGGGGACGACGGCCGCAAGGCCGCCAAGCCGGGTGAGCTGGTCAGAGATGATGTGGTCGTGCATGTGCGCGAGCAGCCGAAGTACGTGTCGCGCGGGGGGATCAAGCTCGCGAACGCGCTGGCCGCGACGGGCCTTGCGGTCGAAGGCCGGCTGGCGCTCGACGTGGGCGTTTCGACGGGCGGGTTCACGGACTGCCTGCTGCGGAGCGGCGCAAGCGGGGTGATCGCCGTAGATGTCGGCTACGGCGACATACACCTGCGCCTGCGCGAAGATCCCCGCGTGACGTTGCTCGAGCGAACGAACGCGCGCACGCTCACGCCCGAGATGCTGCCCGCCGTGCCGAGCCTTGCGGCGATCGACGTGTCGTTCATCTCGCTGCGCAAGATCCTGCCCGCCGTGCTGTCTTGCATGGCCGATCGCCATGATGTGCTGGCGATGATCAAGCCCCAGTTCGAGGTCGGGCGCGAGTGGGTCGGCAAGGGCGGCGTCGTTCGCGATCGCGACGCACGCTTGAAGGCGCTCGTAGATGTCGGTGTGTTCGCGCGCGAGCAGGGAGAGTCCGTGCTCGGTTACGCCTCCTCTGGTCTGCCCGGGCCGAAGGGCAATCGCGAGACCTTCGTGTGGCTGGCCGAGGCGGGTCGCGACGGCGCGGCGACGGATCGCGAGGAGATAGAGCAGATGGCGGGCGAGGCCGAGCAATGAGCGAGAAGACCGTGAGCGGGCAGAGAGAGGCGGGGGATGGGAGCGGCGGCGCCGTCATCGCACCACGCCCGATGACGGCCAGGGCGGCGACGGTCCTTACGCACAGCCACCCAGCGCAGACCTCGGCGGCGCTCGCGGAGCTGCTGGCGGCGGCGCGGGACGCGGGCGTGACGTTGCGCTTCGACGAGCAAGAGACGCGCAAGCACGGCGTGAAGGCACGCGAGGGGGTGGCGGTCGACGTGGAGCCGAGCAGCGACGTCGACCTATGTGTGGTGCTCGGCGGCGACGGCTCGATCTTGAGGGCGCTGCGCACGTACGCGATGACGGGCGTGCCCGTGTTCGCCGTGAACTTCGGCGACATCGGCTTCTTGGCGACGGTCGAGCCGCAGGATCTGCGGGAGGGCCTGCGCAGGGCCTTCGCCGGCGATTTCGAGCTGCTCGAGCTGCCCGCGATCGCTCTCGCTGCGCCGGGGGGCGTGGAGCGGGCGATCAACGACATCGCGATCCATCGCAAGGTGGGCGAGCGTGTCGCGGAGCTCGCCTACGTGCTCGACGGCGAGGAGGTCGGCAGCGTGCGCTGCGATGGGCTCGTAGTCGCCACGCCCGCCGGCTCGACCGGCTACAACCTCGCCAACGGCGGTCCTGTGATGGCGTGGGGGGTCGAGGGCTTCGTCGTGTCGTTCATCGCGCCACATTCGCTCACGGCCCGCACGCTCGTGGCCGCGCCGGCGGACCTGCTCGGCATCCACAACCGCTCGCGCGAGGCGCTCGACGTCTCGGTGGACGGCCGTCCGGTATGCGAACTCGCTCCTAACGCGAGCATCGAGGCGCGCTTTGAAGACAGGGTCGGCATCATCGCCCAGCTGCCTGGCTCCTCGTTCTATCGCAGGCTGCGCGAGAAGTTCGGCCGCCTCGCCCGCTGAGCGGCGCAGCGACGGGCGCCTGTTCCAGACGGCCGACCGGTCTCAAACGGCCTGGCTGGTCTTCCGAGCTGCCTTGGAGCCCGAGCGTGTGCCGGTGCGCTGCAGCGAGGCGATGAAGTCGTCGAGCTGCTCTCTGGAGAAGCGCCGCTGGCCGCCTGGGGTCCTGTAGCCGGTCAGATAGCCCGCGTCCGTCCAGCGACGGATCGTGGCGAGCGAGACGCCTAGATAGCGAGCGGCCTGGGAGCTCGTAAAGACGAGCTGGTGTTCGTGGCTGGGGGATGCGCTTGCCTGCACTTGGGCTCCTCGTCGGTCTTGTGGTCTCGATGGCCCGGCTCGCATGCCTTCAGCGTAGCGGGCGCAACTGCCGGGATGCTCAGATCATCGGCAGTCTGGGCGCAAAAGATGAGGGTGCTGGAGCTTTGCGGACGTTTGGGCAGCTCATTCGAGCTTTTCGAATGGCATCGGCGCTAACACGGCGTTTCGGGCCCAGGCCGGAAAGTCCTGCAAATCAAAACTTTTAGGGCGGCGTCCTGCAAGCAGGCGTGCAAACGCAAACCTAACTGGACATTTCCGCTCATCCCGATAATATGCTTCGCAAACCTACTCAACGCTCATCGTGCTTGGGATGGATGGAGATCCTCCGTCGCGCGAGAGCGGACCCGCCCGAGTGACGGAAGGAGCGTGTAATGGGTTGGCACGGCTAGACCAAGATTTGTTTCGATAAGCAGGGCGTCGTGACCGGTTACGGCGCCCTGTTTGCGTTAAGAAGCGGGGCACTCAAGCGTAAGCCCCGCGTTACGGCGTCGGAGGAGCGTAGAGACGTGGCCTACCCGAAGGAAGGCTGTGCGATCGCTCGTGCACGTCGCTCGAAGGCCAGCTCGGCCTCGAAATCGGCGTCGTCCCCGTGCGCGAACGTCACGGGGCCCTCGCGCTCGAGCATGGTCACGAAGGCATCGACAATGTCGGGGTCGAGCTGTCGGCCCGAGACCTTTCGAAGCTCGGCGATCGCGTCCTGGGGGGTCATCGGCGAGCGGTAGGAGTCGCGCGCGGTGAGCGTGTCGTACACGTTGCAGACGGCGATGATCCGTGAGGCGAGAGGAATCTCGTTGCCGATCAGGCCCGCGGGGTAGCCGCTGCCGTCGACGTGCTCGTGGTGGTAGAGGATCGCGTCCGCGACAGGGCCGTAGCCGTCGAGGCGGCCGACGAGAGTAGCGCCCTCCTGGGGATGGCGGCGAACCACGGCCCAATCGTCGTCAGAGAGGATCTCGGCGTGGAGGATGCGGTCGGGCAGCGCGAACTTGCCGATGTCGTGCAGGAGACCCGCTGTATGAATGAGCTCCTGCTCGGCTTCGTCGCAATCGAGCTCGCGTGCAAGCGTACGCGCGTAGCGTGCAACGGCGGCTGCGTGGCGGGCTGTGGTCTTGTCCCGTAGCGCAAGGGTCTCGACGAGCGTGACGAGCATGCCGAGCTGCATGGAGGCCAACCGTACTGAGCGAGTCTCGAGCTGCTCCGCCCGGTCCTCGGAGCGCAAGAGAGCGATCGTCAAGTACTGG